>JAUSCK010000278.1 GCA_030651035.1 Elusimicrobiota bacterium
GTGGAGCTGCGCGTGGACGGCACCCCGCCCGTGTCGGCGCTTGAGATAAACGGCGGTATGATAGCCGCCGGCGCGACCGTCTACGCCGCCACGACGGACGTGATAACGCTTGTAGCCATGGACACAGTTTCAAACGGCGTAATGAGCGGCCTTACAACCACGTATTTTCTTGTGGATATCACGTCCGACGAGTGCAGTTATATGGACTGGAGCGGCGGCATAAACGGCATGGGTTCTTGCGAGAACCGCTTCTACGGCGGGCCGTTCAGCCTGCCCGCCGGCGAGCATGTGATTTACTACTTTAGCCAGGATAACGCGGGCAACATAGAGCCATTGAAGACCGTATACCTGGTCGTCGCCGCAATTGATACCGCGCCGCCCACCGTCACGGCAAGCATAAACAACCAGATTTTAAGCGATAACGCGGCCGTGATAATGATGTCTACGGATACCATTACGCTTACCGCGATAGATGAAGGCTCGGGCTTGCTGGGTATATATTACACTGTGGATGCGGCGCTCTCCACCGGTACCGCCACCACCTACACCGCGCCGTTTACGCTGTCCGCGGGCACCCATACCGTGTATTACAGCGCCATGGATAATGCGGGGAATGTGGCGGCAGTGAAGAGCGTTTTTGCGACGGTAGCCGCTAAAAAATACGAGAATCCTGCGCAATGGCCGTATTTCGAGTTTTTACGCAAATTTGGGTCGTGGAATGGAGCTTTTTTAGGCGGGACTTCCATAAACTTTGATAAAGATGCAAATATGTTGACCTTCTCAGGGGCAGCTGTTCAGAAGTATACCGCTGATGGGGAATATCTTGGGGCTTTTGGGGCGGGACAACTGTATTCCCCGAAAAGCATGGCTGCCTGCCCAAGCGGGGATACCTGGATAGTTGATTATGACTATACCCGTGGTTTATTTAAACTCAAGAAATTTGGTTTTAACGGGGCGCTTCTAAATGATATGGACCTCTCAAACCAGTCTGCCCTGGCTTACACAATCCCGGTGTTTGTGACGTGTGATAAAAGCAACCTCTTATATATTCTTGGATTTGAAGGAGCTTGGACAGGAGTAATTTTTAAACTTAACGCCTCTGGAATATTTCTAAACCGCCTGCCTGTTTCCTTCCCAAGCGGCAATACCGGATTAATTGCTGATGCGCAGGGGAACCTGTATACACGCAACTCTAACCTAAGTAAAGCGTATAAATATTCTCCCGAAGGGCAGCTCTTGTTTGAATGGGCAACGAACCCGGGAGCCAGCGGCAATTTAGCCGCAGACGATTTCGGAAATATCTATCTTAACAATTCCCAGAAACACATGCTTGAGGTTTATGCCAGTACCGGCGGGACGATTGCCTCTTTTGGAAGCTTGCCTGCGGGATATACCCAGGAGCCGCTGACACCCACGGGTGTACATGCCGTACACCCGGTTACAGGCAGGGTATTTGTGGCCGATAGCGGGAAAATAAAGGTTTATGGACTGGATCATACGCCGCCATCCGCGCCTGTTATTCTTAGCCCCATTAATATTGGGACGGTTTATACTCAGTCCCCGCTTATTCTTGGCAGGGCCGAGTCCGGGGCTGTTCTACAAATATATGAAAATTTGAATTTAACCGGGGCGATAAACACCGATGAGGGCGGTTTAATAAATGCGAAAAGTCCTTTATTAACTTATGGGTCTCACTTGTTAAACTTTAAAGCATCGGATCTGGCAGGCAATTTGTCCGCTTTTTCGCCTGCTATCCATTTTTCTGTCAACTCCGCTAACCAGGTGGCATTCAGCACCTCTATACCAGGGCCGGTGTATCCGCAGGTCCCATGGACAATTCAGGACACCAGCGTGACGGTTGTCGGCGATTTCGATAGAGATGGTAAAGCGGACGTTGTCGGGTTCAGCCGGGGAGGATGGTATTCTTTTTATGCCGGTAATAATGACGGGACATTTAGAAATGTGTATAACACTATAATTCCCCTAACGAATGGCGCTTATGCTGACGGCGATGATGCTGTGGCCGCAGATTTTAATAAAGACGGCAAATTGGATGTAGCCGCTTCAATTCATAATCCGGTCTATCCTTTGGACGATGAGTTGTTGGTGTTATTGTATGGTAACGGCGACGGTACTTTCCAGATGCCGGTAACCATAGATCACCTTATCCCTTATGCGGGCATATCAAAAGGCGATTTTAACAAAGACGGGTATACGGATATCGCAAGCGTTTCCGGCAATGCTATAAAAGTTTACCTCGGAGATCCCGCTTCCCTGTTTATCAGTATTTCAACGCCCATACCGGCCGAACTGCCGGCAGGCCGGGGCGGCGGGATAGTAATGGCGGATATTGACGGTGACGGAAAAACGGACATCCTTTTCAGAAACGCGGTTTTATTCGGGAACGGATCCGCGGGATTCGATTCCAGGGTTATTCTGTCTTATGACTACGATTACGATTCTTTTGTCAATGTGGGGAAAGCGTTGGTTTCTGATCTTAATCAGGATGGGCATAAAGATATTATCCTGGTTGGCCCGGCGGTAGTGAGCGTTTTTGTTAATATGGGGAATCGAATATTTGAAAAAGTCCAGCAGATACCAAGCGGCGGAACGCTCTTCTACAGCGGAGGTGTCGCGGATTTTAATGGCGACGGCGTTGTTGATATAGCCGTTTCACCATACAATTTACAGAACGTATTCGTTATGGCGGGATATGGCGATGGAACATTTGCGGCGCCTATGGCGCTTCCCACATACGGGTATGCTCGATATGGTAATACATGCGGGACTATGGCGCTTGAGGATTTAAACGGAGATGGGAAAACTGATATTCTCCAGTCATCATCAAGGCTGGGGTTGACGGGCAGTGATGATATACATACCTTCTTTTCTTTTCTAAATAAAACTTCGGTGCCTGATACTATTCCACCTTCCGCAGTTTCGATATATGTGGAAAACACAGCGGATGGAGTGGTGGCTGTTTCCTGGGTGGCGCCCGGAGATGATGGCAATACCAGCGTAGCCAAAAGTTATGAATTACGGTATAAAAATGAGCCGATTTTAAATGATACAGCTTTTAATAGCGCGCAAAGAGTTTTAAATCTGACTACCCCCAGGCAACCTGGGGATACAGAGCGGTTCATTATTTATGACCTATCGGGCGGGACCACTTATTACTTTGCCCTGAAAACCTATGACGATGCGGGCAACGCCTCGGCACTTTCAAACAGCCCGATGATATTCACAAGATATATAGTCAAAACCACGAATACAATAGCGGGGAATCCTGAAATAAGCATGGTTTCCGCTGTTCAGCCGTATATTACACAGGTAAGCACGGTTTCGGGTCTCGGAGCGGTGGCCATCGGTTCCGCCGCTGTGCAGTCCCTGGCAATGGCGAGCAACATGTATGAGATAGGACCCGAAGGTGTTTACGAGCCACCCGCGATTTTGACTTTCTACTATTCAACTGCCGCGCTGGCAGGTGTCGGCCTTATTGAGGCTGACGCTGCAGTTTATGAATATTTCACCGGAACCGGCTGGGTTAAGCTGAACGGACAGGTGTTGGACACCCTGAACCATAAAATAACCGTGCCCATAACGCGCATTGCGTCGCTATTCGGGATATTCGGCGTGGTTACGGATAAAGCCGCGCCGGTGAGTGAGCTTTTTGTGGCCGGTAGTTCATGGACAATACCGGGAGCCGGCTTATTCATCAATACACGGTCAAGTGTAAGCCTGAATGCTTTTGACCCCATAGTCTACGGCACCTCTTCAGGGGTGGCGTTTACGGAGTTCCGCATAGACGCCGGCACCGCAACACCATTCACGCTCTACGCTTCCCCATTCATGCTTTCTACTGGCGCACACAAGGTGGAATTCCGTAGTCGGGATAAGGCCGGAAACATTGAGGCCGTGAAAACCGCAAAGGTTACAGTGGACGGTTCCGCCCCTTCAGCCTGGTATACTATCTCCGGCTCGTCATTTGCCGCAGGCGGGGTCATATATGCAGCGTCAGGGTCCACTATTACGCTTATCTCGTCGGATACAGCCGCCGGGGTGAAGGCGCTGTTTTACACTGTTAATGGGAGCACCCGCAGCGCCCTGTCCGGTATGGCGGAAATATCTCTCTCCTCTGCCGGGGCATATAACATAGGCTATCATGCCGAGGATAATGTAAATAATATCGGGGCTGAAAATGTCGTGTCGATATATGTCGACACGATCGCGCCGGTCAGCACGCTTTCCCTGTCCGGGGACCAGGGGCGGGGCGGCTGGTATGTTTCCGCTGTTGACGCGGCAATAAGCGCGCGGGATGATAATTCGGGAATTTGGGACACTTTTTACAGCCTGGATGGATCCAGCTTCACCAGTTATGTTTCCTCTTTCTCCGTTTTGTCGGAAGGGAAGCATGATATTAAGGCTTATTCCTCTGATAATGTCGCCAATATTGAAAGTGTTCAGTTATTGGCCTTTGGTGTAGATATTTCCACGCCTGTTGTCGGTTATTCGTATCTACCGGCGGCAAACGGCGATGGCTGGAATAATACCGCTGTAGATGTGGTGTTTACCGCGACTGACGCGGTCTCCGGCATAGAGTATTGCAGTTCCTCGTTCACGATCATCAATGAAGGCATAGGGATTCCCATCTCCGGCTACTGCGCGGACTATGCGGGCTGGACTTCTACGGCTTCTTTCAGCGTCAATATAGATACTACCGCGCCCTTGTCGAACGCGGAAATAGCGGCGGAGTACGGCCTGAACGGTTGGTTATTGTCTCCTGCGGGGATAACGCTTATTTCCACAGATAACTTAAGCGGCCTGGGCGGCTTATATTAC
The DNA here is from genome assembly GCA_030651035.1 of Elusimicrobiota bacterium. Lineage (GTDB taxonomy): Bacteria > Elusimicrobiota > Elusimicrobia > Elusimicrobiales > UBA9959 > UBA9959. Next base: position 4,840 of record JAUSCK010000278.1, read on the forward strand.
TCGGTTGACGGCTCCTCTTTTGCGCTTTATTCCTCGTCATTCGCCGTCAGCGGTGAAGGGGCGCATATCCTGAAATATTATTCTGTGGACACGGCCGGCAACAAGGGAACTGAAAGAGAGCTTGCTTTTAAACTGGATATTAATGCCCCAATAGTTGAGGCGGTCTTCAACCCAGCCGCAAACAATTACGGTTGGAACAACATGGCGGTGACGGCGGTATTTAGCGGAACCGATACGGCGTCGGGCTTGGCCTACTGTGAATCTGAAAAAGTTGTGGATATAGAAGGCTCAAGCCAAACCGTAACCGGCTATTGCGCGGATTATGCGGGTTGGACCTCCACGGCGGCATTGGTTGTTAACATAGACACCACCGCGCCGAACTTGTCTTATGCGGCGGACCCCGCGCCGAATGAGGCGGGCTGGAATAATTCGGATGTGGCGGTTAAATTCGCCTGTGCCGACGGCTTATCCGGGGTTAAATCCTGCCCGGCGGATATCCGGTTTGCCGATGAAGGATTAAATATTTCTACAGTCGCCACGGCGTATGACTATGCCGGGAATTTGGAAAACATTTCTGCGACAGGGATAAATATAGACAGAACAGCCCCAGTCAGCACGGCTGCCATTTCAGGTGCATATAAGAACAGCTGGTATTCTTCAACTGTTACTGTCGTCCTCGCTTCCACGGATACGTTGTCGGGGGTCGGGCGAATAATGTACCGGCTGGAGGGGGCAGGTGGGAGCGGCGTTGAGAGAGCTTACGTCGAACCGGTAATCGTCGGCGCGAATGGACTATTTAAGCTGTATTACTACGCCGAGGATATTGCAGGCAATAAAGAGGCGGAGAAAACCATCGAATTCAAAATTGACGCCTCCGCGCCTTCTGTGGAGTATACGCTTGTCCCGGCGCCTTCCGGCGGCTGGAATAATACCGCCGTGCAGGTTGTGTTCTCCGGGACAGATACTTTAACCGGTATTGATGTGTGTTCTTCTGAAACAGTAGCAGTTGAAGGCGCCATGCAAAAAATCGTCGGCTGGTGCCGCGATCTGGCCGGGAATATGGGATACTCTACCGCAAGCGTAAATCTTGACCTGACAAAACCGGTTGTTTCCGCTAACTCGACGCCAGGCCCCAACGAATCCGGCTGGAATAACGGGCCAATTGAAGTGGCTTTCGTCGGCACCGATACATTGTCGGGCCTTGCCTATTGCGAGCCCGAGAAGACCATATCCATAGAGGGCTCCAGCCAGGCCGCGAACGGGTACTGTCTGGACAATGCCGGGAATTCGTCCACTTCCACCATTATTGTGAACATTGATATTGCCTCACCCGGTATATCCGCCGCGCGTTTACCGTTGGCGAATGCCTATGGCTGGGCTAATCAGGATGTTAAAGTTTCTTATACCTGTACAGACGGTTTGTCTGGGGTGGCAACGTGTCCGGATGAGAGGCTGTTCTCTTCGGAGGGAGCGGATATCTCAACTACCGCCGCCGCCTTTGACTATGCCGGCAATATAAGGAGCGTTGACGTGTCCGGGATAAGCATTGATAAAACTTTGCCCGTGACGCGCGCAGAACTTTCAGGCGTCGCGGAAAACGCCTGGTATAACACGGCTGTCACGTTAACGCTGATCTCAACCGACGCATTATCAGGGGTTGATAAAGTGTTGTACAGGGTGGAAGGTTCAGGCTACAGCGGGGCGGAGCAGGCCTATGCCGAACCTGTTGTCTTTGATGGGGCCGGCGTGTTCGAAGTGCATTACCAGACCATTGACAGGGCGGGTAACGCAGAGACGGAGAAGTCCCTGACGTTCAAGATAGACCGCGGGCTGCCGCAAATAAGCTACACACTTGCGCCGCCGTCCAATGAAAAAGGCTGGAATAACACGGACGTGACAGTCAGCTTTGAATGTTCGGACGGTTTGTCGGGGATAGCGGGTTGCCCCGGCTTTATAACATATTCCATGGAGGGGATTGATATCTCCACCTCGGTACGCGCCTGGGACCTGGCGGGGAATTATCAGGATAGCACGGTCGGTGGCATCAAAATAGACAAAACCCCGCCTGTCAGCTCGGCTGCATTTTCCGGTGTATATAATAACGGCTACTACGGTGGGGCCGTTGCCGTAACTATAACTTCCACGGACGCGCTTTCCGGCGTGGCCGGGACGTTCTACTCGCTGGACGGCGGCGAATTAGCCGAATACCAGGGGCCCGTCTGGGTTAGTGTGGAAGGCAGTCACTTAGTGCGGTATTACGCGCAGGATAAAGCCGGCAATATCGAGGCCGGGCGGACTGTGACGTTCAACATAGACGTCACCGCGCCAATCGTCTTTTATGCCATTATACCGCCGGCGAATTTTAATGGTTGGAATAACTCAGCGGCGGAGGTTGTGTTTACCGCTACCGATACTTTCTCCGGTGTTGCCTCCTGCACGCCTGGTCAGATTGTGTCCATAGAGGGCTCACCCCAGTTGGTGGCCGGTTCCTGCGCGGACCTGGCCGGGAATGTGGCGTACTCCACGGCTATTGTGAATATTGACCTTTCCGTCCCGGAGGTTTCAGCCGTGAAAACACCGGTCGCCAATGCAGACGGTTGGAACAACACGGACGTAGCCGTCAGCTTTGAATGCTCGGACGGCTTGGCGGGTGTGGCCAGTTGCCCCGGTGTTGTAACGTATTCAGAAGCCGGGGTTAATATCTCCACCTCGGTGCGCGCCTGGGACCTTGCGGGGAACTATCAAACTATAGCTGTCAGCGGTATCAATATAGATAAAACTCCGGCTATCAGCACGGCGGCTCTTTCCGGGCACTACAGGAACGGCTGGTATTCGTCGGCTGTAGGAATAGTGCTGGGATCCACGGATGCTTTGTCCGGTGTAGAACAGACTTATTATTCGTTGGACGGTGCGGCTTATGCGGGTTATTCCCAACCGTTGAGTGTCAGCGGCGAGGGCGCGCATGAACTGAGATATTATGCGGTTGATAAAGCAGGCAACATGGAAACCTCCGGGAAAGTTGAATTTAAAATAGACACCCAGGTTCCTGTTGTTGACTACGCGTTTACACCCATGATGAACGCCGCGGGTTGGAATAATAGTGTGGTCTCCGTGGTATTCAGCGGCACGGACGCCGTTTCAGGAGTTGAAGAGTGTTCTTCTGGCAATATATCCGCTGAGGGAGCAGGGCAGAAAATCACCGGCTGGTGCCGCGATATTGCAGGCAATATCGCCTATGCCACAGTTACGGTTAATGTGGATATTACGGCTCCCATAGTGTCGGCCTCGCAGACCCCGGCGCGGAACGCCGATGGCTGGAACAATACACCTGTCTTGGTGGCTTTCACCGGAACCGATTCCGTATCAGGTATGTCCTACTGCACACCCGCTGCGCTGATAACGTCCGAAGGCTCAAGCCGGGCCATAACAGGCTACTGTGCGGACTATGCGGGCTGGACTTCCACAGCGGCGTTGGTTGTGAATATAGACACCACCGCGCCGAACCTGTCCTATATGGCTACACCTGCGCCGAATGAGGCGGGCTGGAATAATTCGGAGGTGGCGGTGAAGTTTGCGTGCGCCGACAGCTTATCCGGGGTTAAATTCTGCCCGGCGGATATCCGGTTTGCTGACGAAGGAACAGATATCTCTACAGCCGCCGCGGGGGATGATAATGCCGGGAATTCGGAAAATATTTCAGTAGCCGGTATAAACTTGGACAGAACAGCCCCAGTCAGTACGGCTGCCGTTTCAGGTGTATATAAAAACGGCTGGTATTCTTCCACCGCTACGGTGATCCTGGTTTCCACTGACGCGCTGTCGGGTGTTAAGAGGATACTCTATAGGCTGGAGTGGGCAGGGGAGAACGGTGAAGAACGACTCTATTCCGAGCCGCTGACTATCAGCGTGGACGGAATCACCCGACTGTATTATTACTCCGAGGACAGAGCCGGCAACCGAGAGGCGGAGAAAACCATCGAATTCAAGATTGACGCCTCCGCGCCATTGGTGGACTATGCGCTGATCCCGGCGCCCGATTCCGGTGGCTGGAACAATACCGCCGTCCAGGTCGTCTTCACCGGGACAGATACTTTGTCAGGCATTGATAAATGTTCTTCCGAAACAGTAGCTGTTGAAGGCGTAACGCAAAAAGCAGCCGGCTGGTGCCGCGATGTGGCCGGGAATATCGGATACTCTACCGCAATCGTAAATCTTGATCTGACAAAACCGGCTGTTTCCGCCAGCCAGTTGCCAAGCCCTAATGAATCCGGCTGGAACAATGGGCCGGTTGAAGTGGCTTTCACCGGCAGCGATACCTTGTCGGGCCTTGCCTACTGCGAACCTGCGAGGATAATATCCGTGGAGGGCTCCAGTCAGACCGTGAGCGGGTACTGTCTGGATTACTCCGGGCTGTCGTCAACCGTAACGTATATCATTAGCATAGACACCACAGCGCCGCTGCTGGGATATTTCAAGACTCCGGCGAACGCCGACGGCTGGAATAATACGGACGTAGCCATCGGCTTTGAATGCTCGGACGGTTTGTCAGGTATAGCGGGCTGCCCCGGCTCTATAACGTATTCGGCGGAAGGGATTGATATCTCCACATCGGTACGCGCCTGGGACTTGGCAGGGAATTATCAGGGTAGCGCAGTCAGCGGCATTAATATAGACAAAACCCCACCCGTCAGCGCCTCCGCGCTTGCAGGTACTTTTCGTAACGGCTGGTATTCGTCGGCAGTAAGCGTGACCCTAACTTCCACTGATACACTATCGGGCGTAAAAGAAACTTATTACTCAATGAACGCCGGTCAGTATGCGCTTTACACACAGGCGCTGGTAGTAAGCGCCGATGGTTCGCATGAAGTGCGGTACTATTCAATAGATAAAGCCGGGAATATTGAAACCGTCGCTAAAGTGGGTTTCAAGATAGACACCGGCGCCCCGGGTGTCGGTTACGCGCTGACCCCGTCGGCGAACGCTGCCGGTTGGAATAATAGCGCGGTTTCTGTGGTATTCTCCGGTACCGATGCTGGTTCCGGTATTGAAAAATGTTCTTCAGGCAATACTTCTGCCGAAGGTAGAGACCAACAGATAGTTGGCTGGTGCCGAGACTTGGCGGGTAATATCAGTTATGCCACCGCCACGGTCAGCGTGGACCTGACCGCGCCTGGTATCACGCATACCCGCACAGCGGCTAACGCCGACGGCTGGAACAACGGCGACGTGGCGGTGAACTTCACCTGCACGGACAGCCTGTCAGGCATCGGTAGTTGCCCCGCCAGCATTACTTATTCAGCGGAAGGGTTGAACATCTCAACCACAACCCGCGCTATAGACCTGGCCGGCAATTTCGCAGATGAAGCTGTACAGGGGATAAACATAGACAAGACCAACCCCATCAGCGCGTCCGCGCTTGCCGGAACACTCCAGAACGATTGGTATTCCTCTGCCGTGACCGTAACGCTGTCCGCCACTGATGTCTTGTCGGGAGTGAAGGAAACTTATTATTCACTGGACAGCGGGCAGTACACGCTTTACATGCAGGCGCTGGTAGTAAGCGCCGACGGCGCACACGAAGTGAAATATTATTCAGTTGATAAAGCCGGTAATGCCGAAACCGCCGCTAAAGTGGACTTTAAGATAGACACCGGCGCGCCGGCTGTCGGCTACACGCTTAACCCGCCGGCTAATGCGGCGGGCTGGAACAATAGTGTTGTATCCGTGGCATTTAGCGGAACGGATGCCGGTTCAGGTGTTGAAGAATGCACATCGGGCAATGTAACCGGCGATGGTGCCGGCCAGAAGCTTGCGGGCTGGTGCCGAGACTTGGCCGGTAATGTAACCTACGCCACCGCCACGGTCAGCGTGGACCTTACGCTTCCGGCGGTATCAGCTTCGCAGACCCCGGCGCAGAACGCCAACGGCTGGAACAACGGCTCGGTTGAAGTGAGCTTCGCCGGTACCGACGCCATGTCTAACATCGCCTACTGCGAGCCGGCAAAGACCATTTCAACTGAAGGCGCAAGCCAAACCGTTTCCGGTTACTGCGTGGACTACGCGGGCCTGTCGTCCACCGTATCTTACACCGCCAGCATAGACGTCACCGTGCCGGTTATAACGCATACGCGCACACCGGCTAACGCCGATGGCTGGAACAATTCAGACGTAGAGGTTACCTTCACTTGTACAGACGGCCTGTCGGGCATCGGTAACTGCCCCGCTGGTATTACTTATTCAGCGGAAGGGTTGAATATCTCAACCATAACACGCGCCATAGACCTGGCCGACAACTTTGCTGATGCTGCTGTTCAGAGGATAAATATAGACAAAACAGCACCTATCAGCACGTCCCTGCTTGCCGGAACCTACCGCAACGGCTGGTACTCGTCTATTGTAAGCGTAACCCTAACTTCCACCGATTCACTGTCCAGCGTGAAGGAAACCTATTATTCGCTGGACTCCGGGCAGTATACGCTTTATACGCAGCCGCTGGTTGTAAGCGCCGCCGGTGCGCATGAAGTGCGGTACTATTCAATAGATAAAGCCGGGAATATTGAAACCGTCGCTAAAATTGACTTCAAGATTGACACGGGCACCCCAACTGTCGTCTACACGCTGAACCCGCCGGCTAATGCGTTGGGCTGGAACAGTACCACTATTTCAGTGATATTCGCCGGCACTGACTCTGGTTCCGGCGTGGAAGAATGCTCATCCGGCAATACCTCCTCCGAAGGCGCGGGGCAGAAAATAGCAGGCTGGTGCCGAGACTTGGCCGGTAATGTAACCTACGCCACGGCAACTGTCAGCGTAGACCTTACAACACCCGCTGTATCCGCGTCGCAGGTCCCGGCGCAAAACGCCTACGGTTGGAACAGCGGCGCTGTTGAGGTTAGCTTTGCCGGTACTGACGTCCTATCCGGCATCGCCTACTGCGAGCCCGCAAAGACCATCTCAACTGAAGGCTCAAGCCAGACCGTTTCCGGCTACTGCGTGGATTACGCGGGCCTGTCGTCTACTGTATCGTATACCGCCAGTATAGACATAACTGTGCCGGTTATAACTCATACGCGTACGCCGGCCAATGCCGATGGCTGGAACAATTCAGACGTAGCGGTTAACTTCACTTGCACGGACAGTCTGTCGGGCATTAGAAGTTGCCCCGACAGTATCACCTATTCAGCAGAAGGGTTGAATATCTCAACCACTACCCGCGCTACGGACCTGGCGGGTAATTTCACTGATGCTGCTATTCAGGGAATCAATATAGACAAAACAGCGCCCGTCAGCGCGTCCGCACTTGCCGGAATCTACCGCAACGGCTGGTACTCGTCAATTGTAAGCGTGACCCTAACCTCCACCGATTCACTGTCCGGGGTGAAGGAAACCTATTACTCACTAGACGGCGGGCAATATGTGCTTTACGAGTATGTGCCGGTAGTAAGCGCCGATGGCGCGCACGAAGTGCTGTACTACTCAACTGACAAAGCCGGAAATATCGAAACCGCTGGCAAGGTTGACTTCAAAATAGACACCGGCGTTCCTACCGTAAGCTACACGCTGAATCCGCCGGCAAATGCGGCAGGGTGGAACAGCGGAGCGGTTTCTGTGGTATTTGCCGGCACGGACGCTGTTTCCGGCATAGAAGAATGCTCTTCCGGCAATACATCCGCCGAGGGTGCGGAGCAGCAAATAGCCGGCTGGTGCCGTGACTCGGCGGGTAATGTTGGTTATGCCACAGCTACAGTCAGCGTAGATCTGACGACCCCTGTGGTATCCGCCTCACAAGCCCCCGCGCAAGACGCCTACGGTTGGAACAACGGCGCGGTTTCTGTTGTATTCACCGGCACAGATACTGTTTCCGGCATAGCGTACTGTACGCCTGGCAGATTTATTAATGTTGAAGGATCAAGCCAAGCCGTAACAGGCTACTGTGCGGACTACGCCGGGTTGTCATCAACCGCGATGTATACCATCAGCATAGACACCACCGCGCCGCTGCTTACATCTTCAAGGACGCAATCGAACGCCGATGGCTGGAACAACGGCGATGTGTTGCTTAACTTCACCTGCACAGACAGCCTGTCGGGCGTCGGTAGTTGCCCCGCCGGCATCACTTGTTCAGCGGAAGGTTTGAACATCTCCACAACAGTCCGAGCCACGGACCTGGCGGGCAATTTCGCCGAAGCGGCTGTTCAAGGAATAAACATAGACAAGACAGCGCCCATAAGCGCCTCCGCGCTCGCCGGTACTTTGCGTAACGGCTGGTATTCATCGGCTGTAAGTTTGACTTTAACTTCCACAGATACACTTTCCGGCGTGGCCAAAACGTTCTACTCGCTGGACGGCGGCGCTTTTGCCGAGTACCAAACACCCATAAGCGTTAACACGGAAGATCTGCACACCGTGCGGTATTATGCGCGGGACAAAGCCGGTAATACTGAGGCCGAGCAGACTCTGGAGTTCAATATAGACGTCACCGTGCCGGTAGTTTCTTATACCGTTAACCCACCGGCTAATTCCAAAGGCTGGAATAATTCATCGACGGAGATTGTGTTTAGCGCCACCGACACATTCTCCGGAGTTGATTTCTGTGCGCCCGGCCAGATTGTGGCTGTAGAGGGGGGAAGCCAGAAAGTAGTCGGCTCCTGCACAGACAGGGCTGGGAATATCGCGTATTCCACGGCTACTATAAATACAGACTTTACTAAGCCGGTAACACTGGCGTCCCAGGTTCCGGTTCCCAATAGCAATGGCTGGAATAAAGAACCCGTAACCGTGAGCTTTGCCGGGATCGACGCGCTTTCCGGCACGGCGTACTGCACACCTGAGAAGCTGATATCAGCGGAAGCGGCGGAGCAGGGAGTCACCGGCTATTGCACGGATTACGCCGGGAACTCAAGCACCGCCACACTGACCCTGAATATAGACCGAAGTGTGCCGACTATAACGATATCCTCGCCCGTAGCAGGGCAGACATTCATAGCTACGCGCGGTGTAATTCCTGTGCTGTTCGCCGTAAAAGACAACCTGGATCCCGCACCGGCCTTTGAGGCTTTCCTGACGCAAGTCGAAGATAAAGGAAGCCCGCGCGGGAATAGGCCTTCAATTATAGCGGTCATAAACGGCCAGTCCATAGAGCCGCTGGATATAGACGACGGAATATGGCAACTGGCCATCAGTGCCACTGATTTTGCAGATAATATAAACTCGCTGTCCGGCGGGGTCTTTGAGGTGGTGCATGATGTGCTCGCGCCGAGGACTGTGCAGGCAGTGGCTGGCGGCGAGTGGCTGGCGGCTGACGAAACAACCTATATCAAGAACGACACGGCGCTGGAACTTGTCAGCAGGGACAATCTGATACTGGCGGAGGACGGGATAGGATTAGGCGTTAAAAATCAGACTGTCAGGCTGAAGTCTGACGGCTTAATAGTGAAGGAATTGACATTTGCGAATCCGGAGCCGAAGCAGGGAGCGAGCTTTACATCTACCTTTACCGTCTCAACCTTGGGCCTGGCGGACGGACTTTATAGTCTCGCGTATCGCGCCGAGGATGTGTTGGGGAACATAGAGGCGGAAAAGGCGCTTACGATAGGGCTGGACAACACCGCCCCGGAGACCGCCGCCGAACTTGCCGGGACGCCCGGCGAAAACGGCTGGCATGTTTCTGCCGTGACCATCAACCTTGCCGCTAACGATGCACTTTCCGGAGTGGCGGGGATATCTTATCAGGTTGAATCCAACGGGCAGAAGTCGGAAATCAAAAACTACATAGAACCTGTTGTAGTCAGTGCAGAAGGCTTATATAAGGTTTATTTCTCCGCCAAGGACAAGTTGGGGAACACTGAAGCCGAAAAGACCGTAGCGTTTAAGATAGACCTTACCAACCCGCTTATAAGCGTGGAAAGGTCCCCGCTTGCCAATGAGTATGGCTGGAATAACACGGCTGTGACGGCGGGTTATATCTGTACCGACGGACTCTCCGGCGTGAAGTCATGTCCGCCCGCAGCGACCCTTGCGGGGGAAGGTTTAAGCCAAAGCGTTTCCGGCGAAGCTTTGGATTATGCCGGCAACAGGGCAGGTGCTTCCGTAAGCGGCGTAAATATAGATAAAACTGCGCCCATATCGACTTATAGACCGGAGGGGATGGTTTATATTTCTGAAATCGGAAAAACCTACATAAATCTGGCGGCGAATATATACTTAAGCGCCACTGACCCCATTTCAGGCGGCGCAGCAAGCGGTATTAACGCCGTGGAATATTACATCGATTCCGCGCCGTTCATGGTTTACACCTCGTCGTTCAGCCTCACCGAGGGGATCCGCACAGTCTATTACCGCTCGCGGGACAAAGCCGGGAATATCGAGACCGCTAAATCCGCTGAGGTCAACGTGGATGGAACAAGTCCTGTTACGGCATTTAATATCTCCGCCTTGCTCTATATCGCGGACGGGATGCGCTATATAACACCGGCAAGTATTCTATCCTTCGCAGCCGCCGACCCGTTAACCAATGATACGGCTTCCGGCGTGATGCTTACAAAATACAGGATAGATGGCGGCAACTGGCAGGTGTATGTGGATAGTTTCAGCATAGCTGCGGAAGGATTGCATACCGTGGAGTATTATTCCCTAGACCGGGTACAAAACACCGAGACAATGAAGACCGCAAAGCTGGCCGTGGATAATACGCCGCCGGCCACGGCCATAAGCTTCGGCGAACCCAAAGCGGAGACCTTCGGCCTGCCGATAATAACACCCGCAACCAAAATAACCTTATCTGCCGTTGACACTGTAATTAATGAGGCCGCGTCCGGGCTTAACAGTATTTTCTACGAAATCAAGAACGTCCCGACCGGCGCCCTTACGCCTGTAACAGCTTATCTTTCCCCATTCAGCATACCTGAGTCGGGCACCTTCATAATAAGGTTCTGGTCGAAAGATAACGCGGGCAACATTGAAGCGGTCAAAGAAAAAATGGCGGCAGTGACAACCTGGCGGGAAGATGGCCTTGCGGCGGTCTCCGGCCTTGAGATGTCCGGCACGGCGGATATTGCAGGCGCTGTAAGATCCAACGCCGTTATAAGCCTTGGCGGCAATGCCAGGATACTCGGCGACGTTACGGCCAGCACTATAACCCTGTCAGGCAAAGCCCAGATAACCGGCCGGCAGGTCAGCGGGGCGGCGCCGGTAAATCCCGCGCCCATAAATCTGGCCGGCATAATTCAAAGTGCCGTGGCCGTGAATAACAATATCCTTGTGTCCTCCAGCCTTGTGAACGGCAAGCTGGTACTCGGCTCAAAGGCGAGTATAGTTCTTTCTACCGGGACCTATTACTTTAAAGGCATGGAACTTTCAGGCGGCTCCAGTATTATGATCGCCGGTAAGGTGGATATATTAGTGGAAGGCGGGATATCGATAAATGGCGGCAGTTCATTGAACGCTTCGGGCGCAGCCTCCCTGCTTTCTATAATAATAAGCACGTCTTCCGAGCTGAAATTCAATGGCGGGGCCGCTCTTGCGGCCTGCATATACGCCCCGTATTCGGCTATGAAGTTGTCCGGCAATGCCCTGCTGGGCGGGCATTATTTTGTGAAGACCGCCGCCGTGAGCGGCACGGGCAATATCCTCCAATCCGGTGAGGTTTTGCCTGTGGCCTCAGCGCCGACGGGCGGCGGTATAAAGACCAAGGCAGCTGCTATGTCTGCAGGGGGCTTCGGCGTCCTTCCCGGGCCAGATCCTGCGTTCAGGCTGGGTGAGGTTTACGTGTATCCGAACCCCGCCAAGGGCAGTGAAGTTCCTGTATTCCATATAGAGACCGGCATAGCCGACAGCGTGAAGATAACTATTTACACCGTAAGCGGCCGGGCGGCGCACGAGTACACGCTTACAGGGCTTCCCGCAGAACTGGATGATGGCAACGGTTTAAGCTATGCCTATGAATACACCTGGCGAGGCCATATTCCGAGCGGGGTTTACCTTTACTACATAGAGGCGCAGAAGGCCGGGCAAAAATTGAAGAAAACCGGAAAATTCGCGGTGGTAAGGTAGGAGGGATTATGAAACATAAAACTGACCCTCATGACATGCTGAACCGTATTGTTTATCTGCTTGCAAGACCATGGGTTTTGGGCGCGGCGCTTGTGTTTGTTTTTACGCCTTCGGTAAAGATAAGCGAGGCGCTGGAAAGCGGCGCTGAGTTCCTGCGTATAGACACGGATGCCCGCGCTGGGGCCATGTCTTCGGCCGGGGCCGCTTCAGCAATGGGCATAAGCGCCATAACCTATAATCCTGCGGGGCTTGCCTCTCTAAAACACGGCGAGGCCGCTTTAAGCCACAGCGCTTTGTACCTTGGCACGGCGCACGACTTTGCAGGGGCGGGCTTTGCCCTGCCCGGCTCGGCCGGGTGGAAAATGGGTTTAAGTTTCGCAAGGCTATCAAGCGGCAGCATGGAAGGCCGCGCGGCCTCAAGGTCCAGAACCGGCGGCTATTCTGCCTATGACCAGGCTGCGAGCCTCGCTTTAGCCAGGCAATACGGCATGTATAGTGTTGGCGGGGCCGTAAAATACATAGAAAGTTCTATAGCGGGGGTTAAAGGAACCGGCTACGCCGTGGATATGGGGGTACAACGCGGTTTAAAGGGGCTCCCGGTATCTGTGGGTGTTGCGGTACAGAACCTTGGCCCCGGCATTAAATATATTTCACAGCGGGATCAATTGCCTTTAAGTGTAAGCGCCGGTATAATGTATATGCCGGTGGCGGGGTTTATGTTGAATTTTGACGCCAGGCGTTATGTGTATGATAAACACACAACCTACAGTCTGGGTACCGAGTACGCCCTGTTCGGCGGGCCGGGAAGCATGTCGGGCCTGAGCCTGCGCGGAGGCGTAAATGGCGGGGCGGGCCAGAGCGCGGCGGGGGCGTTCAGCGCGGGCGCGGGAATAAAATTAATGAACGCTGATCTGGACTATGCCATGTCGCCGGAAGGTACTCTGGGCAGCACCCAGCGGATAACACTGAAGAAAAAGTTTTAACATCTTACTTTTAAAGGATTTGCAAAATGGGACAGTTTCTCACAGCTTTCGGCGCGGGCCTCATGTCGTTCTTTACTCCGTGCATACTTCCGCTGCTGCCGGCCTATCTTTCCATGCTTTCCGGCTTTTCCGCTTCCGCGATAGTCAAAGGCGAAGCGCATGTGGTTACCCGCAAGGTCGTGGGAAACGCCCTGGTTTTTATAGCCGGCTTCTCGCTGGCCTTCGCCCTGATGGGCGCGGCGGCTTCGAACATAGGGGACCTGCTGGCCGCGCACAAAGACATGCTGATGAAGGTTTTCGGGGTGGTGATGGTGCTGCTGGGCGCGCACATGGCGGGGCTGTTCAACATCCATTTACTAAACTTCGAGAAACGTTTTTCCACGCACGGCATCGCGCAGGGCCCGGCCGGGTCGTTCCTTACGGGTTTCGCTTTTGCGCTTGGCTGGTCGCCCTGCATAGGGCCTATCCTCGCCGTGATACTGGGGATGGCCGCCGTTTCAGGGACCGCCGCCAAAGGCGTGGCGCTGCTGCTTGCCTATTCTGCGGGCATGGCGCTGCCGCTGCTGGCCGCCGCCCTCCTTACCGCCAAATTCTTCTCCGTCGTGTCGCGTTTTAAAGCGGCGATGCACTACGTGGAACTGACCGCGGGCGTAATACTGGCCGCCGCGGGCACGCTGCTCTTTTTCGACAAGCTGATGTTCTGGGGCTGAAATTTAACAGGCAGTTGAGAAAGGCCGCTCCAGGCGGCCTTTTTCTTTAAAGTCGGTCTTTAATACCGTTCTATCAAAAGCCGGCGCCTTTCCAATAAACAAGATAGGAGTAGACCCTGCCTTCCGGTTTCTGATTACTGTATATCTGAAGCCCCACAACTGTTGAACGGCGCTCCGCGGCGGAGATCATGGCGCTAACCGCTTTCCCCCCGCTCATGAATTTGCCTTTATAGTCGGTCTTGTTGCTCTCCGTGTTGGAAGCATAGGACGCCAGGCCGGAGATCGCCGCACCCACCTGGTGGGCGCCTTCCACTATGGCGGCCAGGCCGCCGGCCGCCTCGACCAGGTCCACCGTTTTGGAAGCGCTCCTTCCGGCCGCGCCGCCGCTGAAATAAATCGCGAAGGAATATTTATTCTCACGCTTGACGTTAAACTTCGCCAGCACTTTTCCGCCGGCGGCCTCTATCTTCGAGGCGGTTTCCCCCATGCCTTTGCCGGAGTCGGCGGCGGTCTCATAGACAAGGCCCGCCGAGGAGCTGTCATAGCTCTTTATGACCGGCTCACCGAGATAAAGTAACTCGAGGATGTAACCCGACTGGGCGCCCCTGGTGCTCAAACCGTACAACTTCACTCCCGCTTTTTCCAGCAGCGCGTTCCAGAAACTTACGGCTTTCAAAAGACTCTTCTTATCCGGTATTACCGCGTGGGACAGAAGCACCGGGTAGCCGCTGTCAACACCCGCCTCCTGCGCGGTATAGGGGGGGCGGGATGCCATTAAATAATACGGCAATGTCACGCCATCCTGCACAATATCGCTATAGGCCGCCGCTTTGGGGAAGATATCCAGAAGCTCAGGCTCCGCGACCTGGGTGACTGTAGCGCTTTCCGTATTGGCCATAAGTTTCAGGCTTTGCAGCGTGGAAGCGGAGCAATACCCGGCCTGCGCCGCACATACCGCCGCCGCAACTATCGATAATATTTTTTTCATGTGTCCTTAGCTCAGCGGTTATGGGAAGAGCCTGTTCCCTCTGTTTAATTAGTTTACAGCACCGCAAACTATTACACCAGGTGCGAAGGACCTGATCATCAGGGGGAAAGGGCCCACCGAGGTTTAGGTAATATGGGCAAGCAAAAAGCTCTTGCTGCCTTTTTATATTTATTCAGAATTTACGGGAGCCGGGTTTAACTACAGGGACGCCGGCCCGGCACAGCGGGCAATTTTCGGGCTGGTAAACCAGCAACTCCAGCCTGAGTATGCATAAAGAGGGGAATGGAAGCGCCTTTGCGCCCATGCGGTTTACCACTGCCATAGCGCCGATAGTTTCCGCCCCGCAGGCCGCTGCCAGTGCGGCGGTTTCAAGCGTGGACTTGCCGGTGGTAAAAACGTCTTCAACTATTATCAGGCGCGCGCCTTTCGGCAGGGAAAAACCGCGGCGCAGGGTCATAACGTTGTTCTCGCGCTCGGTGAAGATAAAATCCACTCCGAAAGCCCGCGCGACTTCGTGGCCTATTATAAGGCCGCCCATAGCGGGGGACAGGATAAGGTCAGGTTTCTGCCATTTCCACCCAGCCGCCAGGGCCGCGCCTAATTTCCCCGCCCAAGCGGGGTTTTTAAGGGCGAGGGCGCACTGTGCGTAATTAGGGCTGTGCAGGCCGGAAGAAAGCTGGAAATGGCCTTCCAGGAAAGCTCCGCAGGAGGAAAGATACTCCTTTAGTTCAGCCTCTTCCATTATTTCAGGTCCTCCAATATCGCTGCTGCTGCGGCGGCCGGGTCCTGGGCCGCGATTATGGGCCTGCCCACCACTATGAAATCAGCGCCCGCGGCCCGGGCGGCGGCGGGGGAAACGGCGCGCTTCTGGTCGTCGCCGCGCGCCTCGGGCCTGATGCCCGGGGTTACCAGCTTAAGCTTGCCGTCGAATATTTTTTTCAGCCGCGCGGCCTCCAGCGGCGAGCAGACCACGCCGTCGGCGCCGTTCTCAAGGCCCTGCGAGGCCAGCAGCTTTACCGTCTTGTCTATGCCGCCGCGGAAGCCGACCCGGAAAAGATTGTATTCGTCAAAACTGGTGAGCACGGTGATGCCCCAAAGCTTGGGGCGCTTTTCCAGCTCCGCGCAGGCCTTCAGCATTTCGCCGCCGCCGGAGAGGTGCAGCGAGACTGAATAGACGCCCATGGCGGCGGCGTGCTTTACGGCGTGCTTTACGGTGTTGGGGATGTCGTGGAACTTGAGGTCGAGGAATACTTTGCCCCCGTGTTTATGAACAAGGTCCACGGCGGCGGGCCCGGCGGCGGTAAAGAGGACTGACCCGACCTTGAAATATTTCACCCGGCCCTCTAATTTTTCGATCAGGTGTTCGGCTGACTTCAGCGTATCCGCGTCGAGCGCCACAATAAGTTCTGTTTTATGCATAAGTTTTAGCGCCAGTTAGTGGTGGCGGGGGGAATGCCAGTGGTGGCGGCCGAGGTATTCGAGGATCTCTTTTACCAGGAAAGGGCCCTCGTAGACCAGGCCGGAGTAGACCTGGACCAGGTCAGCGCCCAGGCTGAGCTTCTCAAGCGCGGTAGCCCCGTCGGAAATCCCCCCGGAGCCGATAAGAGGGACTTTGCCTTTAACCAGCGCGGCGGTTTTTGCCAGGATCGTGTTGGAAAGCTCGCGCAGCGGCTTGCCGCTCAGGCCTCCCTCGTAGGACCGCCAGTAGGCCGGCACCGCGGAGCGGTTCACGGTGGTATTGGTGGCTATCAGGCCGAAACCTTTCTCCACCGCCAGCGCGGCCGCCCCCGCCAGGTCGCCGTCTTCCAGGTCGGGCGCTATCTTCACGAAGAACGGCTTGACTTTTTTCTGGCCGGACGCGAAATCCAGCATAGGCTCCACCAGGCGCTTCAGCTTTTCCCCGCCGTGCAGGGAGCGCAGCTGCAGCGTATTGGGGGAGCTTATGTTCACCGCGAAGTAGTCGCCGTAGTCGTACATTATCTTAAGCGTCTCAAGATAATTCCTGGGGGCTTCGTCCATGGTGCAGTCGGCGTTCTTCCCCACGCTTATGCCCACCGGCACCGGCAGCGGCAGCAGCCGCGAAAGCGAGCGGGCCGCGTCAAAGGCGCCCGCGTTGTTGAAGCCCATGCGGTTTATGATGGCGTGGTCGTCGCGCAGGCGGAAAAGGCGCGGCTTGGGATTGCCGGGCTGCGGCCGCAGCGTCACCGTGCCCAGCTCGAGAAAACCGAAGCCGAAGCCGGCCATGAAGCGCGCCGCCTCGCAGTTCTTGTCGAACCCGGCGGCGAGCCCGACGGGATTGCGGAACTTTATGCCCGCCACGGTGAGGGGAAAGTCTTTGGCGCGCGACAGCAGGCGCACCACGGAATTCACTAATTCCACGCGCTGGGCCGCGCGGGCGGTCTTAATCACCGCGTCGTGGACCAGCTCAGGGTTGAGGTTGAAAAGCAGCTGGCGGATAAATTTCCGGTATAAAAATCCCATGGTCGTGTAACTATTTTAGCAATATTGCGGCCAATAAGCGCCGCCGCCAACCCGGGCGAAACGTAGCTTTTTAAAACTCCGGAAAACCGCCCCGGCTTTTTGTATCATAGATAAATTGGAAGAAGAGGGAGAGCTTTTTCTCGGAACCGCGCCCATGAAGATCCTGCTGATACAGCCTAACCCGCGCTATTGCGCCATTTCCTTCGCCTGCTCCAATATCCCTTTGGGGCCCCTGCATATCGCCTCGGCGCTGCGGCAGGCCGGCTATAGCCAGGTCCGGTTCATCGACGCCCGGATGCTGAGGCTCAGCCATAAGGAAGCGAGGGAGCGGATAGCGGCGTTCGGCCCCGACGTGGTCGGCATAACCGGGATGAGCCAGGAGGCCCGCGAGGTACACAGGCTCGCGGCGGAGGCCAAGACGGCCGCGCCAGCCTGCAAGGTGGTGGTCGGCGGCCCTTACGCCACCTCCAGCCCCGCGGAGGCCCTGAATGACCCAAAGGTGGATTTTGTCGTTGTGGGGGAAGGTGAAAGGACCGCATGCGCGCTTCTGGACGCCCTGGCTGCCGGTACGCCGCTCGAGGGCGTCGACGGGCTCGGCTTTAAAAAGAACGGCGCCACGGTGCTGAACCGGCCGCGCTCGCCGGCAGCGGAGCTGGACGAGCTCCCTTTGCCCGCCTGGGACCTGGCCGAGGTGGAAAAATACTTCCACCTGTGGAACCGGCATTCGCAGAATCCTTTTCTCGTCTCGGAAAGGAGCATGCCGCTGATCACTTCGCGCGGCTGCCCGTACGGCTGCATCTATTGCCATAATATCTTCGGGAAAAAGGCCCGCCTGCGGAGCGTGGAGAGCGTGCTGGGAGAGCTGGAGACGCTGGTCCGGGAATACGGCGCCGAGGAGATAGAGATACTCGACGATATCTTCAACATAGACCTGCCCAGGGCCAAGAGCATCTGCGACGAAATAATTCGCCGGGGGCTCAACGTGAAGCTCTCCTTCCCTAACGGCCTGCGGGTGGACCGGATGGACGAAGAGCTTGTGGTCAAGCTAAGGCAGGCCGGGACGCATTTGGTGGTCTACGCCATAGAGACAGCCTCGCCGAGGCTGCAGCGCGAGATAAAAAAGAACCTCGACCTGGAGAAAGCCGCCAAAATAATACGCTTTACCGCCGGGCAGGGGATCACGGTCGGCGGCTTCTTCATGCTGGGCTTCCCCGGAGAAACAAGGAAGGAGATGCTGGCCACCATAGATTTCGCCGTCAGGCAGCCCTTCGACCATGCGAACTTTTTTTACGTCACGCCGAAGCCGGGCACCCCGCTCTTCGATGCCGTCAGGGATTACCCCGGGGTTGCGGCGGCAGCGGGCGGCGATTATTTCAGCTGCTCGGTGAACCTCTCGGCAGTGCCGGACTGGTTATTCACGAGCATGTGCGGCTGGGCTTATACCAGGTTCTACCGGCTCCGGCCGCTGCACCTCCTGCGGCAGGTCGCCGGGGTTCCCAACAAGCTGTACTTCCTGAAGCTGCTTCTGCGGGCTTTTTTCCTGCGGCGGTGGGCCTGACCCGGGATTTATTTACAAAAAACCATCTTTCCCGCCGCTATGGTCGCTGCCGGCCAGCCGCGGAGGGGCATGCCGATAAACGGGGAGTTGGCGGATTTTGACACGAACTCCGCCGGAACCCTTCTTACGCGGCGCGGGTCGAGGAGCGTGAGGTCGGCGTCGAAGCCGGGGCGCAGGCGGCCCTTACGCTTCAGCCCCAGCAGCCGCGCCGGGTTAAGGCTCACCAGTTCAGCCAGGCGCATTTTAGTTATCCGCCCGGCCAGCACCAGCGCCGTGACGCACAGCGGCGCCAGCGTCTCAAGCCCGATAATTCCGAACGGCGCGCCTTTGAAACCTTTAGCCTTAAGGCGGCGCTCGTGCGGGGCGTGGTCGCTGGCTATAAGGTCTATGGTCCTGTCGGCTATGGCGGCCAGCACGGCCCGCCGGTCGGCCGGGGAGCGCAGGGGCGGCTTCATCTTGTAATCGGCGCAGTCAGTTTTAATATCAGCGTCGGAAAGGGTGAAATAATGCGGGCAGGTTTCGCCGGTGACCGGCCAGCCCAGTTTTTTTGCCGCGCGCAGGGCGCCTACGGAGGAGGCAAGGCTAAGATGCTGCAGATGTATCGGCCCGGCCGCGGAGGCGGCCAGCAGGTCGCGCAGCACCGCGAAAAGCTCCGCCTCCGGAGGTATGCCGGGCAGGCCGAGCCTGCGCGCCGCGGGTCCGGCGTTGATAACGCCGCGGCCCGTCCTTGAAAATTCCTCCGGGTGGTCCAGCAGCGGCAGGCCGAGCGCGGCGGCTTTTTTTATCAGCCCCGCCAGCAGGCCGCGCGGCAGGCAGGAGCCGTCGTCGGTAAAGGCCAGGGCGCCGGCGTTTTTCAGAGCGGACAGGTTAGAAGTTCTTTTCCCGGAGCGTCCGGCGGTGGCGGCGGCGGAAAAATAAAGAGCGGCCGGCAGGCCGGCGGCCCGGCGGCGGTATTTTTTGACCAGCGCGGCGGTCGCCAGCGCCGGCGAGGTATTCGGCATCAGCAGCGCGGCGGTTATCCCGCCTGCGGCGGCGGCCCGCGCGGCGCTCTCCAGCGTCTCGGCCGCCTCGGCGCCCGGCTCCCTGGCGTGCACGTGGGCGTCAATAAAGCCGGGAAAGACCCAGAGCCCGGCGGCGTCAAAGACCTGGCAGCCCGGCGGCGGCTTTATGCGCCGGGCCAGGCGGCTTATCCGGCCGCCCTTTAAAAGAATATCGTTAAGGGCTTCACCGCAGACCGGGTCAATGACCAGGCCGTTTTTTATCAGCAGGCTTTGCATTTTTTAAAGGTGCGGGCTGCGCGGCCGGCGGAACTTCCGGGGCGCTTTCCAAGGTTACCAGGCGCGGGGCAAAAGCCGACGCCGTCTCCCTGTAGGAAGCCAGCTGCAGGCCGGTTATCAGCAGCAGCACCGCCCAGGCAAGGTGCAGGGCGCGGCGGCTGAAAAAGATGTCGGCCGTTTTCGCGGCCACCGCCAGCAGCAGCGTAACACCGATAGCAGAGTGCCAGACCATTACCTGGCGCCAGGCGTCTTCGTTGACGCGCCCGGCCATCATGAAGTAAAGCATGCCGGCAAGAGCGAGCAGGGCCAGGGACATCGCCCGCCAGCCCCCGCCGCGGCGCCCCAGCGCCTCGTGCATGAGCAGGCTGAGGCCGGCCGCGCCGTAGAGGCAGGCGAAAGCTATAAAGAGGTAGAAACCGCGGCGCACCTGGAGGGCCGTCTCCAGCTGCGCAAAACTCCAGCCGCCGGGCAGCGCCAGCACGGCCGCGAACATGGCCGCGCCGGAGACCGCCAGGACCAGCGACGCCGCCAGGACAAACTTATTGCCCTTGTTCTCCAGCGCGTAGGCTTCTGCCGCGCCCAGTGTCAGCAGCGCCCCGCCCTGCAGCCAATGTATTATGTTAGAAGCCCTGGTAAAATCGGCGTAATCGATTATCATTTCCGCCTCCTCTTTTTAATCCCGCCGCGCAGGTAGAAATACAGTCCGACAAAACCGGAGATCACGAGAATAAGCCAGGCGGGGCTGGAAAGCCTGCCGCCCGCCTCGGACGAAGGCCCGGCGGGAACAGGCGGAACGGAGGAGGAGACCGCCAGGGCCGGGGCGGCGTTCGCGGGCTTCAGCGGGGCTTGTCCTTTTTTTGCCTCGGCCGGGGCGGCCTGAGCCGTAGTGTTTTCCACCATGGAAGCGGCAGCGAAGGGGGACAGCTTTCCGGCCCCCGCGGCGCAGGCGTCCGAATTTTTGGAGCAGTCAGCGGCATGAAGAAAGGATGAGGGATAAAGGACGAAGGAGGAAATTAAGAGGGAAAGAACTATTCCTTTTGATAAACCCGGGTGTTTTTTCATATCTTGTTGTAGGAAGAAAACTCTTCTCTTTTTTTGCGCGGGCGCGGGGCGGGGCTTTCAGCGGGGTAGCCCGCCGCCAGCAGAACCTCTATTTTCTTCCCGGAGCCAAGGCCCAGGACTTTCGCGCCGGCCTTGGCGCCGAACCAGCCCAGCCAGCAGGTGCCGAGGCCCTGCTCGGCCGCCTCCAGCACAAAATGCTCGGCGGCTATGCCTATGTCCATAAGGCGGAAATTCGTGCCCTGCACCTGGTTGCCAAGCCAGGCGCTGGCTTTGCCGGTATCGGAAACCACGGCGACTATCGCCGGGGCGGCCGCCGCGAATTTACAGGCGGAGTATACCCCGCTGAAAATCGCCGCGCAGAATTTCTCCCTGAACGCCGGCTCGTCTATTACGATAAACTTGTAGGGCTGGGCGTTGCAGGCCGACGGGGCCAGACGCGCGGCTTCGAGGCAGAGATCCAGCTTCTCCCTCTCCACCGGGATATCCTTGTATTTCCGTATGCTGCGGCGGGCCGCGGCCAGCTCAAGAAAACGGGATTCGGGCATAGCTATATTTTATAATATAAAAAGAACAGGATTAGACGCGCACAGCATACACCGCGCTAAATGGATAAAATTATGGAAAATTGGAAAGACGGGGTTAATTTCGCGATAACGGTCTGCGACGCTGAAGGGAAGATCATAGAGATGAACGGGAGATCGGCCGCCACCTTCGCGAAGGACGGGGGGGAAAGCCTGCTGGGCCAAAGCTTGCTGGACTGCCACCCGGAACCGTCGAGATCCAAAGTGAAAAAAATGCTGACCGAGCCTTTCACCAACGCCTACACCATAGAAAAGAACGGCGTTAAAAAGCTGATCTACCAGACCCCCTGGCTGAAAGACGGCAAGCCCGCCGGTCTCGTTGAGCTGTCGCTGGAGATCCCCGCCGAGATGCCGCACTTCGCGCGGAAGCCGTAATCGTTTACTTGCCGGCCCCTGGCGCTTCCGTGTAGGCTTCGCGCAGATGCACCGGCTTTTCCGTGCGCGCCCGCATTTTCAAATTGATCATCTCCACCATCACCGAGAAGGCCATGGCGAAGTAGGTGTAGCCCTTCGGGATGTGCTGGCCCAGGCCGTCGGCCACCAGGTTGACGCCGATAAGGATGAGGAAGCTCAGCGCCAGCATCTTGATGGTGGGGTGGCGCTCGACGAAATCGCCGATGGCGCGCGACCACCACATCATAAAGACCACCGAGATCACCACCGCCGCCACCATCACCGAGACCTGCTGAGCCATACCCACCGCCGTGATCACAGAATCCAGCGAGAAAATTATATCCAGCAGCATTATCTGGACTATTACGCCGCGGAAGGTCGCGGCGGCCTTAGCCGAACTATGCCCCGCAGTCCCCTCCAGCTTTTCGTGGATCTCGAAGGTGCTTTTACCGATGAGGAACATGCCGCCAATAAGCAGGATAAGGTCCCGCCCGCTCACAGCGTGCCCGAACGGAGAGAACAGCGGCGAAGTGAGCCTCATAACCCAGGTCAGCGACAGCAGGAGGCCGATGCGCATCAGCATGGCCAGCGCCAGCCCCATCCGCCGCGCCCTGTCCCGCTGCGACTCCGGCAGCTTACCAGCCAGGATAGAGATGAAAATAATGTTGTCGACGCCGAGAACTATCTCCAGCACCGTCAGCGTCAGCAGCGCTATCCAGATCTGCGGGTTTAACAGCCATTCCATGTGCGTTTCTCCTGAAATTAAATTTAAGATCAAAGCGCGCTGCTGCGCTGGAAGCGGCGGGCGATGTCGGACCCAGACAGGTAGAACAGGGTGGGGCGCCCGTGCGGGCAGTGGTAGCTGTCTTTTGTCTTTTTCAGATCTTCCATCAGCCGCAGAGCCTCCTGCGGCTTCACGAAATCGTGCGCCTTTATGGACTTCTTGCAGGCCATGGTGGCGATAATATTCCGCTTTATGTCCTCGGCGGCCTTTTCGGGCTCGCCCAGAACCTCAGACAGGTAGCCCAAGAATTCGGCGAAGGCCGGCTGCGTGAAGTAGAAAAGGGCGGGCGCCGCGCGCAGCAGGGCCACGGCCGGGCCGCGCTGATCGATCTCAAAACCCGCGGAGTTCAGCCAGTCCCGCCATTTAAGCACCGTCTCCATCTGCGAGCGCGAAAGCTCGGTCTCCAGGGGCACCAGCAGCGGCTGCACCTTTATTGAGCCTTTTGAAAACTCGTCCAGGTATTTCTCGAACAGCACCCGCTCCTGCGCGGCGTGCTGGTCCACTACCAGCAGGCCGGCGGCGCTTTCGAAAAGGAGGTAGCTCTTGGCCAGCTGGCCGAGATAAGCCAGGTCATGCCCGCGCCAGTCGGGCGCGGCCGCGGCGTCCTGCGGCGGAGCCTGGCCCGGGGCGTCGAAAAGGCTGCCGGTTTCCGCGGCGGGAGGGGGGGGAGCCGCGCCCTCGCGGTAGGCGGGCACGTCGGGCGCGGCGAATCTGCTTTCGCCGGCGGGGGCCGTCATCTCCACGGCGGCGGTCTGCTTTGAAAGCAGCTCCTCGTAAATAGTGTTGGAGATCGTCTTGAAGATCTCGTTCTCGGAAGAAAACTTCACATCGCGCTTCTGCGGGTGTATGTTGGCGTCGAAAGAGCCGGGGTCCAGCTCCACGAACAGCGCGCAGGCGGGATGGCGGCCGGTGAGCATGTGGCCGTAGCCGCGGTAAAAGGCCTGGCGCAGCAGGGCCGAGGCCACCGGGCGGCGGTTCACGAAGAAATGCTGGTTGGCGCGCGTGGCGGACAGCGCGTCGGGCCTGGAGACAAGGCCGTAGACGGCCATGCCGGCGGTTTTGCCCTCCACCCGGGCCAGCCCGCCGTAAATGTTCCTGCCGAAGATCGCGGCGGCGCGGTTCTTGAGGTTCTCCCACAGGCCGCCGGGGAGGGCGGGCAGCGAAAGTATCTCCGTCCCGTCTATCACCAGCCTGAACGAAACCCCGAGGTTGGCCAGCGCGGCTTCCTCGACGGTCTTAATAAGCTGGGCCCGCTCGGCGGCGTCGCTCTTCATGAACTTGGCGCGCGCGGGCGTGTTAAAAAAAAGATCCGCGGCCTCGATCGTAGTCCCCTTCACCGGCGGGGCGGGAAGTTCGGCCGTCACCCGGCCGCCCTCGCCCTCGATGGCGTAGCCTGAATCGGCCCCGGCGCGGAAGGAGGCCATTTTAAGGCGCGACACGGCGAAAACGGAGTAGAGGGCCTCGCCGCGGAAACCGAAGGTGGCGAGGGAATAAATATCGTCGAAAACATTGAGCTTGCTGGTGGCGTGGCGGCCCAGGGCCAGGCGCAGGTCCTCGCGGTCCATGCCGCGCCCGTCGTCGTGCACGCGGATGAGGCCGCGGCCGGCCTTCTTTATTTCTATCTCGATCTTCGACGCGCCGGCGTCCAGGGAATTTTCCATGAGCTCTTTCAGCACGGAGGCGGGGCGCTCTATAACCTCGCCAGCGGCTATCTTGGAGACCACTTCTTCAGGAAGAACTTTAATTTCCGGCATATACTGATTTTACAATACTATCTATGTGCCGTATCAGGGGCTATACCCATCCCAAAAGCTCACGTAACTTTCAATAGGCCGATTTGGGAACGTGGAAGACACTAAAAATTAAAAAATCTTCCGTTTTAAGACTGTCTCATGGCCAGCCGGGTGGCATGCCGATCGACTACCTCGTCCCTCACGGACTTTTTCGGTCCTCAGGGACGGTCAGCTTACCCTTTTTCCTCTCGTTACCTCCTTCGGGACATACCTCTCCCGTAAGTGCCAAAGTTATCAGTCTTATCAACAAGCGCCAGGCTTCTACGTCGCGCTCATATTCGTGGAAAGCCACAGCAGCCTATATCTCGCGTCTTCAAATATCTGCCGGAAAGGATAATTCTCAGGTATCTTCAGCCATAAATATCTCGCCTTGCGACTGACTATTCCGGCCAGCCGGATCATCCGGAATCGCAACGTCTTGATTGTAAAATGTCTCCAGCTCTCAGGCAGCGCCAGATGCTTGAACGCCGCGCTCACCGTACAGGATAATAGCGCCATTTGGAAATACGCCGCATTCGCCATAAACTCGCGGCATGGCAGCTTTGACAAGCCAAACCCGCCTGAAAGCTCTTTGTTCACATTCTCGGAACCGTCCTGCCTCGTCCGGTGAAACTGCAATACCAGCCCTGCCGGCCAGGTATCCATGCTCGTAAGCACAGCATGGTATTCATACGGGCTTTTATCAAATAACCCGGGGTCTTCCTTGGGCCACCGTATCACAATCATCCGGCAGGCTGGTAAATCCTGGGCTTCCACAAAAACATGCAGGTCTTCGGCTATCTCGCTTTTGCGGTTTTTCCACGCTCCCGTCTTATAAGGTTTCCACCTGCTTTCCGGTATCCCATAGATCGCTTCCATTACGTTCTCGTCCTTCCTCATTGTGATGGTAAAATCAACTTCCTTTTTCATAAGGACCCGCACTACCTTCGCCTGAAATCCGGCGCTGTCCGACCTCACCCGCAACGGTATCCCGGGCAGCGCCGCTATCGTCCGCTTTAACAGCGCGGCTATGTTCGCCATCGGCGACGCTGTCCCTTTACGGAATATTCCTGCCATCGGCATCATTAATTCCGAACACGTAACCGCCACCGGGTTGTATCCCCACAACCCTTCATAATTCATCTCTACATCGGATTTCTGGGACTCCAAAAAGAATGAGTCCACGTCCAATGTCACACGTATGAACTTACACGCGCGCACCACCTTCGCCGCTGCCGCCAGTTGTATCCGCCCCAATTGATGCACTGTCTTGCACCCAAACCGCCTCAGCCATTCCCCCAGCGTATTCGACGCCGGCAGGCCTCCCCATAATTCGCGCAGCCCGTCGTCGCCCTGTAACACCGAAATATTATCCAGCGCTTCCCCGCCAGATTGGATCAACCCCATCAGCGCGAACGCGCTTTCGGCCGGCTTATATCCCCGCGCCCGCTCCTTCAACGGCAACGCGTTAGTCTGTTCTTCCAGCCCAAGACTTTTCGCCATCCCGAGCAGCAAGGGTAGTCCGGCAAAGGATGTGATAGCCTGCTTTGTCGTCGAGACTTTAAACTTATCAAGGTTTTTTGTTACCATTTAGATGTACCTCGTGGATTGAATTTGCGTTCTACCTACGGGGTACATTTTATTTGTTTTGAAAGCCGTGCGGTTAAAAAAATCACCAACTTTGCCGGTTTTGGTACAACCCCTTTGTTTTAGCCTGATTTTTCACCGTTTTGGTGAAAGCCTGACAGGTACTTCTTCGTCGTATGTTCAAATATTACGTGAGCTCTTGGGACCATTATAAGCACGGTGGGTTTTGGTGTTGGCAATCCTATCCCGTTCCTGTCGCAGCCCGAACTTTCAGAAATGGTAGAAGCTAATTTGGTTTCGCCTTTCATGATCTTAAAACATTCCCTGCTGCCGTTGAAGCAACTTAACGGCGGCAGAGTTATTGTGTTTGGAAGCATTACGTCGTTCAAGGCGGAGGAAGGCGCTTCCGGCTACACCGCGACAAAAATGGCGGTAAGAGGCCTGATCGAGGCCACACGGCGGGAACTGAAGAGCGGCTTCCAATCTGTTTCGGTCCACGGAGTATACACGGGCAGCATGAGTAAGGTCGGTATTTCAAGTGTCCTGGACGCAGTTTCCTGCCTTGTCCATATGCCTTGCGGCGTACACGCGGATATTATTATTGATTAATGGACTTCAACTTTAAACGCTGATGTTCCTGTTTTCTCGCCCAGGGAATCGGAGCCCTGCGGAATAAGCGCGAGTGTAAGTTTTTGAAAAGATTGAAATCCGTATTTTTTATTTTCACTCTCATCATTTCCCGCTTCTACGGCGTGCATCCGTACTGCGACTAAATGCCATTTAGGATAAACCACCAAATATTGGCCTAGCCAGCCATCAGCGCCGAATCCACCTGTAAAATCGTCGGAAGATTTATTGCGGCCCTTCCTCTCCGGTGTGGCGATATCCGTTCCCACCGGCGGTTGTGTTTTTTGACTAGGATACAGCCACCATAACATGCCATACCATGTTATATTGTCCCGTGCGGGGGAAATAGATGTCCGCACCCAGGAAGCAGGAATGAGTTGTTTTCCTTTCCAACGTCCAGTATCCGCCATCAGTTGGCCGATTCGGGCTAAGTCACGAGGGAACAACCATAACCCGCCATAGGCCATAACATTACCTGCCGGGTCGCGGTCCCAATCATATGACGAAATCCCCATCGGCTTAAATAACCGATCCCTAAGGTATATGTCTAAAGGCTTTCCTGCTGCCATTTGGACTATCCCAGGGATAAGCGCAACCGCCTCGTTGCTGTATGAGAAATTCTTTCCAGGTTCGTCAGTAACCGGCAATCCGGCCGAGTAGCGTATTACGTCGTGCTGCTGATAAAGTCTTTCCGCGCTTTGTTCGTGATATAACCCGGAAGTGTGGGTCATTATATTCCATAAAGTGATTTTTGTTTTCTTACCTTTACCCCATTCCGGGTACCATTTGGAAACAGGCGTGTTGAGTCCCGGGATTTTACCTTCTTTAATAAGAAGCCCAACCGCCAGTGATACAACACTTTTTGTTATGGAATTTACACGGAGCGGCTGTTTTGTGTCGTGACCAAAATACCGTTCCGCCACTAAATGCCCATCTTTAATTACAATAAGCGCATGGGAGCGGGTGGTTTGCGCTTCAGTAACCAATGCGGCAAGAGCTGCCGGGGCGATTCCGACATCTTCCGGTTTTGCCCTGGGGAAGAAATCATTATCGCTTACTTCTGATTCAAAAAAGTGCGCCTGAGCCGGTGGAGAACTATTGCGACATGCTGCCAGCGAGATCGCCACTGCCAGGGAGATTGCGACTCGCGCAACATCGACATGGAAGGAAAACATTGTAGTCCGTATAAGGCCTGTTTTCGTAAGCGCTTCCTTGATTTCGGTCTTTCCGCTGCTTGAAAATTTTCGGAAAAAGCTCCCCTTCCTTTATTTTATCAATAATACAAAAAAATCAGTGTATTTCTTTGGATCTAAGAAAAGCCCTCTTCGCCCGGTTGTTGTCGCCGGGCGCGCTGGAGAGGGGGGGGGTGTTTGGCTTAATCGTCGGCCGGGGCGGGTTCTATGGCTTCGTCATTAACCCGCGGATCCAGCTGACACTGTTCATCCGGCGGGCCGCAGGCGTGTTCATACAGCGACGCCTGAGCGGCTTGCCTGTATTTTGGAAATTCCACCGGCCCAGGTGGGTTAGCAGGCGCACCAGTTCCTTATCATTAAGAATTACGGCAACCGGTTTCATTTCAAGGCCGCACCTGGGGCAGATGAGTGGGTAAACCTCGAAAACCCGGGCCAGGCAGGCCCCGCACTTTGGCTCGTTTACAGAAAAAGTGCGGGGCAGGCGGCCCAGGAGCCGGCTTTCTTTTTGACCTTGTCGATTTTCTCCCGCAGGGCGGCCCGGTCCGCCTCTTTTTCCGCCTTCGCTACCAGCAGCGGCCGCAGCGGTGACCTGGGCGCGAGGGCGCCGTAATAATGGA
>JAUSCK010000284.1 GCA_030651035.1 Elusimicrobiota bacterium
ATCATCTACATCGACGAGATAGACAAGATCGCCGAAAGAAACCGCAGCGGCGAGCGCGATGTAAGCGGCCGCAGCGTACAGGAAGAACTGCTTAAGCTGCTTGAAGGCGGTGAAATTTCCTGCGAAAGGCCCCATAGCCACGGGCCCGGAAAAACGATAGACACCTCGAACATACTGTTCCTGGCCGGCGGGGCCTTCAACGGCTTAGAGGAAATTATATCCGGGCGCTTGAAGAAAAAGTGCATCGGCTTCCGCGGCGCTTCCGGGCAGGGCAACCAGGGGCCGGACTCCCTGCTGAGCCAGGTCCTGCCGGAAGACCTCATCGCCTACGGCTTCATGCCGGAATTCATCGGCCGCTTCCCGGTGATAGCAGTGCTGGACCGGCTCACTAAAGCCGACCTGGTTAACATAATAACAGGGACAAAAAACTCAATAATGAGCCAGTACCGGGACGTAATAGCGGAAGCCGGTCTGGATATAGAAATCCCCCCCGACATGCCGGAGATCGTGGCCGAGGCCGCCCTGAAGCGGGACCTGGGCGCCAGGGCCATCAAGGGCATAATGGAAAAATGGCTTATGGACGAGATCTTCAAGCAGACCGGCGCGCGGCCGGCTCCGGTTGAGGAGGGCGCCGGCGAAAAGAAGAAATCAACCGGCTCCTGAGGCATCGGACGCAACCTTGTCTGATCGAGTGCGTAAAATATATGCAAAGCGGCCTGATTACGGAGGGATTATGGCGAAGAAGAAAACTACAGCGTCAGGAATGATTTTCGAAAGCGCCGTGCATGTGATGAGCGACGTGATAGATTTTTCCATAGAGCAGCACGCCGAGGCCGTGGACGCGGTAAAAGTGTACCTGGTAATGCGCGAGACGATGGCGGAAATGCGCCGCAACCTGCGCGGCCTGCTCAAAAAGGGCTGGTTTAAAGGCCCGGAGCGCGAGAAATGCCTGGAGCGCGCCCGCGAACTGCGCGAGGCGGAGCTGACCCTCGGCTGCCTTGTGAAAATCAGCCAGGCCTCGGCTGAAATGCACAGCGCCTTCCTCGATAACGCCGGCGATTTCCCGGGCATGCCGGAGCTGATGAGCCACTTTAAAGTAAAAGCCGTGGGCAAGCGGAAGAAATAATTCTACACACTACCGGAGGAACTATGAGCGAAGCTGAATACACAGCCAGGGTCCTGGCCAGGTTTAAACATAAATACCCGGCTAAGAGCGGGTGGAAGGTTTTTACAATGATGCCAAGCCGCGGCAGCGCCTCCGCCACGACAGCCGCTTTGCTGGCGTATCTGGAGGAAAAGCGGCCCGCCTGGCTGGTAAAGCATTCTGCGGCGAAAGCCGGGTATTTGAACCTCATAGACTCCGACGAACTTGGCGCGGACCTGCCGCCAGCCGAATGGACCAGCGGCCCCAAATTTACCCACTGGTACGGCGAAATAACTCTTTCCGTAGACGGTGAGCCCCTCGCCTACCTCCGCCTGCCGATGCAGGACAATCAAACCTGGAGTTCCATCGCCTTTATCGCGTATAAGAGCCAGTCAGCCATGGAGAAACTGCACACGGAGAAGCTTGTAACCAACGCCATGCTCCTGGCCGTAAACGCGGGCAGGGAGCTGGAAGACGCCCACCTGCTGACAAGCCTGGGCCAGTTAAAGACCCAGTTCAAGGCCACTGCCGCCAGAGAGGGCCTCAGCCGCCAGCTCAAAGAAGGCCCCACAGTAGGCTTCAGCGCCTAATAGCGCCGCGTCAGGCGTTTGTCATTACCTGTCTGTACAATGTTTTACAGGAGGAGCTATGGAAAATAAAAATATTCGCAGCAAAGACAGCTTCATCAAGAATTTGGGGACGTCCAAGGACAGGAACATACGGATTGAGGTCACCGGGAAAGTTTCGGAGGCGGAAAAAAACTTCCTGGACGGGATGTCCTTCTTTACCGCCGGAACACTGGGGAAGAACAGCGAGAAGCATTTGATCTACGTGTCCGGCATAATGACTAAAATGGTGCGCTTTTTGTCTTCGGCCGCTAAAGGTCCGAGCCAGTTCCTGGACAATCCCCTGCTGGAACAAAAGAAGGAACCTGCTACGGAAACGCCCGGGGAAACAGAAGCGGAGGCGACAGAAACCGCCGCGCAGATCAAGCTGCCCACGCACTTCCTTGTAAGAAATATCGGCAATATGGTGAAAACGACTATAGACGTTGAAAAGGCCAAAGGCACGAGGCCGGACCTTATACTTACAGCCGCCTGCGGCGCCCTGGCGCTCAGTATGGTAAAAATTCGTTTCCTGATGAAGATATCCGGCATGGATATACCGAA
This sequence comes from Elusimicrobiota bacterium, assembly GCA_030651035.1. Lineage (GTDB taxonomy): Bacteria > Elusimicrobiota > Elusimicrobia > Elusimicrobiales > UBA9959 > UBA9959. The sequence goes on from JAUSCK010000284.1 coordinate 2,314, forward strand.
AGAAGATTTCTCGCAAATAGCGAAAGCCATATTCACCGCCACCATAGATGACCCGACCAATAACAGCTGAATAAACAGGCTTTCGGGTTATTTTAGCGTAGCCACCGCAGGTCGGACACAACGGCGGGATTACCATGTCCAACATCCTGAACCAACTGGACGGCCTGGCCAGCGGCGAAGGCGTGCTGGTAATGGCCACCTCCAACGCGCCGGAGAAGCTGGACCCGGCCCTGGTGCACCGGCCCAGCCGCTTCGACCGGATCTGGCGCTTCGGCCTGCCGGGAGAAGAGCAGCGCCTGGCGCAGATAAAAGGCCAGTACAAAAACACCTGGGCCCGCGAAGGCCTGGGCAAAGCGGACGACGACTCCCCCACGCTGGGCTTTACAATGGAGCCGAAGAAGTCTGAAGCGGTATTCTAACGGAATAACTTAAAAGGATTAATTATGGAACAGACTAAAGCTACTTGCCCAAAATGCGGCGCGGTGATAGATGTAAGCTCAATCCTCTATAAAAGCATAGAGGACGGCATCCAGGCGGCTCACGCTGCAGAGATACAACGTTTTAAGGCTGAAGCGGAGGCAGCTGGCAAGGCTGCCCAGGCCGAGATAGCAAAAAGCCGCGCCGCGATAGAGGCGGCTGCCAAGGAATCCGTGCGCCGCGAGATGGCGGAGAGCAGCAAGGCGCTGACGCGGGAGCTGGAGCTTACAACCATGGAGCTTTGCGAGATGCACAAGCTCAAGGGGGAACTGGAAAGAACCAAGCGTGAAACAAATTTAGCCGTAAGCAAAGCCCTTTCTGACAAGGAAGCGGAGACTAGCGAGCGCCTGCGACAGGAGCTTGCCCAGCAGAAGGTTAAGCTGGACAGCGAGGCGGGGCTCAAGCTGAAAGAGAGCGAAGAAAAACTGCGCCAGATGAAAGAAGAGATGGAGAGGGTCCGGCAACGGGCGGAGCAGGGCTCCATGCAGACCCAGGGCGAGGTGCAGGAACTGACCATCGAAGAGATGCTGCGCGGCCTCTTCCCCGGCGACGAGATAACCCCGATTGCCAAAGGCCAGCCCGGCGCAGACTGCATACAGACGGTTATAACGAAGACCGGCAAGCAAGCCGGCAAGATCTACTTTGAAAGCAAGCGCACGCAGGGCTTCGACAAGAAGTGGCTGGCGAAATTCAAGGCCGACAACCTGTCCGTCAACGCGGACCTGCTGGTGCTAGCGTCCAAGACGCTGCCGCAGGATAAAAGCAGTTACTTCCTCGAAGACGGCGTCTGGGTGTGCCCCTTCACGCAGCTCAAGGACTTCTGCGCGGCAATGCGGGAGATGATCCTGAAACTGGGCGATCAGAAGCTGATGCAAGACAACAAGGAGAGCAAGTCCGACGTGATGTACGCCTACCTCACCGCGGATTTGATGTCTTTAGCCAGTTTCTTAAACTTCCCGCATAAAGTTACGCCTTTCCTCCCTGCAGGCCGGCTACACAACAGGCTGACGTTGTCTATCACTACAAGCTTGACCTTTCTGGCGGCGAATTTCTTCACCTCCCGGAGCAGTTTAGGCAGGGGGCCCAGCCTCCATATTGCTCAGGTAAACCGGGGCGTCAGACAGCGCCTCCACCGAGCTCGCCAGCTTATCCCACTGCTGCCTGGAAACCTTGGTTTTTCCTTCGCCATTCAGCCAGACGCCGCTAATCCGCCATATTTAGTTTTCCTTGTTTATCAGGTTAACGACCAGGCGCACTATCAGGTCTTTGTCTGGCGGAGAGCTTTCGGCGATCATAAGCGTTAAAGCCACCAAGGCGTTGTCCGCCAGGCGCTTCGTGCCGTCAGCGCGGTAAAGCAGGCGGTTCTTTTCCAGGAACCATAGGAACAAGGCGGCGGCTATGCGCTTGTTGCCGTCGACGAAAGAGTGATTCTTCACAATAAAATACAGCAGGTGGGCGGCTTTCTCTTCCGCGCTTGGATATAACTCCTTACCGGAAAAAGTTTGATAAATCGTCGCCACGGAACTCGCGAAAGACTTATCCTTTTCCCTCCCAAAAAGGGTTGACCCGCCGCCATGAAGCTGGGCCACCGCTTTAAGAGCCAGCTCATACGTTAGACGGAATCCTGAACCGCGGCTTACCCCTTTGACCGCGACACGGTTATGGTCGTAATCATCCAGAAGGCCCAGGGCGCGGCTATAGTCGCGGATCACGTCCAGAAGGCCCATCGCCTCCTTATATTCCAGCGACTTGCTCGCCTTTACGGTTTCTATCAACTTAATGGCGCGCTGGAAAGCCAGGAACTTATCCTGATTGTCTTTCAGCCGCTTCTGGTTTATGGTGTAGCCGTCCACCAGATGGCGCCGCAGGATGTCGGTGGCCCAGATGCGGAACTGTGTGGCGCGTTTAGAGTTAACCCTGTAGCCAACTGAAATTATAACGTCAAGGCCGTAATACCGCACCGGCTTATCAGAATTTGCAATGTGCATTTTCTGCACATTGCTTTTTTCCGAAAGTTCGCCCTCTCTAAAGACGTTCCCGATGTGCCGGCTTATAACACTTCTTTCAGTTTCAAATAGCTCCGCGACCTGTTTTTGCGTCAGCCATACAGTTTCATTCTCAAGCTGAACCTCAAGCTTTACCCTACTACCTTTCTCTGTGTACAGCACTATTTTGCCAGCTTCACCCGCACGTGACATGTCGTTTTCCATAACTCCTCCTTTACACTTTAATAGCCTAGCAGACCAACCCGACAAGGGCCTGTCGTGTTTGACAGCTACCGCAGCATGTCCCAGGCGCTCAAACTCAGGCTTTTCAGCGCACGGATGACCTCTCGCACTATCTCCACGCTTATACGGGCGGCCTTGCCGCTTTTAAGCACGCTGGACAACATGGAAACGCCCGTTTCCGTGAAGACCAGCGGCGGTTTGGATAGGCGCCTGAGCGCCGGCACCGCGGCCTGCTCGCGCTGGGTAAGCCGGAACATGAACTGACGCGTGAACTTGCGCGGGTTACGGGCTACGGCGCACAAAAGTGCATGGAGTGTGACCTCATAGAAGGCGGCTGCATCCGCTGCCGCCACCACTCGCTGCCCCCGCGCCGTGAACACGCCTTTTTTTATCTTGATCACCGGGCCTTCTGTATCCATAATTCCTCCAGATTTACTTCTTCTTCCTTTTTTGTGCCTTTATGATCTTCTTATACCTTTCTGGCTCCCACTGCTCCAGGTAAAAGCCGATATAGTCCGAGGTTGCCGCCGGGTCCAGGTGATAATAATAGCGGCAAAGATTTTTAAATAACTGCAGCACGGCGGGGTTGCCGCCGAAATCGAGAAGATAGTCCATCGTGCGCTGTATTTCCATATGATCTTTACAGCGCGAGTTGATAAGATCGTTCACTATCGGCTCGTAGGCTTTCGCGGCCGTCTCCCCCAGTGCAATGATCGACTTTGCAATTTCGCTAAGATCCTCAATCAACGCGTCATATTCCGGGTCGCCTTTCTTCGGCTGCGGGACCGATTTCTTGTTTTTCATACTCCCCCCTTTCTTTTGACGAAGGTTATTTTAAGTCGTCTGCCGAATATATGCGCTATTTTAAAAAGCGTATTCATCAACATGTTGTATTCACCCTTCTCTATCCTGGCCACAGCCTCCTTTTTGAAGCGAAGCTTCTTAGCCAACACCCCCTGCGTCATATGCGAACTCTCTCGCAAGATCCTTATCTTGCGCCCGATACGAATAAGCAATCCTTCATCAGCGTTATATGTCATTAGCCCCCCTAAGCGCCCAAAACTTCAAAAATTTGTTAATTTGTATAATCAACTTGTAGGATCACTGAAGCGTATGGACCGCATACTATTACACTAGTGTAGTACATGTTGCCGCGATTGTCAAGATGTCAAAACGCAAAACCGACATATTATATGAGAAGGGAACCGGACTGGAGCTATTCACCTCCAGGGAGGCAGCGCGCTTCCTGGATTACCACCCGGTAGCCTTCAGGAACCTGGTTTCAAAAGGGAAAATACATATACATTCGCGCACCGGCAATTACCCGCTGTTCTTAAGAGAAGAGCTGGAAAAATACCAAACTACGAATAAATGGGCCGGCAAGAAAGCAAACCTTAAGACAAAGCCCGATCAGCCCCCCGCCCACACAAGCAGCAGGGGAATTCTCGCGGTTGTAACCGCAACCCACAAGAGAAAAGAAATTGTTATAGAGAACCTGACAGGCTTTAAATGGGAAGACGTGCCGGCAATACGCGCCAGGGTTGCCGCCAAATACGGGAAAATCCCGTTCCGGATAACCCTCGAGCTTCCGGATGACACCGGCTTCACCATCGTTTTCCATCCTTCCGCTAAGCGGGCAGACACGCCCTGATCGCAAGAACACTCTCTAACCTTATTCTTTTTTAATCACCTCGAATTCGAGGTGATTAAAACTGCCTGTAAATTACCCCAAAATAAGCCCCGCCTTGAGATAAGGTATTCGGCGGGGAAGTTAACGCCTCCGCCCTGCGCGCCATAAAAAAAGCCTTCCCGGTACAGGGACAGGAAAACCCCTTCTTCATGATAACCCCGAAAGTGAAGAACCCCGCAACCAAGATGCCCTGCCATAACGAGCTTTACGACGCCATCCTGAAGCACCACAAGATAAACCTGACCTATACCAAGATCAGCGGCCCGGCTACTGTAAAGGCCCTTCCTTTTTCAATGATACTCTGCGACGGCCTCTGGTACCTGGGCTATGTGCTGGACGATAAGGGCCAGAACCTGCGCACAGTACGCAGCTCCCACATAGTAAAGGTTGAGCCGCTGCCGGAAGAGACCTTCGAGCGGCCCGAATGGGCCCGCGAGACCATGAAAGGCGCCAAAAACATATGGTTCAGCCAGGCCAAGACCAAGTTCCTTCTTAAAGCGAACAACTCCGTAAAGGACTACTTTGAGATGTCCGAGTTCTTCCCCCAGCAGAAGATAAAGGACGAAGGCGCCGATACCTTCACAATCGAAGCCCTCTACTCTCACTTCAACGAGGTGGTCCCCACTATCCTGCGCTTCCTGCCGTCAATACAGGTAATAGAGCCGGCCGAGCTCAAGGACGAAGTGGCCCGGCGCATAAAAGAATACAAGGCCTAAATCGTAGGCGGCAATTACAGCCCGTGACAAAATTTCACGGGCTGTGAAAGAGTTGCCGTTATAAAAGTCTATTCTTGCGACACTGTCGCAAGAATCCTTTTTCCTTTTCACCAATCTCGAACGCCACCTGCCTTCCCACGAACGCGAAGCCCACCCCTAGCTCTACAAGGAACTTCTGAATGTGATCCAGCAACCCCTGCTCCAGGTCTTTCTCCCGGTAACCGGAGGCCGCTGGCATAAAATCAAAAGTGTACGGGTCCTTAATCATCTGTTGAGCCAGGTCGGACTGCGGGGCTGGCAGAGTGGCGGAAAAGTTAGTTACGGCTTTACCACTGCGTTTATAAAGCCGCCCCTCTATCTGGCAGCCCAACGTGCTGCGGCTCCAGCCGTTGGCGAGCGTTTCCGCAGCGTAATAAAGCGCCTCGTTAATATCTTTGCACTTGGTGATTATGACTATGTTGTGTCCCCAGGGGATCTGGAGTATTTGCGCAGGGGCCGGCGGCGTGAATTGGGCAACAGCTTGTTGCCTTAATTGTCCAACAGGCTGTTGGATAATTGGCACATCCTTTAATTGTGCAACAGCCTGTTGCCCAATTGCAGTTTCGCTGCTGTAAAATAAATACCACTGCTTTATGTACTTAACATTTCGGTGGGAAAACCCTTTTATATCCGGGAATTCCGCAGTTAAATCTTTGCTTAGCTGAAGCAGGAATCCGTCCCCCCATTTAGCTTGTGCCTATTTGGCCGCAATATCAGATCCAAGGTCCCAATACATTTCAAGAAAAGTTGTGTTAACCCGCACCGACGCTTTAAGCTGTGCGCTGCGAACCCTGCTCTTTATATCCTCCAACCAGGTTCTATAATTTGCATTCCGGATTAAATTCTTAATCGTTCCAGACATAATCCCCCCTTGCCGCATTAATAGCATAGCAGACCAACGCGACAACCGTCTGTCGGGTTGGCTTTAGGGTTTTTTGGGATTCAGGGGCCCTTTTGGGGGCTTAGCGGGAGGACGTTTGGGCGGGAGAGACCACAACTTTACCCTCGCTCAGATCAAGCTCATGCAACATGCCGGTTGCTGCACATTTAATTTGGAATGTGGAAATGTCATAGCCGTCGTCCTCGGCGCGGTCGCCGGCCTGGATCTCGGCGTTCCAGTCGTCGAATTCCTCTTGCAGCTCGGCGACGGCTTCTGCGAGGGTGGCAAAAACGTAAGGGTTCTTTTCCCCGTCCAATAAATTATTAACCCAGCCGTCGCAGACGGAATACTGCAAGATCTCATAGGCGGTGTTTGGCATATACGTATTATGTTACCGGATATTTTCCGGCTGCTCTTGCGCTAGCAGGCGCTCGCGGGCGTGCGCTATGGCCTGGTGCAGGCGGGTTTCAAGCGCGGACCTGGAAGGGAGTTCCGTTAAATATTCCGCCACCTTAATGCCGCTCTTATCCAGCTCCAGCAGTTCCACTTGCTCTTCAGATTTACCGGCGCACAGTATTAGGCCGATCGGGGCCTCCTCATGCGGCTGGCGCTCATATTTATTCAGCCAGCGCAGGTAAAGTTCCATCTGCCCCTTAAATTCCGGCTTGAACTTGTCGAACTTCAACTCTATCGCCACCAGCCGCCTCAGCTTCCTGTGGAAGAACAGCAAATCCAGGTAAAAGTCGTCAGGTCCCACCTGCATCCGCTTCTGCCGCGCCACAAAAGTGAAGCCGGCGCCCAACTCTAGAATAAACGCTTCCATCTCGCGCAAGATGGCGGCCTCAATATCTTTTTCCTGGTAAGCCCCCTTCAAGCCGAGGAAATCAAGAAAATACGGGTCGCGAAAAACCAGGTCCGGTGTAAGCGTATCCTCTTCTTTCAGCTTCCGCAATTCCAGCTCGGCCAGTTTGGCCGGCTTCCGGGACAATGCCGTGCGCTCATAAAGCATGCCGCCGATCTTACGCTCCAAAGTGCGGGTATTCCAATTCTCAACGCGGCACATCTCGGCATAAAAATCACGCTTCAAGGCGTCTTTAATGTAGATCAAGGCTTTGAAGTGGGTCCAGCTCAATTGTCTCCGCAGCGCGGAGACAATCTTTTCATCCTGGAAAACTTCATAAAAACGGACCATATGCCGCAAATTCTTTTCGGATACCCCTTCGCCATATTCCGGAGCCAATTTTACAGACAACGTCCGTACTATCGCCTCGCCATATTCCGCCCGGCGCTTCTTTAAGATCTCCAAACTAATTCTGCGCCCTATTGCCCAATACATAGTAACTATCCCGGAGTTCACCGCAACAGCTACGCCAGCACGGGCTTGAGCAATAAGCGACCGCACGTCAGTAAGCAATTGCCGAGGGCAAACCCCGAGCTGTTCTATTTCTTTTTTAGCCATAATCCCCCCTTGCCATATAAATAGCATAGCAGACGAACCCGACAACGGTCTGTCGGGTTGCTTTGAGAGATTTTTGGGACAGCGTCCCAGAAATTGGGCTTAGTGTCTATTTTTTAAACAGGTAAGCAGATTTTGGGTACAGTGTCCCCAAAATTTCGTTTCCTTGCTGTTTCTCGCACAGGTTGTGCGAGTTTTAGCCGCCGACGCGGTTTGCCTCTAGCAGCTCGGCGGGCATGGGGTGGTCCAGGTGCCAGACCATGGAGATGGGGCGCTCGCCGGAATAGGAAACCTGCGAACCGCGGCCTAGGAACTGGAACGGGGCGGTTAGGGGGCCGTTGGTGCGGTTCAACCGCACGAAGAGGTAGATGGAATAACCGCGGGCGGCGTGGGCGATGAGGTTCTGACCGGTGGAGCTTTGCTGCGTGGTGCCTGACTGCGACTCCCAATGCAGCAGGTTCACGTTTATGGGGTAATCCTTGTACAAGGTGGTGGCGGAAAAGTCTTTGTCGCTTTTGTTCAGAGTTATCAGCAGGGCGTAGGCTTTCTTCTCCGGGAAATGCAGCACGCCTACGCCGCGCTGCGTGGACTCGTTAAAAGTATCCCGGCCAAAGGCGGCCTGGATCTCGTTGTTGGTATAGTTGCCGTGCAGTTCCAGCGGCAGGGGATAAGGTTTTTGCCCGGCGCACTGGGTAACGCCCATCTGGTATTGGGAAACTTCCCGCAGATCGGCAAGGATGCTGGGGTTCTGCTCAAGGCGCTGGAAAGCGGCCTGCATAGTAGCAAACCCCCTGGTTTCGCCTTTTTCTCCCCAAAGCAGGGAATACAACATGTTTGCCGCGGCATGGTCCTCGCCCAGCAGCCCAAGCCCGGACCGTGACAGCCCGCTTATATGCTGCAGGTACCCAGGCGCCGAAGCCTGGCAGGCGCGCGCAACAGCGGCCCGCAGAACGCCCAGGTCCGGGTCAGCCGGGGCCGGCGCCAGGCCCGCGGCGGCCTTCCACTGCGTCCAGGTGCGGTCCTTGAACATGCGCTCCGGCTCAATAGCGTACGCGGCCCCACCCGCAGCCCGGCGGCACGTGCGGGAAGCCGTGCTCGATCTCCCGCTCTATGTTGTAGCGGGTCCCCGGCAGCAGCGCCGCAAATTTGCGGTCCACGCGGTAACGGCGGTGCATCTGGGCCACAAAGTCC
>JAUSCK010000285.1 GCA_030651035.1 Elusimicrobiota bacterium
CGACACGACCCCCATCATCCGCGGCTCCTCCATGAAAGCCATGGAAGGCGACACGGGTCCTTACGGCGTGCCCGCCATCACCAAGCTGCTGGAAGCCCTTGATACTGCTATCCCGGAGCCGAAGCGCGAGATCGATAAGCCGTTCCTTATGGCCGTCGAAGACGTGTTCTCGATCACCGGCCGCGGCACCGTGGCCACCGGCCGCATCGAGCGCGGTCAGATCCACGTGGGCGACCCCGTTGAGATCGTCGGTCTTAAGGACACACAGGCGTCCGTGGCTACCGGTCTTGAAATGTTCAGGAAGCTCCTGGATGTGGCCATGGCCGGCGACAACGTCGGTATCCTGCTGCGCGGCATCGATAAAGAGAACATCGAGCGCGGTCAGGTTATAGCGGCCCCCAAGACCTGCACGCCGCACAAGAAGTTCCGCGGCGAGGCCTACATCCTTACCAAGGAAGAGGGCGGCCGCCACACTCCGTTCTTCAAAGGCTACAAGCCCCAGTTCTACTTCCGGACCACGGACGTGACCGGCGGCGTTGAGCTGAAGCCCGGTGTCGAGATGATCATGCCCGGCGACCACGCCGAAGTGGTCGTCGAACTGATCACGCCTATCGCCATGGAAAAGGGTCTGCGCTTCGCTATCCGCGAAGGCGGCCACACCGTGGGCGCGGGCGTAGTGAGCGAAATACTCGAATAAGCGGCGGGCGGCGGCGTCAGCTTTTGGCGGACGCCGCCAACCGATTTTTTCACTGGAGTTTTAACTATGGCTGACAGAATAACAATCATCCTGGGCTGCACGGTATGCAAGAACAAGAATTACCACATGTCCAGGGGTAAGAAAAAAGAATTCAAGATCGAACTGAGCAAGTTCTGCCGGGCCTGCGGCAAGCAGACGGCGCACAAGGAAGTAAAGTCCTGATCTCTGGCCTATGGCCGTGCGGCAGCAGGGCCAATAGGTAGCAGACGGCCTTCAGTGGGAGCGTCGGTTAACGGTAAACCACCGGTCTCCAAAACCGGTACTGAAGGTTCGATTCCTTCCGCTCCCGCCAGTTTTTTTAGTGTTTTGTGTGTTGGCGGAAGGAATTGTCTGATAGGGGAAGCTCGCTGACGCTCGCAGCCGCTCCCGCCAGGTTTTAGTTGGGGCCGTAACAGACCTTTAAGCCAGGGAAACATTTGAATTTATGAATAAAATAACCAGTTTTCTAAAGGAAGTCTACCAGGAGCTGACCAAGGTTACCTGGCTGGGCCGCAAGGACGTGGTGCGTTCCACCATAGCCGTCAGCTTCGTCGTTATCCTCGTCGCAATTTACGTCAGCCTTGTGGACATCGGCCTTAACGCTATTCTTAAGACTATACTGGGAGGCCGCTAATGGCTAAGTCATGGTACGTTATACACACCCGCACCGGTTTTGAGGAGCGCGTTTTGAAGATGCTCCAGGCTAAGATAGAGGACAAGGAGTTCGCCGGCCGCATAGCCCAGGTCCTCATCCCCACCGAGGATGTGATGCAGGTCAAGAACAACCAGAAAAAAGTAAGCAAGCGTAAATTTTTCCCGGGCTACGTGCTGGTCAGCATGGAGCTGGACAGCAACACCTACTGGGCCATACGCGGAGTGCAGGGCGTCAGCGGGTTCCTCGGGGACCCCAAGCCCGTGCCGATGGACGAAGCGGAAGTCCAGCAGATCCTGGAGCTGATGAATTCCACCAGCCAGGAAAAGCCCAAGCCGGCCGTTCAGTTCGAGAAGGGCGAGAACGTGCGCATCGTGGAAGGGCCGTTCAAGCATTTCATGGGCGTAGTAGAGGACGTCAATGAGCAGAAGGCCAAGCTGCGCGTGACCGTCACCGTATTCGACCGCCCCACCCCGGTGGAACTTGATTTTCTGCAGGTAGAAAAAGTATAGGGCCTAAGGCTGCAGCTTCAATGCATGCGCAGGTGCCGTAACAGGCGCTATGCGCATCAGACGGCCAGCAGCTTCAGGATGTCCGTGTTACGCGGCGCGTTCAGGCCTTAATTATAAGGAGAGATGTTAAGGATAAATTCCTTAATTTATTACTATGGCTAAAGTTAAACAGATAAAAACATTCATAAAACTTCAGATCCCGGCAGGCGCCGCCAACCCCGCGCCCCCCGTGGGTCCCGCCCTCGGCCAGCACGGCGTCAACATCATGGACTTCTGCAAGCAGTTCAACGAGAAGACCCGCAAGCTGGAGCAGGGCGTTCCGATACCCGTGGTCATCACGGTGTTCGAAGACCGCACTTTCACCTTCATCACGAAAATGCCGCCTATGGCCGCGCTTATAAAGAAGGCCGCCGGGCTTGCAAAGGGTTCAGCCGTCCCCAACAAAGACAAGGTGGGCAAGCTCACCCTGAAGCAGGTTGAAGAAGTCGCCAGGATCAAGCTGCCGGACCTCAATACGAAAGACGTGAAGCAGGCCATGCAGATGGTGAAAGGCACCGCCCGCAGCATGGGCGTGGACATAATCGATTAAACAAATCGAAAATCGAAGGTCGAAGATCGAAGATCAAGGAGTTCCTTAATGATTTTCGACTTTCGATTCCCGATTTTCGATTGTTTTGACGAGGAAGCGGGTCCTGCCCGCGCATGAACCTCGGGGGCGCAAGGCTGTGCCAGTGCCGTATCAGGAGCTATGCTCATCAGACGGCCAAGCCCTGGAAATCACAAGGAGAAACTAAAATGGGAAAGAGAATAGAGAACTTGAAGAAGGGACTGGACCTCGAAAAGAAGTACAGCCTTAAGGACGCCGTGGCCCTGGTGAAAAAAACCGCCAATGCCAAATTCGACGAGACGCTGGAAGTTCATTTCAAGCTGGGTATAGACGTGAAGCAGTCCGACCAGCAGGTGCGCAGCACCGTCAGCCTGCCGCACGGCACCGGCAAGACCAAGAAGGTCGCCGTTATAGCCAAGGGCGAGAAGGAAAAGGAAGCCCAGACCGCCGGCGCGGACATCTGCGGCGGAGCCGAGCTGATAGAGAAGATCTTCGGCGGTTTCATGGATTTCGACGTCCTCGTGGTCACCCCCGACATGATGAAGGACGCCGCCAAGCTGGGCAAGACGCTGGGCCCCAAGGGACTGATGCCCAACCCCAAGAGCGGCACCGTCACCTTCGACGTGGCCAAGACCGTAAAGGAACTGAAGGCCGGCCGCATCGAGTTCAAGGCCGACCCCCAGGGGATAGTGCATGCCATGGCCGGGAAGATCTCTTTCCCGGATGAGAAGCTTATAGAGAACGTGCAGACCGTGATAGACGCGGTGATGAAGGTGAAGCCGTCCTCTTCCAAAGGCGTCTATATGCAGTCGGTGTTCTTGTCGTCCACCATGGGCGCCGGGATAGCCGTCGCTGTGGAGCAGAAAACCATAAACTAACCCAAAAAGCCCGCCGGCCAAACCGGCGGGCTTTTTAATAGCCTAAAGTTGAACGTAACAGGAGAAAAAATGAGAAAACTTAAGACTCTTGCCGCCTCCGCTGCTCTTTTAATGGCTTCCGCGCCCGCTTTTGCCAGCGAGGCGGAGCTGATGATCCCGGACCTGTCCAGCGTGTCCTTCCTGGGCATGACGGGACATAATCTCCTGCTGGGCGGGCTTGTTATCTGCGTGCTCGGCATGCTTTTCGGTATTCTCCAGTCCATGCAGATCTCGAATCTCCCCGTGCACAAGTCGATGAGAGAGATCTCGGAGCTGATCTACGAAACCTGCAAGACTTATCTCTTTACCCAGGGCAAGTTCATAGCCATACTATGGGTGTTCATCGCCTCCATCATGGTGTGGTACTTCAGCCTTAACCCGGCGATGACCGCCATGAAGATCTTCATAATCGTGGTCTTCTCCATCGTGGGCATACTCGGCTCCTATTCGGTGGCCTGGTTCGGCATACGCATAAACACTTATGCTAACAGCCGCACCGCGTTCGCCGGCCTGAAAGGCCTGCCCTATCCGACCATGCACATCCCGCTCAAGGCCGGCATGTCCATCGGCATGCTGCTCATCAGCGTAGAGCTGGTAATGATGCTCTTCATCCTGCTCTTCGTGCCGGGCGACTACGCCGGCCTCTGCTTCATCGGTTTCGCCATCGGCGAGTCGCTGGGCGCCGCGGCGCTTCGTATCGCCGGCGGCATTTTCACGAAAATAGCCGACATCGGTTCCGACCTGATGAAGATAGTGTTCAAGATCAAAGAAGACGACGTCCGCAACCCCGGCGTCATCGCGGACTGCACCGGCGACAATGCCGGCGACTCCGTGGGCCCCACGGCCGATGGCTTCGAGACCTACGGCGTGACGGGCGTGGCCCTGATCACCTTCATCCTGCTGGCGGTTTCCCCCGAAGTATTCATGAGGGGCGGGCTTGACGGAGCCGCGGCGCATGCCGCTTCCCAGAAGGCCCAGATACAGCTGCTGGTCTGGATCTTCGTGATGCGCATCGGCATGATCGTGACCAGCGCCTTCTCCTACTGGGTGAACGACCTGGTAACCCACTCCATGTACGGCGCTTCCAGGAAGTTCAACTTCGAGCACCCGCTCACCATGCTGGTCTGGCTGACCTCGTTCGTCTCCATAGCCATGACCTATGTGCTGAGCTACCTGCTGATCCCCGAGCTGGCCGGCGACGCCACCCTGTGGTGGAAACTTTCCACCATCATCTCATGCGGAACCATCGCGGGCGCGGTGATACCGGAACTGGTAAAGGTGTTCACTTCTACCAACTCCGGCCACGTGCGCGAAGTCCTGTCGGCCTCCAAAGAGGGCGGCGCTTCCCTTAATATCCTGTCTGGCTTGGTGGCCGGCAACTTCAGCGCTTACTGGCTGGGCATGGCCATCATCTTCCTGATGGGCGTGGCTTACCTGGTGTCCAACCTAGGCCTCGGGATGATAATGATCTCTCCCGCTATCTTCGCCTTCGGCCTGGTGGCCTTCGGCTTCCTGGGCATGGGCCCGGTGACCATAGCCGTGGACTCCTACGGCCCGGTGACGGACAATGCTCAGTCTGTGTTCGAGCTGTCCATGATCGAGAGCATCCCCGGCATCAAGGAAGAGCTTAAGAAGGATTTCGGCTTCGACGTGGACTTCGAGAGCGGCAAGAAATTCCTGGAAGAGAACGACGGCGCCGGTAATACTTTCAAGGCGACCGCGAAGCCGGTGCTGATAGGCACGGCCGTGGTGGGCGCGACCACGCTGATCTTCGCCATCATCCAGATGCTGGCGGCGAAGTTCGGCACGGTGGGGCCCCAGGGCATCTACGAGGGGCTTTCTATCCTGAACCCGAAGTTCCTGCTGGGTCTTATCACCGGCGGCGCTATCATCTTCTGGTTCGCCGGCGCTTCGATGCAGGCCGTAACCACGGGCGCCTACCAGGCGGTGGACTTCATCAAGAAGAACATCAAGCTGGACAGCACGGTTAAGAAGGCGAACGTGGAGGACTCCAAGAAGGTGGTGGAGATCTGCACGAAGTATGCCCAGAAGGGTATGTTCAATATCTTCCTGGTGGTGTTCTTCTCGACGCTGGCTTTCGCCTGCCTGAATCACTACTTCTTCATCGGCTACCTGATTAGCATCGCGATCTTCGGCCTGTACGAGGCTATCTTCATGGCCAACGCGGGCGGCGCGTGGGACAACGCGAAGAAGCTGGTTGAGACGGAGCTGAACATGAAGGGCACGCCGCTGCACGAGGCCTCCGTCGTAGGCGACACCGTGGGCGACCCGTTCAAGGACACCTCTTCAGTGGCCATGAACCCGATCATCAAGTTCACGACCCTCTTCGGCCTCCTGGCCGTCGAGCTGGCCGTAACTCTCGATCCGAAAGTGAGCCACATGCTGGCGGCCGTCTTCTTCGCCATCAGCGTAATCTTCGTCTGGCGCTCCTTCTACAGCATGAGGATCCCCGAGATAAAGTAAGACTTCTCAATAAACAAATAAAACTCCCCGCCGTAAGAAGCGGGGAGATTTATTTTATAGGGCAGAGGACTGCGAGATGCCCAGTCGGGGCGGCAAGGGTATGGGCTCGTCGCTCACGGCGTCGCGCACACCGTGCGCGCGCCTCCTCTCTCGGCCCTCGCGCTTATGCAAGCTCGGGCCTCCGAGAGGTCGCTCCGAACCCATCCCCTTGCCGCCCCTCCAATACATTGCCCAGTTTTATCACGACAGGCCCTTGTCGGGTTGGTCTGCTAGGATATATGCAGATAAATGACTTTTATGGGGGTAATATGAAAGACTTGATCTCATTAGAGACGATAGAAAATAAGATATTGCTTGTGCGTGGCCATAGGGTAATGATTGATAAAGACTTGGCAGAGTTGTATGAAGTGCGCACGAAAAACCTGAATAAAGCCGTTTCAAGGAATATTGAAAGCTTTCCGGCTGATTTCATGTTCCAACTCACGGCAGAAGAATACCGTTCTTTAAGGTTCCAATTTGGAACCTTAGAAAGAGGGGCCCATTCGAAGTATTTGCCCCGTGTTTTCATGGAGCAGGGCGTGGCGATGCTCTCCAGTGTTCTAAAAAGCAAACGTGCCAGGCTGGTGAATATTCAGATAATGCGAGCGTTCGTTAAACTGCGTCAGTTGCTCAACACCCATAAGGAACTGGCCCGCAAGCTGGAAGAACTGGAAAAGAAATACAACGCGCAGTTCAAAAGCGTCTTCGACGCCATAAAAATGCTGATGACCCCGCCCCCGGACCCCGGCCCGGACCCCAAAACAATTCCCGGCTTCAAGCCCGAGTAATAGCTCTAGAACTCAATGCCGAAAGCGGGAGTTATATTTTATTGGGAGAAGAGCTGCGAGATGCGAAGTCGGGTCCTACCGCAGGGGCAGGAACGAAAAACACGTTCGGCCACACCGTGGCCTCACTCGGTATTCGCCCGGCGCGCTTATGCAAGCGCCGGGCTCAACGACGGTTTTTCTTATCCTGCCCCCGCGGTCTCCCCTCCGTACTCTTATATAGACTGCTCAGCTATCCGTTAGGAAATCTTTAAGATGCCAATTTGGCATCTTAAAGCGGGGGACGCATTCAAAGTCCCTGCACCGTGTTTTTATGGAGCAGGGTGTCTCGATGCTTTCGAGCGTGTTGAAAAGCAAGCAAGGCAAGTTAATATCCAGATAATGCGGGCTTTCGTAAAATTGCGTGAACTTCTAAATTCCCATAAGGACCTGACCCGCAAACTTGAGGAACTGGAAAAGAAATACGACTCACAGTTCAAGAGCGTCTTCGACGCCATAAAAATGCTGATGACCCCTCCCCCGGCCCGTGACCCGGGCCCCAAAACGATCCCCGGTTTCAAACCCTAAAAATGACCCACACTCTATAAAAACACCCATTTGCTAGAATATCTGTAGCGGGTTAGTGTAGCGGCTTATTATGAATCCAAGCGCATTTTTGGCAAGATATCGCCCAATTGCTATCTATCATTTCACGGATAGTAGAAATATTCCATCGATTCTTAAGCATGGGATATTGTCAAAAATAGAGTTGGGTGAACAGGTCGTGGGTGTATATGGATTCGGAGGCAACTATTTAAGTCAAAACCTGGATTCAAAGAAGAATCTATGGGATTACGTGCACTTGTGCTTTACAGAAAATCATCCAATGGCATATAGGGCACAACAGGATGGCCGAATAGACTGTCTGACCTATATTAAAATCAAGCCTGAAGTTTTGTTGTTGCCGGGGGTTATGGGTTGCGCTACTGTGGCAAATAAACAATCTTCAGAGATTTTGCCTATAGAGCAAGTCCTCGATAAAATTAATTTTGATGTTATTTATGTCCCAAGGCCGGATTTTTCATCCACTGAATATAAAATCGGCGCACGATCGGAAATTTTAGTCCCCAAAAGTATAGATATAAAAAATATCCTAAATTTTTAACAACAAGGGGCGGGCCAGGAATCTTGAGGGAGAAAAGGCAGCAAGAGTTTTTAGTGTTAATGAGTGTTTTTGTAAATAGCCAGAAGGGAAGGTTTACATGAAAATTGCAATTCTCGGCTGGGGGTCTTTGTTGTGGGATAATCATCTGTGTTTTGATGAGCAGCATCGTAAGTGGTTGCCGAAGGGGCCTGGGTTAAAACTTGAGTTTTCGCGGGTATCGCTTAGTAGAGAGAATGCTTTAACTCTTGTTATAGACCCGGTAAACGGAAGTCTATGTAATGTTGCCTATTCTTTTAGTAATCGCAGTAACCCTGATGATGCAATATGTGATTTGAGGTCCCGTGAAGGGACAGTGTTGAATAAGATTGGCTTTTGTTTTGCGAATGGCGCTATAAAGCAAAGTTTTGATTCCAATTCCTTCGAAAGTATTCAGGTGTGGGCTACAGGGAAAAAAATAGATGTTGTCGTTTGGACGGATTTGCAAAATAATTTTAAAGATAAAAGCATATACAATGAAATGTTTTCAGTAGAGAATGCAGTTAAGCATATTCAAGCACTATCACCGAAGGGAAAGGCGAAGGCAGCAGAATATGTTTGGCGTGCCCCATCTTTTATCAGTACACCTCTTAGAAGTGTATTGCAAGGGGAACCATGGTTTCATAACATAGAGAAGGCTAGTGAAAAAAATAGTAATTCGCCGGGTGCATGTCTTTGATATTGACGACTGAATGACTGGGGATAATAAGGTGCAAAATAGTCGCTTAGTCGTATGGTTTGGAGGATATTTATGGAAAAGGTTATGTTTGTCGCAGTATTAGTCCTATTGATGGTCTTTCAGGGGTGTAATTCTAAAGAGAAGTCTGAAAAAGAGGCGGTGCCAGTGGTTGATAATAGTATTGTTTCCGCTTCTTTTAGTCCTGATGGTAAAAAAATATTAGTTGCTCATAAGAAATATGTTCTTATCCATGACACTGCTAGCGGAGCAGTCTTAAAAAAAATCTCTGAGAAGACGGAGGATGAAGAATTCATTCAGAAATTATTTAGTGATGAGCCTGCTGATAAGATGAAAAATGGAAAATAGTGGTGGAAGATTGGGAGTGCTGTTGTCTGGATGACTAATTTGTAGGGAATGAGGGTAAAAAAGGGGCAGGCTACTTTAGCCTGTCCCCTTTTCTCCGACATATCAGCATCGTTTCAAAGCGTGCGGAGGGGGAGACCGCAGGGACAGGAAAAGAAAAACCGTCGTTGAGCCTGCCGGTTGCATAGCCCGGCAGGCGAATACCGAGTGAGGGCACGGTGTGCCCGAACGTGTTTTTCGTTCCTGCCCCTGCGGTAGGCCCCCGACTGGACATCTCGCGGACTTCATTAGCCGTTGTTTTGCGTTCCGGCCCCCGTGGCGCACCCAACACGTAGCGAGCTATTTGGTATTATTAGCTCTGCATGTTCCTTATTAAAAAGATAATCGCGGCTTTTGTGCTGCCGCCGGGATGCTATGTTGTCTTGCTGGCGTGGGTGGCTTTTTATTTAAGGAAGAGGGCGCGGGCGGCGGCTTTGGCGTGCGCGGGGCTTTCGTTTCTGGTCTGGGTTGGGACGACAAAGGTTTTCTGCAATGTGCTGCTTGGGCCGCTTGAGCGCGCTTATTCGGTCCCGGTGAAGCCGGAGGGGGACGTTATTGTGCTGCTCTGTGGCGGGTTCAGGGGGGGCGGGAAGTCTTTCTCGGCTTCCGAGCGGCTTGCCCCCGGCACGCTGGAGCGCGTTGTCGTGGCTTTCAAGCTCCAGAAGGATACAGGCCTGCCGCTGCTGATCTCGGGCGGGGCGCCTTTCTCCGAAGCCCCTGAAGCAGAAGCCGCCGCGGCTTTCCTTAAAGAGCTGGGCGTACCCGAAAACAAGCTGATCACGGAAGAAAAGTCCCGCGACACTAAGGAAAACGCCCGCTTCAGCCTTAAGATCTGCGATGAGAAAGGGTATAAAAAGATCATTTTGCTCACCTCCGCCTACCATCTGCCCCGTTCCGTACTGCTTTTCAGCAAGGCAGGAACCGCTGAAATAGTCCCTTTCCCCGTAGCGCGCCGTTCCGGGGGTCCGCGTTTCTTCAACGATTACCTCCCCGGAAGCGGGCCTGACAGCAGGCTGGCGCTGAACGAGTACCTGGGCCTGCTGTATTACCGCCTTTATTATTCCTTCTTCTCATAGGGGTAAAAAAGGTAGAATATAACTCAGACAGGGGCAAAAGCCTGTCAGGTACCATTTTTTGTCTTAAGTCTACAGGAGGAAGAGTTTGAACAACGATAAGAGAGTAAGAGTTAACCGGAATATTACATCCCCGCAGGTGCGTCTTATAGATATGCACGGGACCATGCTTGGAATTAAACCGCTCATCGACGCGGTGACTATGGCCAAAGGTTCCGGCCTTGACCTGGTGGAGATCTCCCCCGGCGCCAACCCGCCCGTCTGCAAGGTGATGGATTTCTCCAAGTTCCTCTACGAGAAGGAAAAGCAGGACCGCGAGAACCGCAAGAAGCAGAAGGCCGGCGTGCTGAAGGAAATCCGCCTTAACCCGCGCATAGCCACCCACGACCTGCAGACCAAGATAAAGCACATAGAACAATTTCTGAAAGAGCATAACAAGGTGCGCGTTACCGTGGTGTTCCGCGGCCGCGAGAACCAGCACCGGAACCTCGGAGAAGAAATACTTAACGCCGTGCGCGACCATCTTTCAACCGTGGGCGCCCCCGAGGGGCGGCCGCAGATGATGGGCAACCGCATGAGCATAATGCTGGCCCCGACGCATGGCAAGCCCGTGCCGGCGGCCGCGAAGCCCGCGGCGCCCAAGCCCGCCGCGGCGAAGCCTCAGGCTGCTCCGGCCGCGCCAAAGCCCGCCGCGCAGCCGGCCCCCGCTCCCGAGCCGGAGCAGGCCCCGGAAACCTGAGCCCCGCACTTTTTCCCGTGCCCGGGCCAAAGTGCGGGGTAAACCCCTTTTAAAGGGGAGCCGGAAAGTTATATAATATTGGATAAGCGAGAAATAATATGCCTAAAATGAAATCCCACAGCGGCGCTAAGAAAAGATTTAGGAAGACCAGCACGGGTAAGTGGCTGCACCGGAAATCCGGCCTGCGCCACCTCCTGACCGGGATGTCGGCCAAGCGCGGCCGCAATCTTCACACTGTCAAGGTGGAGGAAAAGAACTCCGCCGAAGGCCGCATGCTGAAGGTTTACCTGCCCTACGAATAAGAACGACAACAAAGGAGCCGCGCCCGGCGGTAAACTCCCCGGAGCGGATGTAGCGTTATGAGAATAAAATACAGCGTAGCACGAAACAAGAGAAAGAAGAGGATTTTAAAGCTCACCAAGGGCTATTACGGCAACAAGGGCAACCGCCTGCGCCAGGCCACACAGCAGCTGAAGAAGTCCCTCACCACGGCTTACATACACCGCCGCGACAAGAAGGGCGACATCCGCCAGCTGTGGATAGTCCGCCTGAACGCCGCCGCGCGCGAGGAAGGCATGTCCTACAGCAGGTTCATGGACGGCATCCACAAGGCCAATATCAACCTGAACCGCAAAATGCTGTCCGAGATCGCCATCCGCGACCCGCAGTCTTTCAAGCAGCTGGCCGAGATAGCCAGGAAAGCTATCGGTAACATCAAGAAAGTTATCGGTACCGCGAATTAAGGCCGCGACGTGAACGCCACGACGTGGAAGGAAAAACTGTCCGCAATACGGGACAGTTTTTCCATTTCTGTAGCCAAGGCCCCGGCCGAAAGCCCGGAGGCCATCGAGTTGCGCTACC
Organism: Elusimicrobiota bacterium; assembly: GCA_030651035.1. Taxonomy (GTDB): domain Bacteria; phylum Elusimicrobiota; class Elusimicrobia; order Elusimicrobiales; family UBA9959; genus UBA9959. Next base: position 11,667 of record JAUSCK010000285.1, read on the forward strand.
TGGGCCGCAAGGGCGAGCTTGCCCTGCTGCTGCGTGACCTGAAAGATATCCCCATAGAAGAGCGCAAGGTCCTCGGCGCGCTCGGCAACACCGCCAAGGAAGAGATGACGGCGAAGCTGGACGCCTTGAAGGGCGCCTCCGGCCCCGCCGGGTTTGTGCTGAAATCCGATCTGGACCTGACGCTGCCGGGCTGGCCTTTTCCCAAGGGCAGCCTGCACCCGCTTACGCATACCATGAACAGGCTTGCCGAGGGCTTTCTTAAGCTCGGTTTCACCATGGCCGACGGCCCGCTGGTGGAGGACGACTACCACAATTTCGAGGCGCTGAACTTCCCGCCTTTTCACCCGGCGCGCGACATGCAGGACACTTTCTATGTGGGCGTAAAGGATACGTCCGGCAAGGATATGCTGCTGCGCACCCACACTTCCCCGGTGCAGATACGCTCCATGGAGAAGCAGGACCCGCCGCTGCGCGTTTTTCATACCGGCCGCGTGTTCCGCTCCGAGGCGGTGGACGCCAGCCACTCTTTCGCCTTCCACCAGATAGAAGGCCTCTACGTTGACAAGGGCGTGAGCATGGCGGACCTGAAGTGGACCGTGGATGCCTTCATGAAGGACCTGTTCGGCTCAAGCGTGAAAACCCGCTTCAACCCCTCCTATTTCCCGTTCGTGGAACCCGGCGCGGAAGTGGATATGTCCTGCATTTTCTGCAAGGGCGCCAATTCCGCCGCGCGCTGCCCGGTCTGCAAAGGCACCGGCTGGCTTGAGCTGATGGGCGCCGGCATGGTGCACCCCAACGTGCTGAAAGGCTGCAAGTACGACCCCGAGAAATGGAGCGGCTTCGCTTTCGGCGGGGGCATAGAGCGCTTCGCCATGCTTCTCTACGGCATCGGCGACATGCGCATGCTGTACGAAAATGATTTGCGTATTTTAAAACAAGTTCAATAGATAAAACATGGATAAACAGGATATACAGGATTTGTATTTTTCCTTTTCTATCCTGTCCATCCTGTTCATCAATGTGAATGGTAACTGTAAATGAGAATAATTTATTCCTGGCTGTCCGACTTTATCGAGAATCCGCCGCCCGCGGAAGAGCTGGCGGCCAAGCTGGGCCGCATAGGGCTTAAGGTGGAGGAGCTAAAGAAGTCAGGCGCCTCTTTTTCGGGCGTCTGCGTCGGAGAGATCCTGAAGATAGACAAGCATCCCAACGCCGACAAGCTGGCCCTGGTGGACGTGAGCGACGGCAGCGTGACGCTGCGCGTGGTCTGCGGCGCGAAGAACATCGCCGTGGGCCAGAAAATAGCTTTCGCCAAAGTGGGTGCCAAACTTGCCGAGGGCGAGCTTAAGAAAGCCAAGATCCGCGGCGTGGAATCCGAGGGGATGATCTGCTCCGCGTCCGAGCTGGGCCTGGAAGGCCGCGACAATACCGGCATCCTTGTGCTGCCCGAAGCCACCCCCGTGGGGGTGGACGCGATTACCCTTTTCCCCAAAGCCGACTGCACCCTTGAAGTCGAAATGCTTCCGAACCAGTCGCATTGCCTGTCGCATTACGCGCTGGCCCGCGAGCTCTGTGTTTTTTACGGCTTTAAGCTGAAGGAGGCCGCGATATTCGACGGCCGCTCTTCCGGCAATGTCGTGCCGGTTACCATACATGTGCCTGACCTGTGCCCCCGCTACGGCGCCATAGTTATAAAAGGCGTGCGCGGCGCTAAAACCCCTGCCTGGATGGCTGACCGCCTGCGCGCCATGGGCTCCAATCCCAAGGGAAATATCCTTATCGACGGCTCCAATTACGTGATGTACGAACTGGGCCAGCCCACGCATTGTTTTGATATTTCCAAACTCGCCGGCCCCAAGATAATCGTGCGCCGCGCCATGCCGGGCGAAATGCTTAAGCCCCTGGACGGCCAGGCCATTAAGCTGGACGCGGGCATGCTGGTGATAGCCGACGCTTCAAAGCCCGTGGCGCTGGCCGGGGTGATGGGCGGCTTCTATACGGCCGTCTCCGAAGAGACCGACGCTATTTTGATAGAGTCCGCGCGCTTCCACGCGCCCACGGTACGCCTGGCTTCGAAGACCACCGGGATCAAGAGCGAATCCTCCTATCGCTTTGAGCGCGGCACGGACCCGGAGCTGCCGAAGAAGGCGGCGCGTCGCCTTGCGGCGCTTATCCTTGAGGCCTCGCCCGGTGCGGAAGTGGAGCAGATCTCCGATACTTACCCGGTTAAGTATGAGCGGCCTGTGGTCGAGATCGACCCGGCGCGGATTAACGCAATTCTCGGCACTGGCATAGCTGACGGCGAGATCTACGCCTGCCTGAAGGCCTTCCAGCCTGACCTGAAGGATGCCAAGCCCTGGAAATTTACTGTGCCGTCCTATCGGCAGGATATCGAGTCCGTCTGGGACGTTTCAGAAGAGGTCGCGCGTTATGTAGGTTACGATGTTATCCCGGCCGAGTCGCATATGCCCATGCTGCCTTCGGCGGTCACGCCCCGGTGGGCGGTGGGGCTGGAGATGAAGAATACGCTGGCCGGCCTGGGTTTCAGCGAGGTTTATAACTACGATTTTATTTCGGCAAAGGAAATGAAGGCCTGCGCTTTTTACGCAGATATGGCGCTGGAGGTCAAGAACCCGCTGTCTTCGGATTACCAGTTCATGCGCCAGTCCTTGCTGACGGGGCTGCTTAAGACTTTGCGCTACAATCTTAACCGCGGCCGCGAGTCGGTGCAGATCTTCGAGTCCGGCTCTGTTTACTCCAGGACGGAAGCCGGCAAGGCCGAAGATGTCCACTGCGCGGGGCTTATGTCGGGGGATTTCCCCGAGGGCGGTTTCTGGCAGGGCGGACAGGGCGTCGCCGATTTCTACCACCTTAAAGGTATGATGAGCCGGCTGTTCATCGGGAAGGGCGGTTTCCGTTTTGAGAAGCCTAAAACAGCGCCGGGTTATTTCCAGCCGGGCCTTTGTCTTGAGATGAAGCTGGGGGGGAACTCGGCGGGATATGCGGGCAAGCTGAGCCCGGCGGTGGCGGCGGCGTTCGATTTCAAGGATAACAATATTTTCTACTTCGAGATCCCCCTGACCTGCATGGTCGCGGCCTGGAAGCCGGATTTCTGGCAGAAGATCGCCAGGATCAAGCCGGTGTCGGCTTTCCCGCAGAACTGGCGCGACTTGTCCATCGTGCTTGAAGAAAAGCACGAGTGGCACGAGCTGGAGCGCTCTTTTTCCGGCGTGCAGGACCTGGCTTCGGCGCGGCTTATAGACGTTTACAAGGGCAAGAACATCCCGGCGGGCTTCCGCAGCCTCACCATCCGCTTCACTTTCTCGTCGATGACGGGTACCCTTAATGACGCCGATGTTGGCGCCCACATGACGGCCATCCTTGATAAGCTCGCCAAAAACTTCAGCGCCAAACTCCGCAGCTAAGCTGCTTTAGGAATAACATGAAAATCATATTCTCTGTTGTTGTGTCTTTAGGTCTTATACTGCCAGTGCTTGCATCGGCGCAGCAAGCGGGTAGTCCCGCGGAGCAGCCTGCTGTAAAAAAAGCGGCTGCGCCTGCGGCTGCCGTGAAAGAAGCGGTTAAAGCGGGCGACACGGTTCCCATGTTCGCGCTCAGGAAATTTGGCGGTAATTTTATTTTTCTTAAGCGCTATTGCGGAAAAACTAAAAATAATCCCGCAGTGAAAGCCGTGCTGCTGGACTTTTTTGCCACGGATTGTATAGGCTGCGTAGCCCAGCTTCCCGAGCTTCATTCCCTGGCGGGGAAATATGCGCCAAAAGGGCTTGAAACTTTCCTTATCAGCATCGACCCTAAGCCCGAAGAGGTGTTGCCGGATTTCTTAAAAGAAAAGAATGTAACCCTTCCCGTGCTGACGGATATGTATAGGAAAACGCTTGTAAATTACGGCTTTAAAACCGTGCCGCAGACAGTGCTTATCGACGGGGATTGTAAAGCGTTTTATGTGACGAAGAAAGGCGATAAGGGCTACTCCGCCTTTGCGGAAAGCCTTGAAAACCTGCTGAAATAGCCGGATACCAATTTCCTAAAAATATAATGCGATGAAAGTGTCTATGTTAAGCGCTGGTATTTTAGACCGCCAGATTTCAAAAACCTGGCTTCCCCCTGGTCCAGTGATAGTCACTCTCTGAACAATGGTTTCCTTCTTAATATTACAACTACCGGAAAGGTTCCAACCGACTCTGGGATGGGGTTTCCATTCGACCCCGGTGCTGAGGAAGGCCGTGGAAAAATCAAAATGCTTTGAATAATGGCGGACAAAGTAAGTCTGCCCGCCTGTAGTTAACTGCAAGTTAGTCTGAGTCTGCAGATCCCCCACCTCAGGGTTTAGTGCGTGCGAGTATTTGGCGATGCCGACCCCGGCGTTCCAGTTGAAGACCTCCGAAAGCTTCCCCGTGCGGCTAACCCCGAACCGAACGCGCAAACCGGTGTATCCGAGCGGTATCCTATTGTCGTCGTTAGCGGTATAGGTGGAGCCGGGGCTGCCTGCCAGTAAATCGCCCGCCCCGAGAGATCCATCTCCCGCAGATAAACTGGTACGCTCAAGCTGGATCATGTACTTGGGGTTAAACCATAACCTGTAACGTATGCCGTAGTTGAGACCGACTTGATTCCCGGACCCGAAAGTATCATCCGCTTTAAAGGCCAGGGGATTATAGGTCGTCACGGGGGTTTCCGCCTTGTTGTTCAACCCGTAACTTCCGCCGATAAAAATCCCTATTCCCAGGGGTTTCCAGGGTTTAGTAATCTTAGGCGCAGTAATTCTTTTCGATGTCCTGCCGGACATGGAGAGCACCGTTTTCTCAGCCAGCTGGTAGAGCTGGCCTTCAGTGCAGTCCGGGCAGACTTCACTGGCGTTTTTGTCAACTAGCCCTGTTTCAATATCGATCACGCTGAGGGTAAGATTGTAGGTGCCGCCGGTTTTGCTCAGGCTGCCTGTCACCATCTTGCGCGCGCCCAGGAGTTGGCCCATTTCCACGGCGCAGCTTTGATCGGTGCAGCCCGAGGCCTGGAATTTCTGCTCGTCCAGCACTTCCTTTATGCGCCCCCGCTCCAGCCAGCGGTAATCGGGCAGGACGCCAAAAACCTTGACGCGGATATGCTGCGTCAACGCCATTATGGTGCCGTTGGAAATTGTGTCCTTGCTCAGATTCTCCAAGTCCCAGACTGCCGCGGTAGCTTCAAGCGCCGGGGAAGCGGGTTTCTCTTGGGCAAAAGCGTTGAGGGGAGATATGACGGCCAGGGAGGCCAGGATCAAAACGGAACTTGCGTGCGGAAATGACTTTAAACAGCGCTTATATAATTTCATTAATTAATTCGCCTATGCACATGACGCCACTAACCACAACCAGTAGTATCAGCGTAGCGACGCAAACTGCTATATGTTGTAGATGGTGGAGTCAAGTAGATACCCATATTAATTAATCACCCCTCCCGAAAAATTTGCGGCCTTTTTTGCCGGGTGGCACCCTTATAAAGGCACAATGTAGTTTAGCAAAATAAAAAAATGAATAAGGCGTTTTCATTCAACAAAAATATTAAATTTAAACAGGGTTAATCGTTTATACGCGCAAGCTGGTGAAGGAAGAAGTCCGCGCTCCATGCGCGGAGCCCCTCCTGCTCGCGCAAAGGCAGGAACCGCTGGACATCATTGCGGGCCGCGGCCCAATCAATGCGCCTGATGGTAGCCGCCATGCATTCCTGAACCCAGCGCATGGTCACCGTGAGCTGTTGCCCGGCCCAGGGCCCCTGCTGGTATAAAGCATGGCATAATAGCTCCAGATCGGGTTTGGTCTTGCGCGCGACATACCACACAAAGTCATACCAGTCGCGGCCCTTAACATAGGGGCGGCAGAGCAGCGCGTGCAGCTTCAGCCCAAAGCTGGATTCCAGGGACTGCGTAGTCAGGGGCGCCGTAACGGGGAACGTGAGGTAGCTGGTTGTGAACGTGGAGCCCGCGGGGGGATTGGTGTCTATCTCAAGCTTTATGCGAATCTTGCGGGCCTGATACCGCTCGAACGGCAGGTCCAGCGCCAGGATCTTGCCGATGGAATCGGTCTTCAGGAACGCTTTCTGAACGGCCGTTTCCGCCTGGGACTTATCTTGCACCTCAAAAGGAATGCCTTCACGCGCGCAGTCCTTGCGCACGGACTCCAGATAGTCCTGCCAGCGGAAACCCGGGTTGGGCCGCTTGAGCAGGAAATCCAGGTCCTCCGAAAAACGGTTCATCCCGGCTACGATGCGCAGGCAGGTTCCGCCATGAAACATGGCCTCCGCGAACATGCCGGCGCGCGAGAGGCTGGACAGCACATAGTGCTGCATGAGTTCCTGCAGCACGTTCTCCTGTTCAACCGGGTTAGCCGGCGCATACTCGCGGATTTTCGCGCTTAATACTTTATCCAGCATGGTTCACGGCTCCTTTCAACCCCTCAAGGTAAGCGTGCACGCGGCGGCTTCGGATGCTGCCCAGAATTTCGTCGAACGCTTCAAAGGAGAGCGCACGCAGATCATCCTCCTCTATGCGAAGCGACTCAGTCAGATACCCAAGGCCATTGCGGCTCCAGGTGATGTCCTTATTGAGGTAAACCGCGTCGGCAATGGCGCGCAGCGGCGAAGCGATAAACGCCCACGCGTTGCGGGCAACCTCCACGGCTTCAACCCCGGCTCGCGGCGCGCGCGCCGGCACACGCCGGAAGCTGAATACCCCCAGCGGCGTGGAGAACTCCCGGCTGCGCCCTACCGTGACGCTGCTCACCTGGTAGACCGCTTCTGGGATCAGCCCGTGATGCGCCAGCGCGGACTCCAGGCTGATATGGGATGGGGAATGCAGCACACCGGCCAGCACGAACGGGTGAGGCTCGGACTTTCTATAAGGCGGGCCGAGCGTGAAAAGGCCCGGCTTTAAGCGCAGGATTTCACCGGCCTGACAGGCCCGATGCACCAGCAGCGCACGCGCGCCGGAACTGCTGCCGGAAAATAGGTTGCTGATGACAGTTTCATTGAACAGTCCGCCTGGCGGCGCCAATTTAAAAACTTTCTCGGTAAGGTTTTGCATTTATGTTTATACATTACGATATTAGTAATCTAGACGCAAGATATTTAACCTGAATTCTGCAGTTAGAAGTGGTTTCCGAAGCCATGCTAGTGCCGCATCAAAGGACTATGCCCCTCACTGTCCGACTACACCGACTACGCGAAGCTCAAAGAAGATATTGAAATAGACCTCTGGGGCACGATAGTCTCGACGAAGGTTTTTACGCGGCGGAAAACAGCAGCATGCCCGGGTGGATGGAAGAAGCTGCAAGCGCGCGCAAAACGCTCTTGTCGCCCGAATCAGCCGCCGGGAAAATAATAAGCAAATGCAAGGGGAATAAATTCCTGATAACGACCAATTTCGAGATCGCGCTGTTCCGTTTCCTGAGCAAAGTCCTCCCCGACTTCGCTGTGGCCGCTCTGATGGATACCTCGCTGCCCCGTCCAAAATAGAGGCACTGACAATAACTTAGCCCGCTATTATGACGCCCTTGCACCCTTTACCTGCCGCAGCGGAACCCGATCCGGCCGAACGTGAAGGACGGGGTGTAGCTCGCGAGGAAGTCGAACACCCCGGCGGTCGCGCTGTTGCCCCAGTCGCCGCCCCGGACCACCGCTTTGGTTGCTGCCCCGCCATAATACTGACCCACTCCATAAAGGTTAGTGTAGTTGGCGTTTGAAGGGCCGGTAAATATTACCGCTCTAAAATAAAAAAGTGATCAGGCCTTGAGGTTGAGCGCTGCAACGGGATGCGGATGGGTCGCGGAAATAGCGCGGGTTTTTGATATTGAATACGAAATCTTTACAGGCGGGCTGAAGGTTTTGTATCTTTAACCTATCGGTTAGTAACCTTTAGGTTCAATGGAGCGCTTATGAATCCGTTCATTTTCGGTGAAGTTGTGCGGGACGCTGATTTTATCGACAGAAAAGAGGAGTTGGAAACTCTTGTGAAGGACCTTTCAGACGGACAGAAGGTGTTCTTGATCGCGCCGCGCAGGTACGGAAAAACGTCGCTTCTCCTCGCCGCCGCTGAAAAACTTAAAACAAAGGGCGTAAGAGTGATCTATCTGGACCTGTTTAAAACCGCCTCTGTAGAACAGTTTGCCGCCGCATTGGGCAAAGCCGCGGCTGAAATGAGAAAGTTGGGTTTTGCCGAGGCTGTTAAATTTATCGGGGAGTTCGTTTCCGGCCTGAGGCCGCAGTTTTCCGTAAATCCGGACGGTTCCTTAAGCCTCGGCGTTGACGCCTCGCCGCCGCAGAAAGAGGTTTTTCAGATGATAGATAACCTGCTGGCCTACCCCCAGGAATTAGCTGTCCGGGAAAAGAAACCGGTAGTTGTAATGTTCGACGAGTTCCAGGAAATAGTGAGTATAGGCGGGGAACCGCTGGAAAAACTCATGCGCGCGGTAATACAAAAACAGCGCAATGTCGGTTATGTTTTCTGCGGTTCAAAAAAGACGATGATGAACGAAATGGTCTCAAAAAAATCCCGGGCCTTCTTCGGCATGGGGCCGGTCACACACCTTGAAAAGATCCCCCTTGAATATTTTGAAAAGTATCTTGCCGGAAATTTCGCCAGAGGTGGTTTTGACTGCCCCCGGGAAACCCTGCGGGCCATCGTCAGCTCCGCCGGCGGCATACCATACTATATTCAATATCTCGCCCACGAACTGTGGGACCTTAAAGCCGAAGAAAAGAAAATTACGGACGCCGATGTGGAACGGGCCGTAGCGCTGATCGCTAAAAGGAACACGCCGCTTTACCAGAACCTTTGGGAAAACCTGCCCCAAACGCAAAAGCGGCTGCTGCAGGGACTGGCCGCAAACCCGGGCGCCGCAGTCTTCAGCGGGGCTTTTATCACCAGATTCCAACTAAATTCTTCAGCGCTGGTAAAAAAATCTTTAAGCCTGTTGGTATCGAAGGATATTATAGAGAAGGAAGCCGCGGGTTACATCTTTACGGATTATTGGATGGGTGTGTGGGTGCGGCAGAACTGCTCCTAAATGCAGGAAGGCCTGGAGAAAAACATAATTCTTTTGGCGCGTATTTTTAATTCCTATAATCTGCCTGATCAGGACTAAGGGGAAGATTTTTTCATCGACCATGAGCTCCTTTACAAGAACCTTAACCCGTCTGGCCGCCGCGGCCGTATTGCTGTGGCAGTGCGCCGCGCTTTCCGCGGCCGGCGAACCGCGGGTCACTATCCTTTTTACTCACGACCTTCACGCCCGGCTTGACTCTTTCGCTCTCCCCGGCGGAGGCGAAGGCGGCGGCTTTGCGCGGCTGGCGGCGCTGGCCGCCGAAGAGCGGAAAGCGGACCCCGGCGGAACTCTCCTTCTTGACGCCGGAGATTTCTGCAGCGGGACTCTCTTTGACGCCATACTGCCGGACGAGGCGCCCGAGCTTAACGCGATGGCGCGCATGGGCTACGACGCCGTAACCTTCGGCAATCATGATTTTGAGGCCGGCCCCGCCAATGTGACGGCAGGGCTTGCGGCCGTGCGCGCGGGCCCGCGGCCGGAAATAGTTCTTTCCAACACGAACCTGTCGGAGGAAAAGCCCGGAAGCGCGGAACTCGCGCGCGCTTTAGCCGCCTGGCCGGTGAAAAAATACGCGGTCTTCAGCCGGAACGGGTTAAAGATAGGCGTTTTCGGCCTGATGGGGCGGGAAGCCGCCTTCTATGTGCAAACTCCCGGCCTCTCGTTCACCGATCGCATAGCGGCCGCTTCCGAGACCGTCAAGGCGCTGAGAGAAAAAGAGGGCTGCGACATGGTGGTGGCACTTTCGCATTCCGGAACCTCCTCCGCCCCGGACAGGTCAGAGGACTCGCTTCTTGCCGCGGCCGTGCCGGGAATAGACGTTATAATCAGCGGCCACACACATACCCTGCTGAAAAAACCGCTGGCGGTCGGGAACACTTTGATAGTATCGTCGGGCTACTGGGGGCGCCGGCTGGGCAGGCTTACGCTGGAAAAGAAGCCCGGCGGCGGCTTCAGGGCGGCGGCCTACCGCCTTATAGAAACCGGTCCCGGCCCGGAGGATAAAGCGCTTACTGGCATGGTGGAGGGCTGGAAACGCAGGACCGAAGAGCTTTACCTGGGAAAATACGGGCTGAAGTTCGACAGCGTTGTCGCCTTTTCCCCTTTTCCTTTTGTTCCGCCCACAAATGTGGAGAATTCCACGGAACCGCTCGCCGCGGGCGACCTGGCCGCTGACGCTTTCAGGGCGGAAGTGAAGGCCGCGGAAGGCCTGGATCATAAATATATCTCGGCCGCGTTCATCCCCCTTGGTTTTTTAAAAAGCGAACTGCCGGAAGGGATTATAAGAACGCCTGATGTTTTCCGCGTTCTGCCTATAGGCGCCGGCCCCGACGGGAAAGCCGGCTACCCGCTGACGGCTTTCTACCTGACCGGCGCGGATATCAGCCGCCTTTTGGAAGCCGAGGCGACGCTGGCCCGTGTAAACGCCGACGCCAGGCTTGAAACTTCCGGCGTCAGGTTCTCCTGGAGCCTGGGCGCGCCCCCTTTCGCCAGGATAAAAGATGTTTCGCTTGAGGAGCCGGACGGGACTTACAAGCCGCTTGCGAAAGAAAAACTGTACCGCGTAGTCATGAGCGCACACGCAGCCTTATATCTTTCCATTTCTTTCAAGCCGGCGCTGATCCCGCTCGGGCCGGCCGGCGCGCCGCTGAACGACATAAAAGAGGCGGTGATATATACCAGCCCCGGCGGAAAGGCCGAACTGAAAGAATGGGTGGCTTTGGCGCGTTATCTTGCGTCTTTCCCGCGGACCGGCCCCGGCGGCCTGCCGCAGGTACCGGAGCGGTACCGCGCGCCCAGAAATTCCGAAACCGTGCTGCCATAGACGCATAGCCCTTTACTATTGCCAATCCCATGGGCATTTGGTAGAAATAGGGTGGGGTATAAGTATAAAAAGGCGTTGGCTACTTATGGCGCGTATAATTATAGCTTTGATGCTGTTGTGGCCGGCGGCCGCGAGGGGGGCCGGGCCGGGAGCTTATTATTTTACCGCGGTGCAGAACGGCGCTTATAATTTCAAGGGCGGTGAAGGGCAGCTGGAGGAATCCTACAAAGCGCTGCAGGGGATGGTGAAACTGGCGGACGCGCAGAATGCCCGGCTGACGCTGCTGTTCAGCGCGCAGTACGCGGTTTATATCGCTTCGGACCCGGCCCGCCTGGCGGAGCTTGAGGGCTGGAAAAAGACCGGGCATGAGATAGGGGCGTATCACCAGGGGCCGGAGACCAGGGCCTGGGACGGCTATTCGGACCTGCCGAAAGAAGAGCTGGAGCGCGTCAGGAAAGAAAAAAGAAAAAGCGTTCCTGTGCCGGGCCGGAGGGAGTACTTCGAGGCGCTCGGCCGCCTTACGCCCGAGATAAAATCCGGCTGCGTGCCGGGCAGCGCCGACGAAGGATTTTTAGCGGCCGCGCCGGCTTACGAGGTCTGCGCGAGGCCGGGGGATAAGGGGATAAACGAGTTCCTTTCCGTCACCGGCGGCGGTGAAAAGGTGAAAAAGCGTCTTTCCTGTTTTCATCCATCCGACAAGGCCGGGATCGCGGCGGCAAAGGGAGCCTTTTCCGGCCTGGAGTTAGGTGTTTATGGCGCGTCGTTCAAAAGTTCACCGTCCGAGTTCGGGGCTTTTTACTCCTGGCTGGCTTTTCTGAAGGGCAGGGACCCGCAGGGGCTGCGCAGCCGCACGGTATCGGCTATAGTGGACGAAGGGCTCCTGGCCGAAAAGGAAGCGGTGGCCGCACCAGCGGTAAAGAAAACCGAGAAACAAAAAGTCCAGCCGCGAGCTGAAACTCGCAAGTCTGAAACTCCCAGGCAGGAGATACCGCGCCTGAAGCCGGTGCCGTCGAAGTACGGCAAGGTCGGGACCCTTGTTCCGGAATTGCAGCTACGCAGGAAATATCCGGGGAAAGGCGGCTATTGCGGCGACGGGATATGCGACCCTTTCGAGCGGTCCCACCCGGGCCGCTGCCCCGGCGAATGCGGCCGCTAGCATTTAGGCAGGAAGGAACTATGAAACATAAACTTAAAGGTGTTTGCTCTAAAGAAGTGCGGTTTAAAGTAGTTGGGGGCAGGTTGAAAGACCTTGAATTCTTTAAGGGTTGTGCCGGGAATTTAAAGACCCTTGCCGTGCTGCTTGAGGGGATGCGGGTGGACGAGGTTATTTCGAAGTTAAAAGGCATCACCTGCGGGGAAAAGGCCACCTCATGTTCCGACCAGCTGGCGAAAGTGCTGGAAAAGATCAAGAAAGCCGGAAAGTGACCCGGGGATAGAAAATCCAGGTTAAATACTTACCGTTAAATTAAGCCGTCCGCCTTAGGCGGACGGCTTAATTTTGGAGCGGGGAACGGACAGTTTTACTTTGCGCAGGTTATGGGGCCCGCGGGGAGGGCCTGGTCTGAGAGCGTGGAGAGTGTTACCTTGCTTGAGGCCTGTTCGGCGCCAAGGGCCCACAGGACCTCTCTCTGGAAGCCGCCCAGGAATTTTTTGGACGAGGGGCCGCGCTCGTAGCCGCCTACCACCACCACGCTTTTGCCGTTAAAGGTTGCCAGGAATTTTGTTCCGGCTTTCGGCATGGCTTTGCCGACCCACATCATGTTGAAGATCCACATTTCCTCTTCATTTGAAGGGCGCACGTTCCCCCGGGCGCCCTGGCCTGCCTTGCCGTTCTCGGGAGGAGTCCACTCCTTGTCCCACTTGGTTTTGTATACTTTGCCGCAGTCCGTTCCGGGGATGAGCCTGTTAAGCAGGTCGCAGGAGTTGGCAATGTGCACGGAGATGTTTTCCCGCTTGCTTTTCGGAAATAAGCGCTTATTGGGAAAAGAATCCTCGTCCGTGGCCAGGTGGGATTCAAGGGTCCAGATGCCTTTGGCCGGAAGGGTCACCGAACGCCCGCGGAGCTTCATGGTAAGAGGGTAGCCCTCGCAGGAACCGGACTTTACCTGCACGATTTCAAGCGCCGGGACTGGGAGGTTCAGGTCCTGGCTTGATAGAAGGCTTGCGATGTCTATTTTTGAAGCGGAATCGAAATTTACCTGCGCGGCCGCGGGACTGTAAACCGCAGCGCCCAGGATCAGGATAAGAATATTTTTTTTCATATAGCCTCCGATAATAGATTGTACGCGCAAACTGTTGACAGTGGAAGTGCCATTAGTCCCAGCCAGTCCTGGGCACTTTGGCCCGGAGGTTTTTATAGGGGCCGGGATTTTATACACTTTGCTTATGGCCGATATCGTACTTGCCACTTTCAACGCGCGCTATGAGCACTGCTCTTTCGGATTGCGCTGCCTGCTGGCCAGCCTGGGCGAGCTGGCTCCGCGCGCGAAGATACTGGAGTTCAACACGGACCTGCGCACGGCCGAAGCCGCCGAGGCTGTATTGGCGCTGGAGCCGCGCATACTCGGCCTGGGCGTTTATGTCTGGAACGCGCGGGAGAGCGCCATGCTGGTGGCCGAGCTTAAGCGGCTGCGGCCGGAGCTCATAATAATCCTCGGCGGGCCTGAGGTAAGTCACGAAACTTTAGAGCAGCAGATCTGCCGCGACGCCGACTTCGTTATTAAAGGCGAGGGGGAGACGGCCTTCGCCCGCCTATGCCGCCAGGTGCTTGAGGGGCAGGCTCCCGCCGAAAAGATGATAGCCGGACCCGCGCCTGACCTGTCCCTGCTGGAGCTGCCTTACGGGCTATATACCGGAGAGGACATAGCCGGCCGCGTCATTTACGCCGAGGCGTCCCGCGGCTGCCCTTTCGGCTGCGACTTTTGTCTTTCCTCCCTGGATAAGGCGGTAAGGGATTTTCCTCTGCCGAAACTGTTCGCGGCCTGGGAAGGGCTCCTGTCGCGCGGCGCGCTCGGGTTTAAGTTCGTAGACCGCACTTTCAACCTGGACGCCGTACGCGCGGCTTCTATCCTTAGCTTCTTTCTTGAGCGGTACCGGCCCGGGCTGTTCCTTCATTTCGAGATGGTTCCTGACCGTTTCCCGGAAGAACTTTTCGAACTGGTGAAGAAATTCCCGGCGGGCTCGCTGCAGCTTGAGGTGGGCGTGCAGACCTTCAACGAGGCCGCTGCCGCGCGCGTCAGCCGCCGGCAGGACAACTCAGCCGCGGAGAAAAATATGCTCAGGCTGCGGCGGGAAACCGCCGCTCACCTGCACGCGGACCTTATCATAGGCCTGCCCGGCGAGGACCTGGCCTCTTTCGCGGCCGGTTTCGACAGGCTGGCCGCCCTGGGGCCGCAGGAAATACAGGTGGGGATACTGAAGCGCCTGCGGGGCGCGCCCATCGCCCGCCACGACGCGGAGTGGAAGATGGTCTTCAGCCCGCAGCCGCCTTACGAGCTGCGGCAGAACGGCCTGCTTGATTTTTTCACCATGCAGCGCCTGCGCCGCTTCGCGCGGTATTGGGACCTGATCGCCAACAGCGGGGTTTTTGTGGAAACCTCGCGCCTGATCTGCGCGGGGCCGTCGCCTTTTAATAATTTCCTGGCCCTTAGCGACTGGCTTTATCAACGCACCGGCCAGACCCACTCGATCTCCCGCGCGCGCCTGCGGAACCTGCTGCAGGCGTATCTTACCGAAGTTGTTAAGCATCCTGCCACCCTGGCGTCAGGCGCGGCCGAGCGCGACGCGCTGAACGCGCACCGGGAGCTTAAAGGCCGAGTACGCCAGGCAAGGCGCCAGGAATAAAACAAACCTGCAGTTGCAGTTTGCCGTCCGCCGTAAGCGGGCGTTTTTGTTTTGTGTGCAATGGCTGCCGTCCCCTTTTTGCCGGGTTTAAGGGACTAAAGACCTTGTGTTGTAGGTCTTAATGCCCATGCGTTTTATTCAGTGAGTGTTAAACTATATGTATAAGTTATGAATATTTCCGGCTCTATACTTTTTCTGCTCCTGGCCCTGCCCCAGGTTTTGTTAGCCGTTGATCCGCCGGACCGGGGCATTCCCTCCAGGGGCCGTTCTGCCTCGGGCATAAACCAGGCGCTGGGGATAGGTAATAAGTTCTTTTCACCGGCCCTTGTTTCAAATCTGCGCGCCCGCCTTTCAGGTGAAAAAGGTGCTAACCTCCTCCCCGGAACGCGGGCTGACGGTTTGCCCGCCGCGGGCAGCCCTAAAATGCTGGTGCTGCTTATTGAATTCGACGAATACCCCGCCAGACCCGGTGATACCACTGAAGTCATGACCGCCAGGATCTTCGGCTCCGCCGGGAAATTCCCTTTCGAGAGCTTAAGCGCCTACTACAGGCGGTCGTCCTACGGCAAGCTTAACATAGCGGGCGACGTCCTGGGCTGGTACAAAGCCGGCAAGCGCGCCGACGTTTTGGAGACCAATGCAGGGCGCGAAGCCCTCATCAAGAAGGCCCTGCAGAGCTATAAAGGGCAGGATTTTTCACAGTATGACAACAACGGCGACGGAGTTATAGATTACTTCACGGTCATCTGGACGGGGCCGACGGGCGAATGGGCGACCTTCTGGTGGGGCATGGCGCCGCATTTTTCGGATAAGAATTTTAAGGTCAACGGGAAGAAGCTGGGCGCTTACTCGTGGCAGGGTGTCGTAGCCAAGTGGGAAGACCCGGAGGCCAATTTTAAGATCCGCACCCTGGTGCATGAGACTGGCCACGCGCTGGGTCTGCCTGATTATTACGACTATAAGCCGGGGACGGGCCCGGACGGCGGGCTGGGCCATTTCGACATGATGGACTCTACCTGGTACGACCACAACTGCTTCAGCAAGTTCATGCTCGGCTGGACAGAGCCGAAGATAATAACTTCAGGCGGTGAGTTCAAGCTGCCGCCGGCCTCTGAGTCGGGGGAATGCCTGATGCTCGTGCCTCCCGGCCGGGATAAAAACCCGTTCGGGGAATTCTTCCTGGTGGAAAACCGCCGCAATGCCGGCAATGATACTGACACAGGGTTCAAAGGCGGGCTGATAGTCTGGCACGTGGACGCGCGCCTGAACCAGGCCGGAACCAATTTCCTTTACGATAACCAGGAGACGGAGCACAAGCTGCTTAAAGCGCTGGAGGCAGACGGGCTGGAGGAGCTTGAGAAAGGGCTGAGCAAGAGTTTCGACTATCCGGACTTCTATTTGAAAGACCGCGCCCTGGGCCCGGATACCCTCCCGTCCAGCCGCCTTTATGACGGACGCGACACCGGCATAAGCCTGCTCTCGCGCGGCGGTGACCAAGACGTGGAATTCTCCATCGGGTTTAAGAAATAGGCCGTCTGAGGAGCATAGCTCTTGTTACGGCATGACCATAGGTCTAAAGCCGCTGTTTCATTGCTTTAAGCCGTCCCCTCCGGGGGCGGTTTTGCTTACGGGACACTGCTGCCTTTGCTGGGCATAGGCGTTTTCAGCGTCAGCCAGTTCACCATAGCGGGCTGGGCGCTGGCGCAGTTCGCCCTGGCTTATTCGCTGACAGCGCAGATGAGGATTTACGTGCACTCCGGCCGCGGCCAGGTGGTGCGGAGCCTGGAGGAGATACTTAAGCTTCTGACGCGGGTAATGGGCTAGCGGCAATACAATATAAAATAAAAAAGGCCGGAAATCCCGGCCTTTTTTATCGCACAGTTTTAAGTCTTACCGCGGCTGCTGCGGCTGGTTGGCCGGAAAGCTTGCGCTTTCCACCCGCATAGCGGGTGCGCCTGCGGCGCGGCATACACCCTCTCGGACCTGGCGCGCATAGCGCTTGGTCCTCGACCCGCTAGCGCGGGGAACCCTGCTGCGCAGGGTTCGGGTTAATCTGCTGGTAGGTCATCACCAGCGCGGTAATGGCCCCGACCACTTCCTTGGGGTATATCTTGGTTTCCACGTCGCCGCTGATGCTGTTGCGGTCTATGTTGAGGCGTATGCCGTCCGCCCAGATATAGAAAGAGCCGTCGCCGAAGCGGTCGCGCATCTCGAGTTTTACGGCCTGCTCGTTATTCTGAGCGCCCTGCACTTCAACGCGTCCGGTTATCTCCCAGCGGCCGGCCCATTCTTCCATCCTAAGGTCGGTGCGCCCGGCGCGCAGCTCGTAGCGGCGGGTGAAGAAGCCGCTGACCCTGCCCCACTGGCGGTTATTGTCGATCTCTATCTCGGCGTCGTATTCCCTGTCGAAGATCTTGCGCAGGTTCACTTCTATGCGGGAGAAGGGGTCGCTGGCTTCCACGGTGTTCCAGCCGCCGAAGCCGGGGCGTATCGTCAGCCAGATCCGCTCTTCGTTTTTGACCGATTTCTCTTCCTGTTTGGGCTCGCCTTTCTCCAGCTGCACGGCGAGCAGCATTGAAACCACGCCAGCCACGGATTTCTTTGAAAAGCGGTCGGTGTCGTAGTTGCCGTTTATGGAATTCCTGTCGGTGTAAAGGTTGAGGCCGGAGCCGAACACGTTAAAGGTGAAGTCGTCGAAGCGCTTGCTGACGTTTACGCTGACGTTGGTCATCTTGCCGTTCTCGGTTACGGTGCCGTTGATGAAGTAGGAGCCGTTGGAGCCGCTCATGTTGAGGAAGATGCCGGAGCCGGAGAGGCTGTAGTAGCTGCCGGTCTTGCGTATGGAGCCCCAGGCGGAATCCATTCCCGCGCGCAGGCTGACGCTGTAGCTGTCCTTGAAGGTCTCTTTCACGCGGGCTTCCATCTGGGCGCTCCAGTCGTTGGCCTCTACTTCTTTCCAGGACGGGTTATTGCGCACGCTCATCCAGACGTACTGGTTGCCGGCTTTGGCCGCGGCCGGGGCTTCCACGGCTACGGGTTCAGTTTTGTTGATTTCGGCCAGGTCGACGGACTGCAGGTCGAAGGCGAGAACCGGAGAGGCTGAGAAGGCTAGCAGAAGTGCTGAAAGGCTTTTTATCATTGTACCCCCATTTAAATGGCGCTGCTATATTATATATGACGCGGGCAGTACGGCGAAAGGGTCATACTGCTCATGCCGCGCCTGGGTATTAAGGGCAAACCTAAACATGGATAAACAGGATATACAGGATTTTACATTCTCCTGTTTTTATCCTGTCCATCCTGTTCATCCATGTGAACAATAAGGCGGTTTCGGTTTTAATTTCCCATTTGCTAGACTTACAGATGACAAATTCCCGGAAGCCGGAGATCATGGTTAAAAACGCGGTTCTTTGCGCCCTTTTCCTGGCCCTGCCGCCGGCGGTCTCCGGCGCTGATTTCAGGGACGAGACGATATATTTCGTGATGACCGACCGCTACGCGGACGGGGATCCCTCCAATAATAATATTTACGGAGACGAATACCGGCCCGGCGACCTGAAATATTACCAGGGCGGGGATTTCCGCGGCCTGATGGACAACCTCGACCACATCAAGGACATGGGTTTCACCGCCGTCTGGATAACCCCGCCGGTCATGCAGCCACCCGGGCGCTATGTCAACGGCTCGCAGACCTACGACGCGGCCGGCTACCACGGCTACTGGGCCTGGGATTTCTCGAAGATAGACCCGCACCTGGAATCGAAGGGCGCCGCCTACCCGGATCTGATAAAAGCGCTCCATTCCAAAGGGCTGAAGCTGATACAGGATATCGTGGCCAACCACGGCCACGGCGGCGACACCCATCCCTCGGTAAAGTGGCACGCCGACCGCGGCAAGGCGCGGGGGCTGGGGCGCGAGTTCGATTACTACGCGGACGACAGGAACTGGTTCAACCATAAGGGGCCGGCTATAGCCGACCTGCTTGATTTCAACGACGAGAATCCCGAGGTGCTCAAATGGTTCACCGCCATTTACGGCAAATACCGGGACATGGGCGTGGACGCTTTCCGCGTTGATACCCTGGTCTGGATGAAGAACGAGTTCTGGCGTGATTTCGCCGCCGCGATGCACGCCGGGAAGAAGGATTTCTTCATGTTCGGCGAGGCCTGGACCAGGGACGACTTCGTGCAACTGGCTGGCTATACGAACCTCTCCCCGGGAGGTCCGATGAATAGCGGCATGAGCGTGGTGGATATGCCGCTGTCCTCCATGGGGACCTGGGGGCCCATGGAAAAGGTTTTCAAGGGCGGGGATTACGCGCAGGCCGACGAGATCTTTAAGCATGACGCCGACTACAGGGACGCCACCTGGCTGGTGACCTACCTGGACAACCACGACAAGCCGCGCTTCAACGGCGTGGAAAACGACGGCACTCCCGCCGCGGCGGAGCAGTATTTTGACGCGCTGAATTTTTACTTTACCGCGCGCGGCATCCCCTGCGTTTATTACGGCACCGAGTTGCGCATGCCCGGCGGCAGCGACCCCGACAACCGCAGGTTCCTTGGCCCGGAGGGGATGAGGAAAGCAAGAACGGACCCGGTGTACAACCATCTAAAAATGCTTAATGCGATAAGAAGGTCCGCGGCGCCGCTGAGGAAGGGTGCGCAGACCCGCCTACTGGCCGCCCCGCAGCAGTACGCCTTCCGCCGGGACCATGGCGGGGAGACCGCCGCGGTCTTCCTTAACAAGGCTGAGAAACCCGCCCTGCTTAAGGCCGCCGGCCTGCCCGACGGGAGCTACCGTGAACTTTATACCGGGGTAAAGCTTAAAGTGAAGGGCGGAGCGCTGGAAACGGAAGTCCCTGCCCACGGGCTGAGGGTTTTTGTGAAGGGCAAGGTTAAAGGCAGCCCGTGGAAATTAAAGGGCGGGTCTTGACCTGTATCCCCGATGCCGGATAAAATAACTTGATACTAACAGGAATTTGCCTTGTTAAGGAATTTCACCGCAGAGGCGCGGAGCACGCAGAGAGCAGAAATATGAAGTAATGTTCTTCTCTGCGACCTCTGCGACTCTGCGGTGAATCTTAGGAAGTCGCCCGAAGGGCGTTAATTAATGTTCGCCGAGGAGCCATGTTTTCGTCCGAATAGGGCATTGTCGTTGTCCGCTTAGGTCCCCGGGATTTACAGGAGAAGCGATATGAAAAAGACAGTGCTGTTCTCTTTGCCGCTGCTGGCGCTGCTGTCCGCAGCGGGCTGCAAGAAGAAGGAAGCCGCGCCGGCCGCAGCGCCCGCGGCCGGGCAGCCTGCCCCCGTTGCCGAGGCCGCGCCCGCGGCCGCCCCCGAGCCCGCGGCTATCCCCGTGTTCACGGCTGCCCCCGAGCCCGCGCCGATCCCCATGTTCACGTATACCCCCGAGTCCGCGCCTGCCCCCGAGCCCGGGTTTGCCCCCGCGCCCGCGGCTGCCCCCGAGTCCGCGATCCCGCCCGGGTCCATTATGCTCCCTACGCCTAAGGGCGCCCCCGCGGGCGTGAAACTCTTTCTTCCCCCGCCGGCTCCCGATAACAAGGCCAAATAAACCTGCGGGTTATCCTTATGTTCCCGCGGATCAAACTATGAAAGAAAGAAAAATAAAAAAGATCATCGAGGGCAGCTGGGTGGTGGAGGGCGCGGGCGTGAAACTCAAGCGCATCTTCGGCTTCGGAGACACGTCCCTGACCGACCCGTTCCTGCTGCTGGATAATTTCGGCTCCAAAACCCCGGCCGATTACATTGCCGGCTTCCCCTGGCACCCGCACCGGGGCATCGAAACCATCACTTACATGATAGAGGGCGTGGTAGCGCACGGCGATTCGCTCGGCAATTCCGGCGAGATAAAGAGCGGGCAGGTGCAGTGGATGACCGCGGGCTCCGGCATAGTGCACCAGGAGATGCCGAAGGCCTATGAGGGCAACATGCGCGGCTTCCAGCTCTGGGCCAACCTGCCGAAGAAAGAAAAGATGAGCCGCCCGCGCTACCGGGATATACAAGCCGAAGACATCCCCGAGTTCAAGGGGGAAGGTTTTAGCATTAAACTTATCTGCGGCGATTACGGCGGCGTCAGCGGCCCGGCGCAGGACATAATAATAAAACCGTGGTTCTTCGACGTGAAAGCCGGGCCGGGCGCCGAGTTCACCCTGGAGGTCCGGCCGGAAGACAATGTGCTCTGCTGCGTGTTCGAGGGCAAAGGCTGGTTCGACAAGATGAAAACGCAGGAGGTCGGCCCGGGCCAGCTGGCCGTGCTCGAGGAAGGCGGTTCAGCCCTGTCCTGCTCGGCCGGCGCGGAGGGGCTGCGCTTCATGCTCATGGCGGGCAAGCCGCTTAAGGAGCCGGTGGCCTGGCAGGGCCCGATAGTGATGAATACCGCGTCAGAACTGCGCACCGCCTTTGAGGAATACCGCAAGGGGACCTTCATTAAGCCTTACTCGGGGGTCAAAGGGTGATCGCGGGACCTGTTGCGGTGTAAAATAACCCCGCCGCCTGTAGACAAAAACCCCGCCTGAAAGCGGGGTTTTTGCTGTCTGCTCTGCGGTCCGGCTCAGAACTGTATCCTGCGGGTCAGTTCCTCGCTGGCGGCGGGGGCCTGCTCAACCTGCATGTCCAGCGTTACCAGTTTCCCGGCCTTGGAGGAACCGATCTCGGGGATATGCTTCTCCAGCATCGAGATCTTGGTGACGGCCTCGCCCTTGCCCTCGTTCTGGCCTGACTTGAGCTGCACCTTGCAGCCGGCCGGGCTGTCCACGAAGTCGGTGCCGCCGCGCACCAGTATGCCCTCTATCTTGTTGGTGACGGCGTTGAACACCGCGCTGCCCGAATTGCCGCCGAAAGTGTCCAGGTCGGTGGTGAAGAAAGCGCGCTTGCCGGCATCGCGCACTCCGGCGTCGCCGGCCACTTTGACAGGCAGGCCAACGGGGTGGCCTATCACGAAGATCCTGTCTCCGGCTTTAAGGTTATTGTCCCTGTTGACCGGGAGGGGCTTGCGGCCTTCCACCTTGCGGTCCAGCTGCACCAGCGCGTAGTCGGGGCCCGCTTTGTTGAGCAGGGCGTTCAGGATAGCCATGCCGGTGCCGAAGAAGCCGGAGGCCTGCTTGTCCAGGTCGCGCTTGATTATGCGCTTGCAGCCGTAGAGGTCCTTGGCTGTGACCGAAGTGCGGGCGGCGCCGCCTTCCTTATCTATATTGAAGCCGAAAACGAACTTGGTGTCCGCGCATTTGGCCTCGTCGGTTATGCAGTGGCCGGCGGTCATCACTATGTCCTCTCCGACCAGCGTGCCGGAGCAGAAGGCGCCTATGGGCTGCTCGCGGAACTTCTCGCCGGGGCAGAGGTTGAGCGCTTCGCCGAAGCCTATGGTGGCCAGCTTGTATTCGCCGGCTTCGAATTTTATCTGCCTCAGGGGCCAGAGCGAGACCACCGAGTCGGCGAGCTGCTGCATGGCGGGGGAGGCCTCGAAGTAGTCAAGGCGGTTGTCGTCGCCGTAGATGCTCTTGTACTGGGCGTCGGCAAGGGACGGCAGGATCACCGCGGCCGCCGCCAGGATAGAAACCGATCTTAAAAGTTTGTTCATAAGGCCTCCTGTTATCTGCTGTGTATATTATGGCATCCGTTAAGAAGGGATACAAAGGCCCAAGGGCCCTTTATCTTATAGGCCCAAAGGGACCGTAAGCCGCAGCGCGACTGAATTATCTTTGACAAAGCTAAAAGCATTATTAGGTATAATATGGTTTCCACAATTTGAGGGTTAATGGTTCGGAGAGGGATGTCCTTCAGATATATTGTTATTTCAGCCGCCGCGGCGTTCCTGCTTATGCAGAACGCCCAGTGCGCCTCCGTCGTTTCATATAAGGGCGAGGTGGAGTATAAAAAAGCCCCGTCACAGGATTGGAAACGGCTTGAAGGCGTCGGGCTGCAGCTGGCCGGCGGGGATGAAGTGCGGACCAAGCGCGCTTCCACGGCCGAAATACTGATGGATAGCGGCTCCAGGGTAAGGCTGGCGCCCGTATCGGCTTTCAAACTCTCAGGCGAGGACAGTGAACAGACCTCGATGGAACTCACTTCCGGCAAGCTGCTGGCCTGGGTGAAGAAATTTTCCAACAAATTCCACGTAAAGACGCCGACGGTGGTCTGCGCCGTGCGGGGCACGGAGTTCTCGCTGGACGTGGACCCGCAGACAGCCAATACGCAGGTGGACCTTTTCCGCGGGACGCTTGCGGTTCAGGACAACCTGGGGAACGAATTGATGCTGCAGGAAGGCATGAGGCTTTCCGTCACGCCAGAAGGGCTGGGCGCGCCGCAGCGGATCTCGGGCGCGCTTGAAGGCGAGCGCCAGTCCGGCAGGGATACCCTGACCAGGGAAGTGGGGCTGGCGATGTCCAAGGAGGCGGTCCTGGCCGCCGCGGCCGAGGAGATAAAGCTGGCCGAGTACCAGCAGGGGAAATCGCTCATCGACGTTTTCGGGAACCGGGTGCAGCTTGAGGAGTACGTGATGCGCCCCGCGCCCGACCAGTTCAAGCTGGTGGTCCTCAACAAGCGGGAAAGCCGGCTGGACTATTTTTTCTACAAGGGCACGTTCAACACAACGCTGCCCGCCGACCTGAACCTGGCCCTGAAGCAGGTGGGCGGCACGCCGGGAACCCCCGCGTGGTACCTGACCGCCTCCCAGACCGGAAGGTCCAACACCATAGACACGGTGGAGGAGAACTCCTGGGGCGGCCACCCCGTGGACGTGAACGGCAACCTCGACCCCGACGATAATGTGACCTCCTATTTCGATTCCTCCACGGACCTGTTCGTCCCCGTGACCGGGACCTTCTATAAAACCCTGTTCGACAACTATTCCATAAAATACAACGGGACAGAGACCTATTCCTGGGCGCCCGTAACACCCAATGTGCAGAGCTATCTCAGCTCCGCTATCACAGCCACCATTTTCGGCGGCAACGCCAACTACAACATCGAGCCGAGCTTCCCGGACGGGACGTACCTGCACAACCGCATACGCGAAACCTACGGCACCGGGGATGATTTCACGCAGTACGACAACTATATCATCGACAACGACGGCAATACGGCCAGCCTCGCCGACTTCGCGGGCGTAACCGGCGGGCCGCAGTACAAGGAAGCCCTTTTGAAGTGGAACTTCCAGCAGGTCATCACTTCCAGCTTCTTCGGCGGCCGCAAGATAGACCTTGTGGTGGAGCCGAAAATACTGATCCAGTCGGGGCTTGTCCAATGAGACAATTCCCGCGAATTTTAATGCTTTGCCTCCTGGCGGCGGGCTGCTGCACGCCGGCTTTCGCGGCGACCGCCAGGTGGACCGGGAAAGGTGAAACCGACAAGGCCTCGGACGGCATGAACTGGAACAGGGGCAACGCGCCCGGTGAAAATGACTATGTCGTTTTCAGCGCTCTTTCGGCAAAAGACTGCTCCTGGGACCTCAATATTAAGCTCTATTACCTTGCCATTAAGAAGGATTTTAAAGGAACGGTCAGGCTGCAAACCTCCAGCCTTACAGTTACGAAGAACGTGAATGTCGAGGGCGGAAAGCTGGACCTGCAGGAAGGTTCCCTCACCGTTGGCCGCCGGATCTATGTGGGGTCCAGCGGAACCTTCGACCTTTCCAACGGCACGTTGAGCGTGGGGCCGACAGGTATCCTGGTGGATGCCGGGGGAACTTTCTTGTCAACGGGGCATTCTCAGGCGCGGGTAATGTCCGCGAAACATAAGAGGTATTATAAATTCATTG
>JAUSCK010000032.1 GCA_030651035.1 Elusimicrobiota bacterium
CTGAGGGCTGAGGGCTGAGGGCTGAGGGCTGAGGGCTGAGGGCTGAGGGCTGAGGGCTGAGGGCTCTTTTAATTGGTGAGCATTTTCGGAATGTAAATTCAACAGGTTTTTCATTGGGGCTTATCCAAAATATAACAAATCCAATTTTTAAAAACAACCACAAAGAAAAAAAGGGAAGGTGGTCGGCAATAGTGTAAGTTTTATTAAAGTAGGTTTTGGATTTTGCGACACTCAAAACGTGCCAGCCATGCGGAGGCCGCGCTAATGGCCATGGCGCCATAAATATCGGTGAAGTGGTGGACACCGGCCAGAACCCGGGATAAGCCGACCAGGACGGTCAGCAGCCAGAGCGCGGTGCCTGTCTTTCTGTCGGAAATGTATATTACCGCCGATACGGCCGCGCAGAATAACGTATGTTCGGAGGGAAAACCATTGTCCGGCCCGTGAGGAATGAGCGGGATAAAATTGCCAAGGACGAATGGCCGCGGAAGATAGTAGAAATAGCCGAGAGCGCGTGAAACAGCGTAAGCGAGCGGGAGAGCGATCACGCTTAAAAGGAATAGGCGCTTTTTCTCTGACGCGGGTTGTTTCAGGAAATAAAGAAAGGCGGCGGCCGGTATGGCCAGGAATAAATATTTCGCGCCGAATACTATAAGCAGGTCGCCGGGTGTCATAACAAGTTCACTCCTGAAAAGGCGAAGGGCCTTTTCCGGCGGCGAAATCCTTCGCCGTTGTTTTATCCTCTTTTACCAGTTGCGAATCCCGCAGGCGGTTGAAGACCGGATTCACCAGACCATTGAGAAAACAGAACAGCGGGGAACGTTCTTTCAAGGCGTTCTTTAAATGCCGCAGGCAGCCCTTGCAATCCTTATTTGGTCCTTCGACGGTAAAATAGTCTATGCCATGCAGACGGCCAAGCAGTCTCATCCCAATAACCAGTGGTTCCCTGAAAACCGGGAACCAAAAGGAACGCCCATAACAGAGCCGCACAAGGTACAATGTGCACGAAGAACACCCCGCTTTATTTTGTTCAGTATGCGGCATGGGAGACTCCGTGTGTTAATCACGACACACGATAACGCGTCGTCACTGGGGGTTGAAGCCGATGAAGGCGCTACAGACCAGGACGATGACGGCCAGTTTAAGACAGGTTTCGCATAACGCCTTTCTCCGGGCCCGCTTTCCGAAGAATTCTTTTTCCGCCTCGGCGTCCGAAGCTTTGCCGGGCGCGAAGCCCGCGAATAGCACGCGCAGCCGGGGATTTAAGCCGAAGAATATCTGCCCCATGATCCACATCATCCAGAAGATCGCCGCGAGCTTGAGCCCGAACGCCACCCAGCCTATCGGATGTAATACGCGAAATGCCCCGTGAAACAGGTAGTGATTGAGCGGCATACCCATGCCTGTAGCGAAGAGCACGGTGATGAACACCATACAGTAAGGCGCGTTACCCTGGAGCGTTTCCTCTACGACCTTGTCCAGCTCGTAATGGAGTTTTGGGCCGTACTGCGCGCGGGTGGTGACAAGATTGCGGTTATAGAACGGCGCGGCCGCGCAGCCGACCAGTGCGATATTATGTAATGCCAATAGAATTCCCTGAATGATTTGCTCTAACATACTGCCTCCTGTGATTCCGCATCCGTCGTGTGATTAAAAAACCAGAACCTTGTCCGCCCAGGCTGTCCATTCGGTAAGGATCGCCATGGTGCCGCGCTTAGCGCCCTCGGCCAGCATGTCTTCGGCTATGCCGCGGGCCTCCATGCAGGAGCCGCATACGCTTATCTCACCGCCCTGCTTGCTTACAAGTTTCAGCATGTGCTCGATGTTGTAATAGCCTTGCGGGGTTTTCTGGTTCTTAACGCCGCAGGGAGCGCCGTCGCCCAGCAGGAACACGCGGACCTGCTCGGCTTGGTTCTTTCCCAGTGATACGGCCAGGCGCAGGCCGTTGTAGCTTTTTTCTCCGCCGTAGGGTTGCTCGTTGAGTATAAACAGGTTTTTCATATTATCAGATCCTTAAGTCTTGTCCGCTCAAAATTCGTACCGCATGGAAAGGTATAGGTTGTCGTTTTTATCCAGTTGGCCCATGAAGGTATTATTGGAGGCGCCCCCAAACACATTCGCGCCGACGGTGGCTGTAAGCTCGTCTGTAACATGACAGGCCGCCTCGGGTATGAGGTAGAAATCTTTATCCGTCGGGCTCCAGAATGAGAATAATGAAAGCTTCCAGGTCTGGTATTTCAGGAACTGCGTCAGCCGGAGCGTCAGCAGCTGGCGCAGGCGGTCCTGCTTTGGCAAGCCGGCGGGAAAGCTGGCCGCGTAGCGGTTATAGTTCTGCATGTACTCGCCGTAATATTGGAGACCGGCTGTAAAGTCCGTCCAAGGGGAGCGTTGGTAGCCGGCGAGGAAGCGGGTTTGCGAATTAGGAATTAGCGGGTCGGTCCCGCCTCTGTCCTGCCGGGAATCGTAATAACCGGCCTCGAAGCTCACAACACCGCCGGCGGCGTTGCCCTGCAGGCTGGCGCCGTAGACGGCGAGCCTCGGGTAAACTATTGTCAGTTTGGATGGGGCGGTAATTGAGTCCGGTTCCATGGAAGGGGTGCGGAAGAAGCCGTGATAGGCGTAGAGCGCCGCGTCAAAGCCCATGATGGGGCGGTAAAGCCTCGCGGCAAGTTCCGCGTTCCCCAGGTCATGGCGCGGCCTGGCTTCAACCCGGTTCGTCACCTGGCTGAAAGGGTCGAAAAGAAAAAAGCTTTGACTGGTGGGAAACTGGTCCGGCTCGAAGACCGGGATGGCAATAATATCAAGGGATGTTTTGTCTGAATAAACACTCGCCTTGAGGCTCCCTGCGCCCGTCTTAAGGTATTCCATGGGGCGGCCGGAAAAGAGCGCGGCGTAGTTCTTGGGAAAAAGATCGTTGATAAAAAGAAGATCGCCGACGCCCCAAGTATGAATCTGTCGGCCAATTCTGAAATCCAGCGAACCCTTGGCATAGGTTAGGTACGCCTCGCGCACGTCCACGGCGCTTGCGGCGGTTGTCTCGTCGCGCAGAAAATCCGTCTTTGTGAAATAACCCGCCCCGCCTCCGGGAGCCGTGCCTGAGAGCTGAAGCTGTAGCCGCTCCTCGCCCAGGAGAAAATCCCCGGACGGTGGTTTATTGTGCCGCGTAGTGCCCAGCCGTGAGGCATAGTTGGCCAGGACGGAGCCGTGCCAATCCAGTGTACTGCCGGCGGCAGAATCGGCGGCGCCGGCCGGGCGGCATTGGAACAGGAAAAGAACAGCTAGAAGCCAGGCGCGTCTCATGATTTATTTTATCCAGCTTCCGGGCGGGTTCCTTAAAGCCCGTTCGCTGAAATCTTCGGGCTTGAGCCCAAGCCGGTATTTAGTATCGCTGAATTCCACCACTGTCTGGTGACCGGATTTAACATTTTTCATGGAACGCTTCAGGGCGGTCGGCACGCCGTCTATCTCTTTAATCTCTTCGGCGGAGAATTCCCTGAAGAGCTGATTCTGCACGTCGTAATATTCCTCCCTGAGGGGCAGGAAGGTTGTCTTATCTATCCAGGAGACCTTTCGCTTGTATGCGGCGGCCGCTTTGGGCATGCTCTCTACGACGTAACAGGGTCTGCCGCCGAGTTCTTCCTCGCGCAGTAATTTATGGGTGTCGGCCTCGATGTTCCTGCCCGAGACGTCCTCGTAGCTGAAATCGGAACCGACAAAACTGGACTGGGAATCTTTAGCCGCGATACGCTGGACGAGGCTCAGGGCCGGGATAAAGAGCCAGCGGTCTGATTCTTTGGCGGCATATTTATAGATGAGGAAAGCCATGCGGCGGACATCGCCGGGAGCGTGGAAATACATAAAGTATTTCTGGTCCCCGCCCGGCATGTTGACGCGCAGCATCGTCAACTCCCGGAAGCGTTCGCCGCCCGAAACGTCTTTCAGCGTCATCTTGATACGGGCCCGGAAACTCTCGCCCGGATAGAAAAACGCTTGTTGCATTTTACTGACTATCCCGGCGGCGTCCATAGGCTGGACGGTGGCGGGGGCGGCGCTGGCCGGCGCCAGGAGCGCCGCCGCGATCATCATTTGCAATATTAGTCTGGTCATATTCAATCCTCTCTTAGGCCGCGAATAGCTGTTTCCTGAAAAGCACTATCAGGGCGGGAATGTAGATAATGCAGAACACCGCGCTTAAGAGCATCATGCACACGATGAAAGCGCCCACTGTGATGTAGGGGGTCAGTGGCGCGAACAGCATTACCGAGAAGGCCGCGGCGAATAGGATGGCGTTGCGCAATACGCCCTTGCCTGGGCGCGCCGCGGTCCATACTAGGGCTTCCTCGATGGACTCGG
This sequence comes from Elusimicrobiota bacterium, assembly GCA_030651035.1. Taxonomy (GTDB): domain Bacteria; phylum Elusimicrobiota; class Elusimicrobia; order Elusimicrobiales; family UBA9959; genus UBA9959. Next base: position 4,354 of record JAUSCK010000032.1, read on the forward strand.
GCGCGGCAGCGCCCCGGCCTTCGGCCAGCCGCAGCCTGAATCTGTTGATGAAATGAATGGCGAAGTCCACCGCCATGCCTAATGAGAGGCAGGAAAGTACCGAGATAGGCATGTCGAAGTCTTTACCCGCAAATCCCACGGCTCCGTAAATCAGGATGACGGTGAAAAGAAGCGGAATATAGCCTACCATGGCCCATTTGACCGAGCGGAAGTTAACGGACAGTATGGCGAAGATGACGACCAGGGCCAGGAGGAAGCCTTTTATCATATCCCATAACACCGCATTATTCCAGACCAGGTTGAAATAAGCGATGCCGGCGGGCTTTATCTCCACGGGGAAGGGATTGTCACGCTGATAGTTCTGCGCGGCCTCTATAACGCCATGCATAGCCCCGGCGTCCCAGGTTTTGAGTTGGATCCAGATATTGGCTTTCTTGAAGTAAGGGTCAACTACGTTGTCCAGGTCCGAGGGTTTGGCGGACATGGCAAAAAGGAAGAGGTATTGCCCGGCAAGTTCTTTGGATTCAGGAACTTTATCGTAGGCCGGATCGTCTTTGTGCAGGACGCGGCCGATCCTTTTGACGTAGTCCACGACCGAGGTGGTCTTTCCGACGGTGGGAAGTTTTTCCAGGCTGCGCTGAAGACCTTCGATATAACGCAGAGCCTGCGGCGACTTTATGAATTCATCTTCGTCGCCGGTCGAGCCGACCACCAGGTAGCCAAGCGAGGTTCCGCCCAGGGCTTCGTTCATGACGCGGTCGGCCGTGCGGACTTCGCTGGACTTCGTGAACCACTCCACCATGTTGTTATTGACCTTTATGCGGGTGGTGCCGTAAACCGCCACAACAAATAAAGCGAGGCCGATGAGAACAACGACCTGAGGTTTATGCGCCCCCAGCCGCGCGAGGTGCGCGAGGAATTGGGAGATGCGGCTGGACTGGGCGTCTTCACCGCGCGAAGCCTTTTCGATAGACTTTTCTCCGACGAAAGTGAACATAGCCGGGATAAAGCTGAAACTCAGTACCCGCAGCAGGACGGTGCCGAAGGCCACGAGGCCGCCGAAGATCTTGACCGGGACGATGTCCATGAACAGCAGCACCGAAAACCCGGCCGCGGTCGCCAGCGCCGTATAGCGCACGGGCCGGCCCACCGCCTCCATGGTTTTTATGATGGCGGTCTTTTTGTCCTTCTCTTCCCGGTAGCGGAAATAGAATTCGTTAAAGATATGGATCGAATCCGTGGCGATGGCCATAAGGAACACCGGGGCCATGGAGCTCATGATGTGGATGGGGTAGCCCAAGGCGATAAGCAGCCCCATGCTCCAGATGGTGGCTATCATGGCGTCCATCATAAGCGCGGCGGAGAGGAACAGGTCGCCGAACATAAGATAGCGGGCTGCGAACATGAGCAGGCCGGCCATTGGCGCGAAGATCGCCATCAGTTTAAACATCTCCGCGCCGAAGGTGTCGCGCGCCACGGGGTCGCCGGCGACGTAGTAATTCTCCGGACCGCCTTCGGTCTTGACTATCTCGCGGATTTTATCGGCGATGGATTTGCCGTTGGCGCCCTTTTCAAGGGGGACATAGATAGCCGCGGTCTTACCGTCCCCGGAAATAATGCGGCCGACGAACATGGGGTTTTCGAAAAGCTGTTTGCTTAATCCTTCCAGGGCGCGTGTGTCGCCGGGCGCTTCGGGCATAAGGGGGCCCACCTGGAGCGTACCTTTGTCCACCGTAACATTGTCTATTGTGGAGAAACCCGCCACGTCCCGGGCGGCCACTCCGGGGACTTTAAGTATACCGTCGTTGATACGCTTTATTTTTTCCAATGTGGTTTTGTTGAGAACTCCGGCTTCGTTCTTTATGCCGACCACGATCATGTCCTCGTAGAGGCCGAAGGTCTTCTCTACCGCGTCGTTGGAGACCCGGACCGCGGAATCGGCCGGAAGCATATTCTTGGGATTGGTGTCGGTCCGGACTTTTGGGAAGGCGGACAGGGCGAGCAAGGTGACGAGGAGCGTGACGGCCACCACCCAGCGGGGGTGGTCTACGGAAAAGTGGACCAGGGAAAAGTCGCGGAGCTTACGCATGTGTTTTGCCTCCTATCCGGACCGCTACATTCCCCTGTTCCCGCAGGCGTTCGATGAGGACCTGCCTTAACAGATCGTACGCCTTGAGCATTTTGGGGAAAGACAGGCGGTAATAGATGTGCTGGCCCTCGCGGCGTGATACCAGGATTCCCTTTTCCCGCAGGATGGTCAACTGCTGTGAAACGTTGGGTTTGGGGATTTCCATCTCCCTTGTCAGGTCGCCGGCTGTTTTTTCACCGGAGCGCAGCAGGTCGATAATTTCAAGGCGCTTGGCGTTGGAGAGCACGGAGCAGACCTGCGCGTGCATTGTGTAGAGCAGCCGTCTAGTTTCCGTTTTTGTCATGGTGTCCTCTCTGTAGTAGTTGCGATATTTCGCAACTACATTGTAAGCATTACGTATTCATGATGTCAAGAATTATGAGAATGTGCTTTATGTGAGGGGCGGCTGCCGGAGAGGATATCCGTATATACGGCGTAGGGTGGGGGGAATAGTGATGCGGTCCGGAGATTAAGGTATTAATTTATCAGGCGCATAATACCAGGGTTCCGCGCTATAGAGTTTCCTGGCGCAAGCCTCGCACATGCAATGCGAGAATTTACGCCCGGCGAATTTCTTTTTGTAGCCGGGGACGGCCCGCCAGTGCCCCCGGCTGTCTTTTATTCTTTTGCAATTAGCGCAGACTAAAACAAGTGCGCCCCCGGCTTTTGTGGTTTTAGCTTTCATCACGGGGGGGATTTACGCCAGGGCCTTGGTTACTGCGGCCAGAAAAGCGTCCGCGTCGAGAGGCTTCTCGAAATAGCCGGCCAGGACCGGGATCTTGTCCGGGTCGAGCTCCGACGCCGCCCCCGTCACAAGTATGCACTTAGCGCAGCCTTGTTTTCTGTCAAAGATCGTTATCAGATCTGTGCCCAGCCCGTCCGGAAAGACCAGGTCTGTTACCAGCAGGTCGTAAGTGTGCGAGTTTATGAGCGCCGAGGCCTCGGCAAAACTGGCGGCGCGGGAAACAGTGTACCCGGTGGCGGCCAGCATACGCGTATAAAGGCTGAGCAAAACCGGATCATCGTCGGCGACAAGTATTTGTTTCGGCATAACGCCCCCGTTTTATTCTTTGCCGTTCCCCAAAAAACAAAGGGGGCGACAACCTAGACACCTATACGTTCGACCGAATAGGTACTAAGCTGCCGCCCGCAATGGCGGCAGCCTTAATCCTAGTCGAACGTACGAGGAGCCAAATGGCTCCTTAGATAAGGCCGCTTCGGGCTCAGACGACGAGCCGTACTCAAGATTTATTATAGCAAGATAATGTGAATTTTTCATTACCAGGAAATCTTTTCCCGCAAGGGGGGCGCGCGGCCGCGCAGGGGTGGGGCAGGGCTGTTGCGGCCCGGCGGCCCCACGAACCGGCCCGCCTATGGCGGGCGGGCGCCGCGACCGCAGGGCGCGGCTGCGAAGGGCCGCGTAAGGAACTCCACTTTATAAAGGAACTCAGCTCGCGAGTAAGCGCACATTTGCCCCGGACGGCAAGTTAACATAACGATGTTATGTATAACCCAAGCCCGCCCGCCTCCTTAAAATCTATCAGGAACGGAGCGGGCGCAGGGCGAGCAATATGCCGGGGAGTCCGCCAGCAGGCGGATTCCCCGGCGTATTGCCGCTTGCCGGTCGGGGCAAATTTGCGCTTACTCGCGTTGAGCCGCAGTCTACCTTATTGAGCAACCGCGGCAGCTGGGCGGTAACGCTGGGACTATCGAGGGAACGGCGAGCTGCGAGCGTCGTTATAAGGCGCGGCCATGCGGCCCCACGAACCGGGCCGCAGCAGCGGCCGGGCGCCGCGACCGTAGGGCGCGGCGGTGGGGCGAACGGCCGCCAGTGCTGCCGGCGCATTCGCGGCGCAAGGCTGGACTGGCGGCAGCGCATGGCGGTTACCTGGTTGTTTAAGGATGCCGGCCGGGCCTGCGCTGTTTGCGCTGGTCTGGCCGGCCTCCGCTTCGTAAAGAGCGGCCGCGGCAGTAGTGCTGCA
>JAUSCK010000286.1 GCA_030651035.1 Elusimicrobiota bacterium
CGATGTGGTCATCCATTTAGCCGCCACCCACCTCCCCGGCGTAGAAAAGTTCGTCGCCCTGGGCACCATCTGCGCCTACCCCAAATTCGCCCCCACCCCGTTCAAGGCTATGCCAGTGCCGCACAAGCGCTATGCGCATCAAGCGGCCAAAGAAGAAGACCTCTGGAACGGCTACCCCGAAGAAACCAACGCCCCCTACGGCCTGGCCAAAAAGATGCTGCTGGTGCAGCCCCAGGCCTAGCGCCTCAACCTTCGATTTTCTCCCCGACACCCCCTTGTCGGGTTCGTCTGCTATGCTATATGTACATCAGGCTTCCTCAGCTCTTGAAACGCAGCGGATTTATATGTAATATATATCAGACAACTGTCTACTAAATATGACACTATCAACCCTAGAGAGCATTTTTTCGGGAAAATCCCGTATACAGCTTCTGCGCTGCCTATACGAATCGTCCTCAGGCCTTACCGGTCGCGAAGCTGCCAGGCGCACAGGCCTGAGCCCGCAGCAGGCCCATAAGGTCCTTAACGAACTGGCCGCGTTGGGGATAGTTGAACTTACAATAGCGGCCCCGGCCCACCTGTTCACGCTTAACCGGCGGCATTGGATAGTTACAGATGTGGCCCGCGTTATTTTTGAGAGTGAGAAGAACTGGCTGGACAATTTGCTGCGTGACTTAAGCCGCGGCTTACCGGCGTCAGTTAAGTCACTAGTTCTTTTTGGGAGCGCGGCCAGCGGCCAACTGCGCGGCGCCAGCGACATAGATCTTTTGGCTTTAATTGAAGACGGTAAAGATAAACAACAGGTCCTTTCTTACTTTACCGGGCGCAGCCCTGGGGCCTTAGCCCGCTGCCATTATCCCCTGGCTCCCGTAGTACTTACCCTTAAGGAGTTCCGCGGTAAGTATAGGCAAAAGGACGACTTTACCCGCACCGTGCTTAAAACCGGAAGGGTCGTTTATGGGAAATTAATGACAGAGATATTATAGGGGGGAATATGACGCCAAAAGATATCCACTCAAAAAAAGTCTCGCGTGAACGCCACACAATTTATTGGGGCAAGGCAATGGAGTTTTTCGAAACGATGGTCGACGCCGCGCAGAAACAAAACTGGAATGCCGCGGGTCTGGCGGGCGTCCACTGCTGCATATCGGCAACGGACGCGTTACTGGTAAAACACGCCGGTATTCGTTCTTCTTCCGATTCCCACCAGGACGTGGTCGGACTCTTGCAGGCAAAGATCCGGGATGCGGACGTAGCCAAACAAGCAAGAAGACTGGGGGAGATCCTGGCCCAGAAAAACCTGATAGAATACATAGACAAATCCTACGCAGAAAAAGACGCCCTTCCGTTAAAGCTCAGCGTAGAGCGCTACATGGAATGGGTTAGAAAACTTCTTTAACACCGCCTCCCGCCGCTTGTTTTCGTGAGGTGCCTTTGCCTGGTTCGTCTGAGCCATTGAAGTCGTAAATTTCGACTTCAAACCACCGGCCTAATAAAGTACCTAAATGAATCCTGAAGTTTCGGTTCTTGCTGTTGATTACCGATTCCCGACCCTCGATTCTCGATTCTTCTATGGATTTATCTAAAAAACGCATAATGCTAACAGGAGGGGCTGGTTCTTTAGGCTCTTTCGTCACCGAAAAGCTCAAGGCTATGCCAGTGCCGCACAAGCGCTATGCGCATCAAGCGGCCAAAGAAGAAGACCTCTGGAACGGCTACCCCGAAGAAACCAACGCCCCCTACGGCCTGGCCAAAAAGATGCTCCTGGTGCAGTCCCAGGCCTAGCGCAGTAGAACTTGCAATTTTAAGCAAATTTCCGCATTTTCCCTGACACCACTTGATATCTATCCGATTATGACTTATACTATTCATATATGAATATGGTGAATCAAGCCTTTGGCCGACTGCTGCGGCATAAGCGGGGGGAATTAAAGCTCTCTCAGTCCGGGCTCGCCGCTAAACTCCAGTGGCCGCAGACTACCGTTTCGCGCGTCGAACAGGGGCAGCGCGGCGTTACCCTCCTCGAGCTCCTTGCGGTGGCCAAGGCCTGCCGCTGCTCTGCCGCCGATCTGCTTGGCGAGTTAGGAGGGCTTACTGTTAACGCCGCGCGTAACCAGGCTCCCTCATCACAGCCGGGGTTCACCGCGGGTTTCAGTTTCGCTTTCGCAAGCGAGGAAGTAATGCTCGCCCAATTAGCCAGCTACGGGGTCAGATTCCTCGGTACAGAAACGCAGCCGACTTTCACTACCCTCCCACTAGAAGAGGTTCTTTTGGCGGCTCTGCATTTCTCTAATGAGCCGCGCCTTTTTGAAGCTCTCCCCTCACTGGTGCTTAAGAGCGCGCTTACCCTTGATTGGAATAAATTGCTTTCCGGCGCATATACTCTTCACCTTCAGAATCGCCTCGGTATGGTTGTTGCCGCCGCTCTGCAGTTGAAGACTGTAACATCCGGTGTGGATAAAAAGGTCTGGTCTATGCTCCAGGCGGCTCATGGCACTTTGGCTAAGGGAAAGCTTGACCATGAAGAGTTCGTGGGGCCGCGGCCAAAGACGGATGAAGCTTTGGCTTTACTTCGCAGCCGTACTCCCGGCTGGCTGAGCTTCTGGCACGGCACGGGCTCCGCTGACCTGAAATCATTTCAGCGCTATCTTTCGCTATGAAACAGCCAAAAGGACAAGAGTTTTTAGATTTCTTCCGGGATATCGATGAGCATCTCGGTAAAGAGAGGCCTGTCGGGAAAATAACGCTTTATATCTTTGGCGGGGCGGCTGCCGTTATCGCGTACGGCTCCCGGCGCGGGACCCTGGATATTGACGCCTATATTGAGGACCGCGCCATTAAGACCAAACTTTTAAGCTGGGCCGGACAAGGCTCAGAATTGGAAAATAAACACGGGCTTTATCTGTATAGCGCGAATACAGAACTGATGCTTATTGAAAGTCCAGACTGGAAGGAGCGCAGTATCGAGATCCTGCGCGATAAATTGAAGCACTTCCGGATCATGGCTTTAAGCAAGGAAGACCTGATTCTGAGCAAACTTAGCCGCTATAATGATCGTGATCGTGAAGACATCCAGTTTATTATAGGGAAATACAATATCGATCCGGATAAACTGATTTCATACTATAAGTCCGCCAGGCAGTATTTTGTCGGTAATCTTGGAACGCTCGATACCACCTTTAATATCGTACTAAAGGAATACTTCGGCCTTAAGCCCCGCTCTTTCTGAACTCTATGAGATGCCTCCTCTTCCTGCCGAATGTATCCACTTTATCTTTCGCCCCAACCCCCCAATTGCTATAATATAGATATCCAAATAAATTTATTTTCAAAACGCCATAATGCTGACCGGCGGCGCCGGGTTCCTGGGCTCCTTCGTCACCGAAAAGCTCAAGGCTATGCCAGTGCCGTATCAGGCGCTATGCGCATCAGACGGCCAAAGCCCGCGGCTGTAAAGAGATCTTCATCCCCGCCCTCCCCGCCATAGAAGCCGCCTTCAAAGCCTCAAAACCCGATGTGGTCATCCATTTAGCCGCCACCCTCCTCCCCGGCGTAGAAAAGTTCGTCGCCCTAGGCACCATCTGCGCCTACCCCAAATTCGCCCCCATCCCGTTCAAGGCTATGCCAGTGCCGCACAAGCGCTATGCGCAGCAAGCGGCCAATGCCCCGGAACCGGTAAACATAGGCGCCGGCTTTGAAATCTCCATAAAAGACCTGGTCGAGCTCATAGCCAGACTCACCGGCTTAAACGGAAACTTTAGATGTAGACCATTTGTCCCACAGTATTGCCCTTAAGGCCCTGTCGCTTTAATCCCCTAATATCATAAAATGGATATATGACCGAAACAAACAACAACCAACCCGCTACCAAGGGTGACCTTGCCGATTTGCGGGCCGTGCTTACAACTGACATAACAAGTTTACGAACCGAACTTAAAGCTGACATTGCCGATTCACGAACCGAACTTAAAGCTGACATTGCCGATTCACGAACCGAACTTAAAGCTGACATTGCCGATTCACGAACCGAACTTAAAGCCGATATA
>JAUSCK010000292.1 GCA_030651035.1 Elusimicrobiota bacterium
AGCAAAATGACCGTTCAGCCTTGACGTTATTGGCGTTGCTCAATCTTTCGCCCCGGAGCGAATGGAAGGCCGCAACGAAAAGTTTAATCCGGGTTCATGATATTCTTGAATTTGTAAAAGCCAGATATAACAAGACTTACGCCGAGAACACCCGCGAGACCATCCGCCGCCAAACGCTGCATCAGTTTGAACAGGCCGGGCTTGCAGAAATAAATTCCGACAACCCGACACGGCCCACTAACAGCCCTAAAACCGTCTACAGCATCTCACCACAGGCTTTAGCAGTAGTTACGGCCTACGGCACTCCCCAATGGGAGAAAGCCTTGCAAGGTTTTATTGGTGCCCAAGGCCGCCTTGTGGATAAATATCAGAAGATAAAATCCAGCAACACGATGGCCCTGCCCATAAGCGGCGATAAAGTCATTACTTTGTCTCCCGGAAAGCATAACAAACTGCAGATTGAGATATTTAAGGAATTCAAAACCAGATTCTGCCCGAATGCGAGTCTGCTTTATATGGGCGATACTGCCCATAAGCTGCTGCATATAGAGAATGAAGGATTAGCGGCCCTGGGCATCCCGATAACTAAACATGACAAGCTTCCCGACATGGTTCTTTACGACAAGGCCCGGAACTTTTTGTTTTTGATCGAGGCAGTTACGGCCCATGGTCCGGTTTCTCATAAACGCTACGTAGAGTTGGAGGGAATCCTTGCGAAATCTCCGGCCACCAGAATTTATGTGAGCGCGTTCCCCGATTTCAGGGAATTTAAACGGCACGCAAACGATATAGCCTGGGAAACAGAGGTCTGGGTTTCGGAAGTTCCAGGGCACATGATTCATTTTAACGGGGATAAATTTCTTGGACCGGTTTCGCATTAAATGTTAAAAGACAAATCGCACATCTTAAAAGCTAAGAATCTTCTCGCCGCCGGCGATAACGACAGCTTGAGATATTGCGCTCTGGAACTTCGTACATGTATTGAACTAATGTGCTATGACCGCCTTTCAATGTATATCGATGAAATCCCCAAGGAATTCCTAAAGAAATGGCGTCCACAAGATGTTGTAAATATACTTCTTGAGTGTGATCCTTACTCGGACAAGGATTGCACTGTCAGTTTCGCAAAGGAGCTTTCAGGCGGGGCAACAGGACCCCGACAGATGTTCGGATCATCCAAAGGTATTTCCAAGAAATTTATTCAATCTCATTATCACAAACTCGCGCATTATCTGCATGCCCCAACATTGGCGGATATTAAGGCTGGTGAAATTAGACCTCTGGCTGATGTTAAGATTGATCTACAAGCAACCCTAAACGAAATAGAGATTCTTGCACAGGGCACCATGTTGGCGAACTTTGGGGAATTTGTCACATTTACTTGCCAAATTTGTCAACTTCCTAATAAAAGAAACAAAGCGGGACTATCTGAGGGGAAAAAAGTGAAATGTATTAATCCGAATTGTCCCGCGGAATTCACGATACACGACCTAGAAGAGAAGATTTCCCAAATTAAGCCAGTCAGGGCAGGCTGGAGTTGCTTAAAATGTCAGACTAATCACTTTATCCTTCCAAAGGAAGTCATTGTTGGGAAGCGTCTTTGCTGCTCCAAATGCAAAGTTGAATGGAAAATCGGCTATTCCCTTAAATCAGTTGAGGGTATAGAGAACAATGAGGCTAAAAAATGAGCCGGGGATTACTTGACGACGCAACACTTTTAGCAATTCACGAGCAATTACCTAATCTTAAAGAATTACAAAGTATAGTACTTCGCTTCAGCCCGGACTTTATTGCACTTAAATTAGGCCCTAAAAGTTTTATCCCCACCGCAGCAGTATGCCTTCAGGATACAAGCCACACGGTTTCAAATGCCAGGTATGCGCTACATGAAGCTCTAGCACATGAAATCTGGTACCTTAAAACCCGTGAGGTAAAGAGCGAGATTGCTGCTATTTTCTTTAGTCGTTTTTATCTTGACGATGTCGCATTGAGGCTATATTCCGCTGGTGAACATCTATCTGAGGCTATTGTTAATATTTTTGAGATAAAAACAGCTGACCTTAGACCATATAAAGAGAAAATGACAAGCCGGCAGCGCATTTTAGGGAACTATTTGCGCGAGAAACTTCCCGGCCATAGTATCACAGCGGAAATATTAAAACTTGCTGATTCCAAAGAGTGGAGAGAGACAATCAAGTATCGAAATGATTGCGTGCATTCTCAGCCTCCCTTGCTTAAAGGTTTAGGGATATCTTATCGTCGCAGGCAAAGATGGACTACTAGCGATAATGGCAACAGCTACCGGCTTGGTATCGGGGGCGGGGATGAACCGAAATATTCGGTTACCGACCTACTTAATTTCATTAAGCCATCTATATTTAAATTCACAGGTGTGTTTGCTTCGGTGGTAGATTATTACATTGCTCTATTAGAGCAAAAGGGAATTACACAAAGTAAAGCTGGATATGGGTTATCCACGACAATACTATGAGTTTTTAAGAAAGCTGGGGGCGAGTATTTATTAGTTGTGACCGCAATGATTCGGAACGGGGTACCAATTACAGCAATGAGCCCAAGGGTTCTAATTAAACAACCGGAGAGCTCAGATTAATTAGAGTTTTATTAGAGTTTAATTAGAAAAGGCTGATTAGAAATATGGCAAATAGAAACATAATACTGCTGGCTGGACTCCTGGCCGCCGGCGCCTCACATGTGGCGGCGGCGGAGAGTAAGCCTGTTTATCAATGGGTTTCAGCGAATGAGTACTATTTCATTCTACCCACCGCACAGGACTTGAATATTACAGGTGGTGGCACCGAGAATGTTAAGCCTTGGGGCTTCGGTTTCAGGGCGGTAGGCCATGAGACGTTTTCTAAGACAGGTGGTTTGCAAGTCCAAAGCATAAAGGTAGACAACCCTAGCACCGGCAAAGACACGTTTTATCTTTGGGAGCTCTTGGCTGGAATGCAGTATACGAGCCCCAAGGTTCAAGGGAAACCTTTGCGGTTTACCGCCTCAGGCTTAGGCGAGTTTGGCTTATCAGATACGACACTCTACATGGCTCCTATGCTGACCGCCGGGCTGCTTTATACGACAGACGAGTTTGCGGTCACGCCTACGGGCTTTACCTTTGATATTTACTATCGCCTTACCGACATTGACTTGGACAACGTGGGCGGGGGGAAAGCCGGAACGCTGAAACCCGCACTCGGATTTAAGGTTGGCTATATATTTGAAGGCTTCTGGACTACTAAGGATAAATCCAAAGACTGATCTGACCTGGATTATTTCCACCAGGGAGGAGAAACTACGATAAGGTAGTTCCTTAACTGGTGGCCATAATCCCCGAAAAAGAAAAAAATAAATGCGGGGATGTACGGCCTGCCCGGCAGGCCGGGAGCGGCCCGGCCAAGGCCCACGTTTATTGGGCCGGCTGGCCG
>JAUSCK010000293.1 GCA_030651035.1 Elusimicrobiota bacterium
GTTATGGCCGAACGTGAGCAGTGTTTGAGCGGCGGCATCGAACAGGATTTTCAGGAGAAGTCGCTTATTGGAAAGAATAAGGGCGTTGAGTTCATGTGGCAGAGTGAAGACCGCGTGGAAATAACCCACGGGCAGGACTTCCGCCTGGCGCGCCTGGAGCCAGCGGGCTTTGTTGAGGCTCTGGCACTTGGGGCAATGGCGATTGCGGCAGGAGTTGTAGGCCGGCCGCTCAGAGCCGCATAGGTCGCATTTCTCAAGATGGCCGCCGAGCGCGGGCGTACGGCAGCGCTCGATAGCGCGCATGATTTTGAGCTGCAAAACCGGCAGAGGATGGGAGCGGCGAAAAGCCTGGCCGTCGAGGCGCAAAACATCCGCCACTTCCCAGCGGGGCCTTGGAGAAGCCGCCAACCCTGCCGGCCCGTGGCAATGGGCCGGTGGCATAGAGGCTGGCTTTCTTTTTGGGCTTGCAGGCTTTTTCCCGGACGGCCAGTAGCGCCGCCTCTTTTTCCACTTTGGCAACTACCGCCGGGCTGCCCCGGCGGCCTGACACCACCCGATTGCTGAAGGGTCAATCAGTCAACCGCGCCCCCCGCCTTACCGCAGCAGGCCGTTCCGCCGTACAGGGAGCCCCCGGCGTATTCCGGGCTGCGGGCGGGCACGCAGGTTATATCGTCCACCGACTTCAGCCGCAGGTCAGGCAGGCACGCCGACGAAAAAGCCCCGGGCTTGTCCCACGCCTTCACCTGGTCCGCTATCCGGCCCTTGAAGGCGTCCATGCGCCGGTCGCAGGTCGTCGCGTCGGGGTCGTGCAGGCCGCTGACCACCACGATTTTTGCACATCTCGGAGCCGGCGGCTCGCCGCAGCAGGCCGTCCCCTTATACACGCACCCGGAAGAGAAGCCGCTTACCGGGTGGTCCTGGCAGGAGATATCGTGAACCGACAACAGGATATCCGGCGCACACCTGGAGGTAAAATGGTAACTGGTCATCATGCCGTCCAGGAAGTCGGCCTTGCTCCGGGCGCAGGTCAGGGCGGGGTAATGCATCCCCGTGACCACGACGGCCCTTTTACAGCCGGGGCGGGCAAAGCTTTTTGGGGCGCCCGCGCAGTTGCAGCCTCCCTTTGCCACGCTGCCGCAATATTTTACGAACCCGGGCCTGGAGCCGTGTTTCAGCGCATTGGCCGAACACGCCTGCTCCAGGTCGCACGCGAATTTAGCGGCCTCAAGGCCCGAGCAAAGCTTTGCCGCGGCCGCCGCGCCGCCGACAAGGGGCCCGAGCGTCTTTACGCAATGCTCCAGGGAGCAGACCCCGCCGGGCTCCCCCGCCAGAACGCCGCCGGCCGAAACGGCCAGCACAGCCGCGATGAAAACTATTTTATTTATAAGCATTTACCTCTGTATCCGTTCCCGGCTTAACCAAACTTATAATGTTTCCGCACCGCTTTCCGGATGTTCCAGGTGCAGGCCAGCCCCGCCGGGAAGATCACATAATCCCCGCCCTTAAACGAGACCTCCTCCTCCCCCGCCTTGAGCAGCACTTCCCCCTCCAGCACAAGGCAAGTCTCCTTCTCGCCATAACTCCAGGCAAACGAAGACGCTTCTTTTTCCCATATCGGCCATGAAGAAGCCTCGTTCATCTCCCTCTTCGTGGGTTTTCTGATAATAATCGCCATTTCTCCTCCCGAACCGCGCCCTGATATTCTACCAAATGAGATTCCTCTGGCACGGAGCGTATTTTCATGGTTTAAAGCCATGAACAGCCTTGATACGCGGCGCTCTGTTCGCCGGCGCTTTCATTAAAGCTTTTGTCGCGTCGAACACGCTCCTGAACTGCGGGTCGTATTTATTTTACAACTGAAACTTTTAGGCCCGCTGCAGCATCTAATTAAGGAAGTTAAATCCGCAGTTTAAAAGGACACATGAACATGAATTTAGAAGCCATCCAACCCTACCTGCTTCCGCTGGGCGTAGCCGCCTACCTGTTGTTCCGCCATTTCAGGTTCAAGCTCGCCAGGAAAACACTGCCGGCCCTGGCGGCGCAAGGCGCCGTATTCGTGGACGTGCGCACCCCGGCGGAGTTCGCCGCCGGCAACAGGCCGGGCAACGTCAATATCCCCCTGGATGAACTGGCCAGGCAGGCGGGGAGGCTGGATAAGACCAAACCGGTGGTGCTCAGCTGCGCCTCCGGCGCCCGCAGCGGCATGGCCGCCGTTATGCTCAAAGGGATGGGCTTCCGGCAGGTCACCAACGCCGGCCCCTGGCAGAACACGCTCTGAGCCGGCGCCGCGACAATTGGGATAGGGGCGGCAGTCAATAGAACTGCCGACCCCTCCCGCACCACCGGACATGCGGGTCCGCATCCGGCGGTTCAGAAAGTGGCGTCATACTCCCGCCAGTTTTGGAACACCTAATTTAGCAAAGTAGCTATTCGGCATGGCAATGTTAAGGGCGGAGGTTCCGGCCATCTTCCTCCAGCGGTGGTGGCAAGCCGCCACCGAGGCCGCGCCTTTAATACTAGATTTGGGGTCATAGATTTGGGGTCAGGTCTTGAATCTTGACCTCCAACATCACAGCTAAGCGGGAAAGGTCAAAAGTAGATTCCGCTGAAAAACCCCTAGCTTACTTTTTGTTTTGCTCTTTGAGATTCGGCCGGAGCAGGTGCAGTTGTTTGCGGGAATCTAATTCCCACTGAACTTCTTCGCCCTGCTCCATATTGATGGCGGCAGCGATCGCCATGGGAATAGCGACAAAGAGTCTGACGGGGCGGCCCTTGCTTTTGATGACTTGGACTTTAATGGGGTAGGTTATTTGCATATATTATAGGCTATTATATACAATAGCCCTTATCAAGTATAGAACACAACTTATAAACCTATAATATGAGCCTACCAAAATTAGACCTGCAGCGCACATTCTTCGAGCCGGAGATCCTATTCCCCGGCCTTGGCAAAACGCCCGGCGCCGAGCGGTTCAGTTTCTTTGCCGAACGCATCCTGCCCGAACTTAGGAAGCGGCGGCCGGAGCTTGAGAAGATGTACTGCGCAAATAATGGGCGCCCCGCCGAAGAGCCGGTGCGGATGCTGGCGGCGCTGATCCTGCAATTCATGGAACGGATGCCGGACCGGCAGGCGGCGGAGGCGTGCAGTTTTGATCTGCGCTGGAAACTTGCGTTGGGCATGGCAGCGGATGAGCCGGCGTTCCATCCGACGAGCTTGGTTAAGTTCCATGAGCGGCTGCTAGAGCACGGCCTGGAACAGCTTGGTTTTGAGGCCGTGCTGGAGCAGATGAGCGAGGCCGGATATTTGGCGAAGCGCACCCGGCAGCGTCTGGATTCTACGCACATAATAGGGTTGGTAAGCCATATGAGCCGATTGGATTGTGTACGTGAGACGCTTAGGTTGACGCTGGAGGAACTGGCGCAGATTGAAAAGCTGTCGCGGCCGGCGGCGTGGGAACTATGATGGGAGCGTTATGTCGAGAGCAGCATAGACTATAAAAGTTCCGGAGATATTATACGGGCTAAGATGAGCCAGGCGGGTTTAGATGCCTGGGAAATATTAAATTGGATAAGCGGATTGCCGTCGAAAACAGGGTCTATAGAAGAGGTAAGGATTCTGCGGCGGGTATTTGAGGAAAACTTTGAAGTAAGCGCGGAAGGCGCGGTGGAGAAGCGCCGTGCGCAGCCTACCGGCGCGGTACACAACCCGCACAATCCTGACGCACAATGGAGTTGCAAATCCACGATAAAGATTAACGGCTGGGTGGGACACAAAGTGCAGGTAGCGGAGACGGTAGAGTCTGACCCGCGCAAGGCGGGCGAACCGACTAAAGGCGTACTAACCTCAATTATCACACAGTATGCGCCGGAAAGCGATAAAGCGGGTATGGCGGCGATATTAAAGGAGCAGGAGCGTCTGGGAATAGAGAAGCCCGAAACTATGTACGCGGATACAGATTATGTGTCTGGGCCAAGTATAGCCAAGGCGGACGCGGAAGGTCGCGAACTGATGGGGCCTGCGCCTGGTTCGCCTAACTGCGGAGGGGTTTATACCGCTGAAGCGTTTACGGTAGATGTGGAGCGGCGCCATGCTATCTGCCCGGCGGGCAAGAGCAGCACGCAATGCGCACGGATAAAAGAGGCAAAGACGGGTAAGAGCAGCTATCGATTTGAATGGTGCGGCTATTGCCGGAGTTGCGCGTTAAAACTGAAATGTATTCATAAAGGTGACCGGCATAGGATGCTGCGTGTAAGTGAACACCACACAATATTACAGGCGCGGCGGCAACTGATGAACACAGAGGAATTTAAGAAAGACATGAGACACCGCAACGGGATTGAGGGCACGCAGAGCGAATTGGTGCGCGGGTATGGTTTGCGGCGCGCGCGTTATCGCGGGCACAGGAAGGTGCGGCTGCAAAACTATTTAATAGGCGCGGCATGCAACATAAAACGCTGGTGCCGGCGGGTAACTTGGGAGGCGAAACAGGCAATTGGCGGGATTGAGACTGCAGCAACCCCGCAGGCGGTACCGGCTTAGAATACGGCTTAGTGCATTTTCTGCACGGCGGGAAGTGATTTTAGACGAAGAAGTAAAACTGGATCTGTAAATATCGATGTTCAAGAATAAAACAAGGGGTTTTTAAGCGGAATCAAAAGTAAAGACCTGACCCCTTCCCCGTGCTCCGGCTTCGTCTGGGTAGGCAAAAACGTAAAAATACCCGTCCTTAACCCGGCGGGTATTTTTGTCAGTTACAATGTGACAGCCTTTGTTGGGTTGGCTTCGTGTTCTGTTTATGGAGCGAGGCGGCAGACGCCTTCAACGCAACGCGCTTTTACGCCCTTTCGGCAGGAGCTGTCCTGCGACAAGGCGTCCGGACATATTATTTCGCTGCCGCATTCCTTGCTTAATGACTCGTTGTATTTCCGCAGATGCAGCGTGTTGATGGCGCATTGCCGGCCCAAGCCGGTGCAGGGGCAGCAGCCGTCTCTAACTATCCCGCAATCGCTGTCCTTGGCACAGATCTTAAGGCTGTCCGCTATGTGAGAGCAGGGCGCGGGCAGGGCTTTTTGCACCGATGCCGATCTTTGCAAGTGCCCGTAAAACAAAAAAACGGCTGCGGCCGCCAAGGCCAGCGCGGGGTAAAGTGCTATTCGTCGTAATTTTAAATCCATGAAAAGATGCGTGCTACCTTTTCCCTTTTCACCTTATCCGGATGTCATAGGAGAATGTGCGGTTTCCTCTTAAACTCCGGGGCAAGGGAGTTATTTTTCGGTGTAGGTTATGGCTATCTTCGCGGCTATTCTGGTGCCGGAGGCTTTGGCCGTGTACGGCCTGGTGCCGGCGTTTATGTAGGCGGCGAAGCCCTTGGCGGTCTCCAGCGCGGTCTGGCCGGCCTTCAGCGCCAGCATGATGTTCCAGCCGGCCACGTGGTTTACGGTGCCGTCCGGCCGCTTGAAGCGGAAGATGGAGAGCCACAGGTTGATGGTGCCGTCGATGCCCGCCCCGTCCCGGCCGGTGGCGATTCCCGTAATGGCGGCCACGCCGGGCATGCCGCCCACCGTGACCTTGCCCGCCTCTACGGAAACGCCCTGCGTCTTGTCGTAGGAGGACGCGGTCAGGTCCGCGCCTTTCGACAGCTCCACGTCCGGATTGTAATCGCCGGTTTTCTTTTTCATGTTCCCCCCGCCCCCCGCTTATTTTATCGCCAGCGCCTTAACGTACTTATTGTAGCGGGCGCTGATCTCCGGCCTGGAAAGCCCGCCCACGCGCTTGACGCTGAAGTCCTCCACGCTGAACGAGGACATCACCGTGCCGTAGCTCATGGCGCGGCGGATCACGTCGAAATTCTTCCAGTCGGGCGCGGCGGCGAGATACCCCATGAAGCCGCCTGCGAAGGTGTCGCCGGCCCCGGTGGGGTCCACCACTCTCTCGATGGGGTGGGCCGGAACGGAAAGGACGTTGTCCTTGTAGAACATCATGGCGCCGGCATCGCCGCGCTTGACGATGATGCTGCGCGGCCCCATCTTCATTATCAGCCGGGCCGCCTTTATCAGGTTGTATTCTCCGGTGAGCTGGCGGCACTCCTCCTCGTTGACGAAGAGCATATCCACCTTCTTGAGCAGCTTCAGCAGCGAGGGCTTTTTGAGGGAGATCCAGTAATTCATCGTGTCGCAGGCCACCAGGCGGGGCTTGCCCATCTGGTCCAGCACCTTGCGCTGCAGGTCCGGGTCTATGTTGGCCAGGAACAGCACGCCGCATTCGCTGTGGCCCGCGTTGAGCTTGGGCTTGAAATGCTGGAACACGTTAAGCTCGGTGGCTATCGTAATGGCGTTCTTGAAATCGCGGTCGTATTTTCCCTTCCAGTGGAAGGTCTTGCCCGGCATCACCTGTATGCCCTCAAGGCAGATATTGCGGCGAGTCAGGAACCGGCGGAAAGGCGCGGGAAAATCTTCCCCTACTACGCCCACGAGCTTAACAGGGGAGAACTGCGAAGCTGAAAGGGAAAAATGCACGGCCGAGCCGCCGAGGGAGCGGATCGTGCTGCCGTGTATGGTTTTGACGGAATCAAGCGCTACGGAACCGACCACAAGGATAGTGTTTTTCATGGTATGCAATTCGCTCCGTGTAAGTGTCGCGGCCGCGGTGAGGCTGCCTATCTGTTTATAATATCAAAATTTAATGCCCCCGGCCCTGCCGCGGGTCAATTACGCGCTTAATGGAATATAATATCTTATGACAAAAAGAATACTGGTCACCGCTTTCGAACCTTTTGCCGGGCGTAAATTAAACCCCGCCCTTGAGGTCATGGCGAAACTTAAGCCGGCGGCCTTTAAGGGCTGCCGCCTATACCGGGAGAAACTGCCCGTCAGCGGGCGGGCGGTAGGCGGCAGGATAGCGGCGCTCATTTCAAAGATAAAACCGGATTATCTTATTTCGCTGGGCCTGGCCGCGGGCGAAACAGGCCTGAGGGTGGAAAGGTTCGCCCTGAACATGCAGGATTACGGCATAAAGGATAACGCCGGCTACCGGCCCCAGGGCAAGAAAATTGCCGGGGGCGGCCCCGCTGCTTATTTCGTGAACGCCGACCCGCTTAAGCTGGTCGCGGCCGCTCGCAAGGCCGGAGTTCCGGCTTATGCAAGCAACCACGCCGGCGCCTATGTGTGCAACCACCTGATGTACGAGGCCATGCGCGCCATCGCCGCCGCCGGTCAAAAAACCAGATTCGCCTTCATCCACCTGCCACTCACAACCGAGATGGCCCTGCTGGAAAAGCCCGGCCGGGGCGTCCCGCCGTCGCTGCCGCTGGCCCTGCTTGTAAAAGCGGTGGAAGCCGCCATAAAAGCGATACGGTAAAGGTCCCCAAAAAAGCATAAAACAGAACATCCGGGAAAGCCCGGATGTTCTGTTTGCCCATTTTAACGGCGGGTTTAAGCGACAGCGGCTTTTTCTTTAGGGGCCGGTCGGCCAAGGGCCTCCAGCGTTTCGCGCACTATCAGGTCGGCCCATTCTCTGCGCAGCTCGGTGGTGGGGGCCGGGAGGGTGCGGTGGGTTATCTTCAGGTCTTCCAGCAGCGTGTTCAGCCGGTTGTAAATATCTTCCTGGAATTCGCGGCTCTGGGCGTCGCGTATCCCGTCGTCCATGAGCTCGCCGGTCATCGGCAGCTTGTAGATGACGTCGTACGGGAACAGTTCGGCGTAGCCCTGCAGGAACTCGCGTATGAACGGGTTGCTGCCGCAGCGCCGCTCCATGTAAGCCAGGTTGTCGAACACGCTGCGGTCGCAGACCACCACCTGGTAGTTGCGCAGCACGCCGCGCAGCTCCTCGGTGATATGCTGCATCATTATGTACAGCTGCGCCGGCAGGTTGGTGGTTTCGTTAATGGGGATGCCCTGCTCGAAGGCGGCGGCCGCTATCTCCGAAAAAACCTTTACCTTCAGCCCGCGCTTCTTCAGCTCGGCGGCCACCTCGTAGCAGAGCGTGGTCTTGCCGGTGCCATGCGTGGAAATGAGCGAAATTTTGTAAGGGCGCTTTTTTGCAGAAGACATTTAGAGCTCCAGAGAAAAGGGATTACCTGTATACTACACTTTTTACGCGCCTCCGGCAAAATTTCCGCCGTATTGTCCTAAGGGCCCAGAAACAGCGGGGCATTTTCCCGGGAAACAGCGGGGCTTTTGGCCCATACGGCCGCGGGCCAAATTCAGGATAATATATGTACGGCCCGGTAACGGACCGCACAGCTGCAGCAGAAGGATAAAATGAAAAAAACATTTTTAGCCGCCGTATTATTGGGGTTGACCAGCGGAGCCTATGCCTCCGGCTTCAACGACCTGGCAGTGGACGCCGCTGCCCTCAAGACCTCCGCCGACGCACGGACCCTGGAGCTGACGCCGGAGCTTTCCGAAATTTTTTCCGCCGCCGACAAGGACGGCTCACGGTGGTACGGCGCGGATTCCCGCCAGGCCCGCATGCAGTTCACCGCTTACCTCGACTACAAGGTGCCCGCCGGCTATACCGGCCCTGTCACGCAGATACTTTCCAATTCAGCGCAGAAACAGAAGATCTCCGAGCTGATAGACCTGCAGTTGCAGCACATGTACGGCGCCTTCACTACGCACCCCGGCTTCGTGGACGCCCCCGGCATCCCCTCCGGCGATTATAAGGTAAGCCTCATCGGCTCCGAAAAAGCCCCCGCCGGGCCCTACGCCAGGATAAAATACTCCTACGACGACATCGTGGTCTTCTCCAGCAAACTCTTCCGCGGGGGCGGAGCTACGCGCATTGATTTCGTGCTGCCCAGGGACCCGGTGACCATCTACAAAAAAGGCTTCCCCTCCCCCGGCTCGAGCAAGAACCTCTGCACCGACGACCACTATAACAGCGAAGGCGATTTCTGGTACTTCTGGAACCCTTACCAGGAAGGCTGCCCCATAGGCGGCGGCGACCTGGTGGCCGTGCAGACCGACCTTACCCCCATGAACGTAACGCGCGGCACCTATCCCGAGTACGCCAAACTTTACGGTGAGAACGGCACCGGCGACCTGCTTCAGGTTTCCTATATAGTGGGCGTTGACGCGACTTTCCAGAGCGGGGACCTCGGCAAGAAGACCTTTACCGACGCCTTCGCCGGCCTCAAGGCGGCGGGCTTCAGGGTGACCACTGACGAGCCCCGCCGCAAAAAGCTGTCCTTCAGCTTCGGCGCCAAGCGCACGGCGGTTGAAATGCTGCTGATGGACCCGAACAGCGCGGAATTCGCCACGGAGGCGGTGCGCGGCATGAAAACGGCCGACATCTTCTTTTACGACGGCCACTCCGGCCTGGGCGGCTACCTGAGCCCCGACCGTCTGGCCGCGGACAGCGGCGCCGCTTTGACGCTGCCGCAGAACAAGTACCAGATCTTCGTCTTTCAGGGCTGCTCAACTTACGCCTACTACAACTCGGCCTACTTCAAACTGAAGCGGTCCGGCTCCGACCCCAAGGGGACAAAGAACCTGGACATCATAACCACCGGGATAGGAGCGGATTTCGCCGTCGGAGCCAAGGTGGACGTGGCTTTCCTGACCAGCGTGACCATGGGCCAGAAACCTTCCTGGCAGACCATCCTTGATAAGATACGCGCGGCTGAAGGCGAAAGCTCCGCCCTCTCGCACGTAAACGGAGACGAAGACAACCCCCGGACGCCTTAAACGCCGCGCCTGGCCAGCCAGATTATCGGCCATCGTATCCCGCGCCAGGCTGTCGCCATCTATAACCAGAACCCCAAGTCTATCCTTGAAAATACCCCCCCGGGCGCCGGCAACTGTCAAAGGAATTGCAGTAAAATAGCCGGCACAAAACTGGCAAGGCGGTTTGTGATAAAACGCCAAATTAATTCAATAAGCTGCCTGTGTCGCGAAGTTCAATCCGGCATTTTCCTCTCTCGTCGTGAGCTTTCTTTATTTATTATTTAAATGTCGCAAAAGCAGCACTTCCACGCCTCTGGGGGAGGGTAGGGCGGTGACGCTCTGGAGAAAATAATCCATTCGCAGCTACCCGCCCCCCCTTGATAATCAGCCAGAATGGATGTATACTATTTCTATACAGGGGTTATACATGAAAACCACATTTCACCAGATTGCGTTTGAATGGGATGATCAGAATATACATAAGAACTGGGAAAAGCATATGGTTAAATACACAGAAAGCGAAGAGGTCTTCTTAAACAACCCGGTTATAGTGGAAATAGACAAAAGCAAGATCCTTTATCATGAAGACAGAAAAATTGCTTATGGGGTAACAGATGATGATAGATTGGTTTTTATTGCGTTCACGACAAGGAATAACAAAATCAGAGTAATATCCTCGCGGGATATGAGCAGAAAAGAGAGGAAATTTTATGAAGAGACAAAAAAAGCAGCCGGCCTTTAAAAGCGAAAAAGCCGAAGCCGATTTCTGGGCTGACGCGGAGTCAACTGAATATATTGACCAGGCAACAGCCCGAGTGGGGCTATTCCCAAATCTAAAACCGACTTCAAGAGCTATACCATTGAGATTACCGGTTTCGCTACTTGATCGGTTAATGGTTAAAGCTCATAAATGCGGTGTTCCCTACCAGTCACTATTAAAATTACTGGTGGTCAAGGGATTGCGATCCTTGTAGGGAATAGAACAGCACAGGGCAAAACCCCGGAAAGCAGCCTCCGGGGTTTTGCTTTTTTAAGCCATTTCACCGGCCTGGGCGGCTACCTGAGCCCCGACCGCCTGGCCGAGGACAGCGGCGCCGCTCTGACGCTGCCGCAGAACAAGTACCAGATCTTCGTCTTCCAGGGCTGCTCCACCTACGCCTACTACAACAGCGCCTACTTCAAGCTGAAGCGCTCCGGCTCCGACCCCAAGGGGACGAAGAACCTGGACATCATAACCACCGGGATAGGCGCGGATTTCGCCGTTGGCGCCAAGGTGGACGTGGCCTTCCTGACCAGCGTGACCATGGGCCAGAAACCTTCCTGGCAGACCATACTTGATAAGATACGCGCGGCGGAAGGCGAAAGCTCCGCCCTCTCGCACGTCAACGGCGACGAAGACAACCCGCGGACGCCTTAATTACTCTGATAGCAAGGCTCTGTAGTTGCCCGCGAGACACCCGCTCGCCGTCGCTTGTTAAATGAATAACAGCAACACACACTGGGAAGCTGTCAAAAGAGACTCAAATGAAACCTTAATGTTTCAGACAGAACGCTTTTATAGGTTCCCAGCCCCACCCCGCAAATCCGCCCTTTCCCGCTAAAAGCCCCGCCCGCCGACGACAGAGCCAGAAACATAACCCGAATTCCGCTCTTTTACTGTTCCTGGCATATAAATTGCTCGTAGTGGGCATAGCGGTATAAAATCTAAAAGGGTAGAAAAAGGAAATTATGAAAAAGAGCAACATACTAATAGCGGTGTTCGCGGTGCTGGCGGCGGTCACCTCAGCCAACGCCCAAGCTGTAAAAGTGGATTTCGATGGAAAAGAGAGCAAGGGAATGAGTTTAATAGAACTCCTGAATACTGTTGATTCCTGTCAAAATGATAAGATTGCGTGCAGCAAGCCGGAGGCTGAAAGGGTTGAGCCGGCCGCCGCTGTCGTTTCCGGAGAAGTGAAAATAAAAGTGACCATGGTCGCGGGGGCCACGAAAAAAAAGGAAACGCTGCTTTGCCAGGCCGGCACGGAAGGGAAAGGCCTTACGGGATGTAAAAAGCAGAGCGACCAGACGATGTTAACCGTCGAAGAGATCAACGCTATGTCACTGCGGAAATATTTTCCTGAGGCTGCCGGGTTCTCTGGCT
This sequence comes from Elusimicrobiota bacterium, assembly GCA_030651035.1. Lineage (GTDB taxonomy): Bacteria > Elusimicrobiota > Elusimicrobia > Elusimicrobiales > UBA9959 > UBA9959. The sequence continues at coordinate 11,807 of JAUSCK010000293.1, forward strand.
TGCTTGAACAGACGAAGCATTCCTATACCAACCAAAGCGGCCCGATGACCTTTCATTGCATAGACATATGCACTGCGTGGCGGCCTGTCACAAGCACCAACGGATGCTATGCAGGTATCCCGGCAGGAGCAGGGTGTACCACTTCGGTCACCTCCGAGTGCGTAACCTGGAGCCATAGCTGCACGTGCACAAAGGGTTGCTGATTAAAAGTCTTATTGGATTCCGGCGCGGGGCATTGCCACGCCGGATTAAACTATGAAAAAAAAGTTGGTTATTGGTTTCATTGCGCTGGCTGCTGCAGGCCTGCTTTCAGTCCGCTCTTTTGCCAGTGAACGGGAAAAGGTTATAGATGCGTTTCTAAGTCTACATTCGGCCGCTGCGGCCGGGCGCTCTCCCTGGCCGGGATATTCCCCCGTGGGGGCACCCTTGCTTGTGGAATTGCCCGGAGAGGGGGGCTCCCTGCTTTTTGGTCCAGTGAAGCCGCCAACCGGATTTCAACTTTTGTCAGGCGGTGGCGGGGCGATGTCGGTTTATTACAGCACAGCGCAATTCCAGGGGCCGGACTTTAGCGTCTTGCTGCTAGGCGGGGAAGAAGTGACCAGGATCAGATTTGTGGCAGGTATGGAGACTGGTTTCCGATTTGCCGTGCATGAAGCGTTTCATTTTTTTCAATGGGACAAATTTAAAATGAAAGATACACAAAATATGCCAGGCAAAATATCCGCTGAAACCCTGGCGGACGCGTATATTGAGCGCCAACTACTATACAACGCGCTTGTTTCAGAAGATTGGAAAAGCAGTCTCCGCAGTTTCGTTGCCTTGAGACGGCACCGCTACGCCGCAGAAAAAAAGGACGTGCGTGAATATGAGGAAAACAGGGAACTTACTGAAGGCATCGCCATGTATGTGGAATGGAAAAGCCTCCCCTACCTGCGCGGAAAGGTCCTGGAAGACGGCGAGGCGATAGAGGACTTACAGAAGTTGTTCAATGTTAGAATGCCGTATTTTATGTTTTCTTTTTACGGCAGCGGTCTGGCGCAGTGCCTTATTCTGGACAGGTTGGGTGTTGATTGGAAAAAAGACGCCCAGCTCGGGAAGCCGGTATTTGGGATACTTTCAGGGCAGGTTAAGCTTGATGAAAGAGATGCCAGCGTGGAAGCCGCGCGGGTGCGTGCTTCACATGGGTTCGGCGAGCTGGTTGAAAAGGCGCGGGGCGAGATTCTTTCTTATGAGCGGGCGTTGGAATATCTGGTGAATAAACATAAGAAAGCCGCCAGAGGATTAAGGGTCGTTTTGAAAAATAATAAAGTAGCCGGTAATTCTTCCGGAGAAGACGGAATTCACTATATAGGCGGGCGAACACTTTTTCTTCCTGTGGTGAATCGCTTTCAATTGGCGCCTTCCCCCCAGGTAAAGCTGGCCCTCTATGGAGGTTCCGTTATTATGGACTTAGGAATCGGGCGCGGAGGAAATCTGACGGGAGAACTTGATTTTGTTGTTAAAGACGCAGATAAAGCGGTTTTAAAGTTTGACGGGAAAGTGTTTTCACAACGGACTTCCTGCCGGAGGTTTGTGAAAGAAATGTCTATAAAGTCACCATCCGTGGACTTTTGGCGCGCCGGACCAGGCAGGGTTTGCTACACTGGGAATAAAATAGAGGTGGCACCTGAATAATATGAAAATATATCCTGCCATTCTTTTTACTGCGGTGGCCCTTGCGCGCTGCAATCCCGCACTGTCCGCCAACGGCGGGGATATCGGCGTCTCTGAGGCGGAATCGGTTCTGGCTGTTAATTCCTGCATGGGGAATATATGGCCCGGATATAAAATAGAAAAACCTATTCTAATCTACTTTGAAGACTTGCGCCGCCTTGCGCTTATATCGCCCCTGAACCCGCCTGAAGGCTTCTTTTTATGTTCTTCTAGAGGGAAATTTCCCGTTTACTGCAAGGACGGGGAATTTTCCGACATACGCTCAAATTTTTCCATTTCTTATAAGCTAAACGGCGCTGATGTGACTTTTTACAGGTTGGCCAGCATTCTCAATGTTGATGCAGGGAAAGACCTGCTGTTCCATGAGAATTTCCATGAATTCCAGTGGGGGAAGTTCCGTTCCCCGACAGCGTATTTTACCCCGTACTCTCCGGAGCCGGCAGACGAGGCTTTTTACAGGCTTGAGAACAAGGCACTTTTGAGCGCTCTTTTGTCGCAGGGCAGGGAAAGGTTAGAAAGGATCTCTGACTTTATAACTATCCGGGAGTATAGGCGGCGCACTATCAACTCCAAAAACCTTGCACGTGAGAATTTCAAGGAGCGCGTGGAAGGATCGGCTGAATATGTCGGCCGGATGGCGGTTGTGCTGCCTTGCGTTAAAAACAGGGGGAATAGCCGTGTTTTCCCCTTTATCGCCAGGGACTCTCTGTTCCTCGGCGAAACGTTCAGCAACGGCGAAAATTTTTATTTCAGCGGCCTGCTCCAGATGGCCATCCTGGACGCTCTGCGTACCCCCTGGAAAAGCCGGCTTGAAGCGGGAGAAACCATATACGGTATATTTAAAGAATATTTCCCCGGGACGGGACCGAAGCTGTCCGTTTTGAAGAAAAAATACGGTTATGCGGCGGTTCTGGCAAGGGCGACGGAAGCGGGGGAGAATTCCGCGCGAAAACGGTCCGGCGCGGAGGGGAAAGCTTTCGACGGACCGGCGGTCATAGTTACCGTCCCCGCCGCGGCGCGCGGTGCCGCCGGGCCGCAATCCCACGGCGAGTTTCGGGTGCTCGCTGACGGAAGGACTTTTTATTTATCCGCCAGGCTGGAAGTTTCTGAAAAGGGCGGGCTCTACCTGTTCAGCGAAAACCTCCCCATGATCATGGGCAGGTCAAAGAAACCGGTAAAAGCTGGAAGGAGCGAGATCTTCCCCAACCGGTACGAGATCTCCGCCGGGGAACTTTCAGAGCTGCATCTCAAGCTCAACGGCAGGACTTCGCCCCTGCCCGAAAAAGAGATGACTTTTAACGCAATAGAATTGCAAGGCAAAGGCTTCACCTTAAATTCCACCCTGCCGGGCCGCGCATGGAGGTCCGGCAACAAACTCTCCATTGAATTTGATAACCAAGAAAGCAAATAACAGATGCCCCGCCCCTGCACGGCTGCACCCTTTGCGAAATGGGGCCCAAGTGTGGGTAGGTCTAACGGCACTTCCACAGGCAAGAGTTGTCAGCTAAACTTAGATTGTAGTCCTTGTAATTCGGGGGATTGGCCCCGGAGTATCCACGACCGGACCTTAATCCGGTGTATCCAGGGAAAGCGCTTATAATCACCGCGCTTTCCCTTTTTTATTTGCAAGGTCGCCTTGAAAATGGCAGAATATCCAGGTTGGGAGGGAAGCACAATGAAAAATATGAAACTTATTGCAGGAATCGCCGGGTTGCTGGCCGCGTTTTTTGGTTTTGCCTTTAAAGGGCAGACTACCACCGACTTCCAGGAGAAGCTGAGCAAGATTGTAAAAGTCGATACCGCTGTGTTCCTTGTGGACAATCAGACTATTGGCCAAACCCCCCAGGGCACAAACAAGAACGTCGGTTGAATAACGCCTCTCGGTAATGAGGCTGTTAAACCGTTTTACCGGGCGTTTCGCCACCGTAGTTAAAAGTTTAACTCTGGTGGCGATTGCTTTTTTTATCTGGCTATTATTTACCCGGGGAAAAGAACAGATGACCAATCATAATCTAAATGCGGCCTTCATAAAATACCAAGCCGCGTCTTCATACGACCCATTAAAGATCCAGTTCTCTCCGGAGTATGTATTCCTGGAAAATATATATAGTTCTCTGCTCGAAACCAGTATCAACGGTGAAATAGTTTCAGGCCTGGCGGAAAGGTTTGATTGGGTCGGCACGGAGCTTCACTTCAGGATGAGAGAAGGCCTCAAGACTATTGACGGCCATCCAATAACGGCCCGGGATGCGGAAGCGTCTTTTAAGCGTGTATTGCTGCTTCAAGGCGGCACCCACACGGACCTGGCGGATATGGTGTGCCCCGGGAAACCCTTGAAACACCTGGACGACCCCTGCGCCGGGATGGAAGTGCGCGATGATGGCGCCACCCTTGTCTTAAAACTCAAAAAGAAAAACGTCGCTTTATTAAAAACCTTCACGTCGCTGGATCTTGCGGTCATCCCGGTGAACTCGCTCGACCCAAAAACCCTCGCCATAGCCGATTACCGCAACACGTCCGGCCCATACTATGTGGAGCATGACGATCCGGAGGGAAAGATCAAGCTGGCAGCGAACCCGGCACACTATCACTTCAGCAAACGTATCCCGCAGACCGTGCAGTTGGTCCCCGCAGGAAAAAATGGCATCCGTGAATCTTTGGAGCTATTCGATCAGGGGAAGGTCGATCACATAATGTCATGTGATAAAGCTAAGCCCGAGATATTAATGGAGTATGCCAATACTCATAAGCGGGATGTTGATCTGCATACGACCTCGCCCTTCAATCTTCATATGATCGCTTTTACCAGGAAAGGCGTTTCCAGGTTCAGCGAAGAGGAAAGGGTTAGGATAGGGTATGGATTAAGGCGGATATATTTGACTCGCGCCCTGCATATCCCCGGCATGGAGGAGGCGCAGCAGATGGTCCCTCCTTTCAGCACGGAAATGCTTACGGAAGAGCAACTCTCAAAGATCAATTCTATCAGGAAACAGGCCCAGGACACGGAAGTTATTCTGCAGAAAATACTCGCCTGGAATCTAAGCATCGGCAACTTATACGCGGAAGACACCAACGCACTGAAGAAATATTTCCCGAACATGCGGATCGAAATCGGCAAAAGCGTTCCCTCGCTTACGGATTTTAAAAAAACCGGCATCGAGGAGCCCGACCTGATGTTCGTGACCATAGATATGGGCTTTGAGGAAAGCGTCGGTCGTATGTCTTATACGACCAATGCCGGGCTCTTCTACTCGCCGGGCATGGATGTAAAGGAGTGGGTCAGCAGGTATATGGCCACCGAAGATAAGAATCAAAGAATCGCCATGGCGCGGAATATTCACTATGAAACGCTGGCCCATGCTTGTTCTATTCCTATGGTGTGGTCTCCCTATGCGGCCATAGTCAGGAAACCCTGGCGGATGGACTTTTCAAAGATATACCCCAGCAGTTATCTATGGCGAATACATCGCGATTAATTGATTGGGCACTTTCCAACTCATCAAGGATCTCGCTTAAAGTCACAAAACTGGGCTGGATTTCGGATTGGCTGCCCGGACATTTTGACTATCAGATCGCAATAACCTGCAAAACCGCAGTCTATCGCGGCCGCGGCATAGATACAGAAGAGCCGATCGCTTTTACCAAAGCCGTCGCGGAAGCTTTTGAGCGTTTTGCAATGACGGGGTATGAGAACCCGTGGGCGACGGCCGCCTATATTGATTACGCCGGCGCGGCCGACCGTGCTTATTACGAACTCGTAGGGATAGACAGGGCACTATGCCACCACTTTTGCAAGGAGCGTTTCAACCGGCTCGATCTGTCTATTCTCCCTGAACAATTCAATCTGAAGCAGCTGAAAAAAACCCTGGCAAAGAATGATCTTGAAATCCAGCTCTTCGAGTTGCGCCCGGTAATGGATGCGAAGATCTGCACTATGATGGCCTGGCATAAAGATCCCCGACACAAGATCCCGGGATTCGTTAACGGCTACGGCTGCGCGCAGACTATAGAAAAAGCGGTCGCCAGCGCCGCGTATGAGTGCTTAAGAACCGCCGCCGCGGTATATCCCGGCGGTGCAAAGCCGGACCTCCCGCTTGAAGAACTGAAACAACCAGGAAGCGCCTGGTATCATTTCTGGGCGAACCAGACGAAAGAGTGCAGGGATTATTTTACAGACTATCTTCTGCCGGAGAAGAATTCCATTCTCCCCCTGGCTCCGGAAAGACTATCCCGCAAAGACGTAGTCATCGAGCAGGTTTCCACGCTGAGCCGTGATTTCCCTGATATACCTCTGGTTATCGCACAGGCAAAATCCGATAGATTCATAAAACCGCAGTTCGGTGCCTCTCGGCTGGATGCCGCTGCTGTCAAAAGACTGACCGAATTCTGCGGGCATCCTGTGGAATCTGTTGTGACGGTACCGCATTTTTATGGCTGAGAACAGTTTTACCTCTGCCGGCCCGCTTTTTCGCAAGCTCTTAATGAAGCTGGTCGTCTTTCATGCCTCCAGCTTCCTGGTCTTCCTGGCCCTAGCCATGTTTATTGTTAATAATTCCCGCACTCATCAGGCAAAACAGTTCAGTGATTCTTTCCGCGACCTTCTGGTGTCTGGTGATACCAGTCAGGTTGTAGTGGGAATGTCCAAGCCGGTCCTTAACGATTTCATCGGCGCGGAATGGCGCCCGGGACGAGGAACTCAGAATTTCTCGATTCCGCTGGACTTCAAGAGGCCCCAGCCGTACTTTTATAAAACCATTACGATTTCAGTCTATTACGACGAAGGCATGAAGATAGAAGCGGGGAAAATGTATTTCTACTATCCCCGTGGAGCATTTTTAGGCTGGGCTATAACGGCTTGGATATCGCTAGTATTACTTTCCATCCCGTTAGGCGTGGCTGAAAAGAATCGACTGGTGAGGGATTATAATCTTCTGATCCAATCGAACATCAATGAGTCCAAGGCCGTCATGGCCGCCCAGGTTGCACATGATATCCGCTCGCCGCTGGTCGCCCTGGACGCCGCGCTTAAACACGCGGAACAACTCCCCGAAAAACAGCGCACCATCGTGCGGCACGCGGTCAACCGCATACGCGATATCGCCAATAACCTTCTTGAAAAGAACCAACAGCAAACGAGGACCGCGACCACCGCAAATACCGCTGCCGGCGGCCATGTCGCCGGTGAGCCCCCGGCCGTCCACCTGCTCTCAAGCCTTATTGATCCGGTTATTACTGAAAAGCGTCTGCAATATGAATCAAAGCCCGGCATCAGTATCGATTTCAAATTAACCCGGGAATCCTACGGCTTGTTCGCCAGTCTCCAGCCTGTTGAATTCCGGCGCATGCTCTCCAACCTGGTCAATAACGCCGTCGAGGCCTTGGGGGATAAGGGCGCGGTGGACGTGGGTTTAAACTATAAAGATGAAAATATTGTACTGACGGTATCAGACAATGGCAAAGGCATACCGCCCGCGATCCTGGCGAAGCTCGGTCAACGGGGTGAAACCCACGGCAAAGCCGGCGGCTCGGGCCTCGGATTGTTCCACGCCCGGACCACGGCCGAGAACTGGGGCGGCAGCCTGACGATCACTTCAACGCCCGGCCAGGGAACCGCGGTCACGATAAAACTGCCCAAGGCCGAAGCCCCGGCCGGCTTCGCACCGGCGCTGGTACTTCCCCCCGGCCGACCGGTTGTGGTGCTGGACGATGACGCCACCATTCACCAGGTCTGGCAGGGCCGGTTCGACTCCGCGCGGGTTAAGGAACATGATATTGAAATAATCCATTTCAGCGAGCCGGATGAACTGCGCGAATGGGTTAAAGCCGACCCGGTAAAAGCACAAAAAGCCGTCTGTCTTTTCGACTATGAACTTTTGGGGTTTAAAGAAACCGGGCTGAGCCTGGCCGAAGAGCTCGACCTATGTAGTAAAACAATACTGGTCACCAGCCGCTGCGGAGAGCCTCGAATAATCGAAGAATGCGCCCGCCTTAACATACGGATGATCCCCAAAGGCCTGGCCGACTTCGTGCCTATCACGATCGGAGCCCCCGCCGTGCCCGCGCTGGCGGTTTTAATAGACGACGACGCCATGGTTCACATGAATTGGGAGGATGCCGCCGAGCGCGCCGGGGTAGAACTAAAAGCGTTTAAAACCCCCGCCAAATTCCTGGCGAACCTCGAAGCCTTCCCCAAAGACACGCCTATCTATATAGATTCCGAACTTGGCGAGGATATAAAAGGCGAGGATATAGCCGTCGACTTAAAAGATAAAGGTTTTACAAATCTCCGTCTTGCCACCGGCCATCCGCCGGAGAATTTCTCCCACTTGCCCTGGCTGAAAGTGACCGGCAAAGAATCGCCGTGGCGGACCTGAAGACTGTCCGGGGTTAACCGGGCTTCTGCAGTTCCGCTTCCAGCTCCGTCAAAAGCCTCACAACGTCCTGCGCCGTCTCGCGCATAAGCGCTATCCTTGCGCGTATCTTCTCGTCCGGACATTTATGCATTAATTCCGCGGCTTCTTTCAGGCTGGTGGTCTTGGATTTTATGTTGTGCCGTAGCTTCCCTATGTCGGGCATGGTTATTTCCTCCCCGCTTCCCGCGCTTTACCCACCACGGAATACAACAGGCGTTTTGAGATCTTAAGCTGTTTAAGCGTGGCGGCTTTTTTCCCGTGGTTCTCGTTCATATTGTACCGGATAATTCCGGCCTGCAGGTTTTCTACCACCCCGGCAAGCCCGTGTTCAAGAGCGTGATCATATTGCGCCTGTGTGAACACTAGCGGCCCCGGCGCGGCGAACAGGGTAATATGGCACTTTACGGTCTCAAGCGTCACCTGCCCGTCCGTGCCGGCCGCCACAAGGCCCACAAAACGTTTAAGTTCTCGCGTATTGCCCGGCCAGCCATGCGCCAGCAGGTATTCCTTCGCTTCCGGGTCGAAGGCCAGCCGCTTATTTTTTTTTGTGAAAGCCTGTATAAGCGGGAAAATATCGCATTTCCTTTGCGCCAGGGGTTTCAGCGTTACCGTCAGGCCGTGCACCCGCTGGAAGAAATCGAAGCGCAGTTTGTTTTCTGTGAGCAGCTTCTGCACGTCTTCCAAGGTGGCACTGATAACGCGAAAATCGGAATACTCGGGCTTGTCCGCCCCAAGCGGGTAGAACGACTTTTCTTCAATGGCCTTAAGCAGCTTCATCTGCATCTTCTGGCTCATGGTCCCTATCTCGTCCAGGAAGAGCGTCCCCTTGTCGGCCTGCGCCAGTTTCCCTTTGCGGTTTTCATGCGCGTCGGTGAACGAGCCTTTTTTATAGCCGAATAATTCCGCTTCCAGCAGCTCTTCGGTATAGGCTGCGCAGTTCATGGCCACAAAAGCGCCGTCCCGGCCGGAATGCTTATGCAGCAACTCCGCCAGCGTAGTCTTGCCGGTCCCGGATGGCCCCAACAACAGTATTGGCAGGCTGGTGGATGCGTGTTTCAGCGCCTCCGCCACCATAGAGCGCGTAGCGGGGTCGTTGGTGATGAATTCTTTGGAGAATACCCCCTCCACCTTTTTGCCGGCGCCGCCCTGGTGATATCGGGCTATGATTGCGGTAACGTTAGCCCGCTCATTGCCTTTCACATAAAACTCTTTGCAGCCCAGCGCATAAGCCCGGATTATAGTTTCTTCCGTGTCGCAACTCGACATCACCACGGAGTAAATCCCTTTTGAAACGGCCAGAGGAATAAGTTTCAACCCGGAATAATCATCATTCTCGCCCAGCATAAGGTCGATAAAACACAGATCGTAGTGCCCGGCTTTAAGTCTACGCTCGGCCGCGGCTTTATCGCCCGCGAAATCCACCGCCTGGCCGGCCAGGTTGTCGGACATAATATCCCGCGCCAGTTTGTCGTCATCTATAACCAGGATCTTAAGTTTATCCATAAAAAGGTACCCCCCGGGCGCCATCAGTTGTTAAAGAAATTGTAGCAAAATAGCCGGGGAAACCGTTAAATGAGTCCCAAATGGAACCATATTGCTCCAGATAGAACGCTATTGCGGGATACCGAGGCTCCCGTAAATCCATCCCTTCACGCCGAACAAATCCAGTCCTCCGGCGACAGGACAAAAGCATAGCCCTATTCTCCACCCCTTTTCCGGTATTGGCACAGAAATTGCTCTGTAGTGGGTGCAAGTAGAACCGGCGGGGGCGAGTTCCACCGGCATTCAAAAAAGAAGAACAATGAAAATAGATGAAAAAGTTAATGATAGGCCCAAAATAGTCGGGCGAGGCATTAAATATGACCGTTACTAAACTAAAAATATTGGCGATTGATGATGAAGAAATTAGTCTTAATACCCTAAATTCCACGGTGGCGCATTCATTTCCCGCTGCCAGATTTCTACCCGCCGTAAACGGTCTCAAAGGTATAGCCCTGGCGCTGGCCGAGGACCCGGATCTAATCCTGCTCGATATAGTCATGCCGGAAATGGACGGGTTCGAAGTATGCCGGCGGCTAAAGGAAGACGTGCGCCTCAGGGATATTCCTATAGTTTTTCTGACCGCGCTCAAACCCGATAAGGAAATATGCGAAAAAGCGTTCGAAGCGGGTGCTGACGCTTTTATCTTAAAACCCCTGGAGTTATGGGAACTGACCGTCCAGATAAGAGCAATGTTAAAGATTAAAGCCGCCAATCTGTTACGGCGGTCCAAGCACGACCAGCTAGAGAGTCTGGTCGCGCGGCGAACCAGCGAACTTGCGGAAGAACTTGCCGCACGGAAAAAGGCGCTGGAATCATTGAGGGAAAGCGAAGTTTTGTTTAAAGCCGTGTTCACGGAAGCGCCTATGGGCATCTGCCTGGTCGATTCAGTAACAGGACGGTTCCTGAGCGTTAACCCCATGCTAGCAAGCATCATCGGCCGGCCTATAGAAGAACTCGCCGGGGCAGACTGGATGTCCGTCACGCACCCAGAAGATATAAAAGTCCAATCCGCTAATCTGGCGGCGTTGAACACCGGGAAGGCGAAAGTGTTCCAGATGGAAAAACGGTGCCTGAAGCCCGACGGGACTGTCGTCTGGGTAAAAATGACAGTAGCGCCGCTGCCGGCATTCGACATCTCCAATCCGCGCTATCTCGGCATGGTAGAAGATATAAGCGCAAGCCGGGCGGCGGAACAAGAAAAACTGAAACTTGAGGAACAGTTCCGCCAATCGCAAAAGATGGAGACAGCCGGCAGCCTGGCCGGCGGTATCGCGCACGACTTTAATAACATATTGACGGCGATCCTGTCTTATAGCGACTTCCTGCTCAGAAATCCGTGCCTGGACGTTCCCGGCCGCGCGGATGTGGAAGAAATTAAAAAAGCGGGGCAGCGCGCGGCCGCTTTAACGCGCCAACTCCTGATCTTCAGCCGCAGGCAGGTGCTGCAGCCGAAAGTGCTGGACGTAAACCACATCATTCAGGGAGTAAAGACAATGCTCGGCCGCCTCATCGGAGAAAATATAAAGTTAACGGCGCTCACAAGCAAAGTTCCGCCGCTTATAAAAGCCGACCACGGTTATATGGAGCAGGTGCTGCTGAATCTTTCGGTCAACGCCCGTGACGCCATGCCCAAAGGAGGCAAGCTTACCCTCGAAGCTTCTATCGTGCGTATGGACGAGGCGCATATCCACCGGCATGGGACCGTCGAGCCGGGTAACTATATACTGTTATCCGTCAGCGATACGGGAACCGGGATGAGCACGGACACGCAATCCCACATCTTTGAGCCTTTCTTTACCACCAAACCGCGCGACAAGGGCACAGGCCTGGGGCTTTCCACGGTCCATGGGATCGTCAAGCAAAGCGGCGGTTCCATAGTTGTGTATAGCGAAGAGGGCTGCGGCACGGTTTTTAAACTTTATTTCCCGCAGGTTACTGGTAAAGCGATAGCAGCCGAACCCCCGGCGGTCGTTGTTAAGAAGATGCTTACCGGAACCGGAACCGTGCTGCTGGTGGACGATGACAGCTCGCTCCGGGCTCCCATACGGCGCGCTCTGACGCAGGCCGGTTTCACCGTTCTCGAAGCCTCCAGCGCCGAGGAAGCCCTGGCTATCTGTAAACGGCATAAAGACATTCAACTTATCTTAACGGACATGGTGCTGCCTAAAATGAACGGCATCGAACTGGCCGGGCGGGTGGGAACACTCCGCCCGGAAATAAAAGTGCTTTTCATGTCCGGCTACACGGACCACACCGCCCTTGCTCAGGGCATACTGGACCCGGACAAAAACTTTATCCAGAAACCATTCACACTCGATATGCTTACCCGAAAAACGCGGGAGCTTTGCTCAACATGTTATCCCGTCGAGAAGTCTTTAAAGGCAGCCCGCAAGTAAAAAACTTCCGGTACCATGTAGCCCTCTCCGGCGCACGCAACGGAAATTTGATGTGCGTCAAAGGTTCTGCGGCCCATAGCCGTATAGACCGCATACCACAGCTACATGAAGGGCACAATTTTAAAGCAGGGACACGTAGATGTCCAGGTCGGACTTGGAGAAGCAGCAGAAAGTGATATCGATTCTGTATTTAGCGCTGTCTAAAAATTCACGCGCTGCTTTTACCGCTGTTTCGGCGGCCTCCTGCGGCGGGTAGCCGTAAACCCCGGTGCTTATGCACGGGAAGGCTATGGACCTTAAGCCTCTCTCCCGGGCCAGCTCCAAAGAGTTCCGGTAACAATTCCTTAAAAGTCCGGGCTCGTTCCTTTTCCCGCCGCGCCAGACAGGCCCTACGGTGTGTATGACGTATCTGGCCGGCAATTCGTAACCGCCCGTGACCTTGGCCTCACCGGTTTTGCAGCCGCCCAAGCCGCGGCATTCTTCCAGGAGGCCGGGGCCGGCCGCGCGGTGTATGGCACAGGGGGATGGGGTCAGGTCTTTACTTTGACCTTTAGCGCGAAGCCGCCGGGGCAGCCTGGCGGTTTTGTTTTGTAGAATCTAGCGGGGATATTTATGCAACATTTACGTACTACCAAGACCACTAGCAGCTATAAATTGCTGGATGCGGATAAGCTAAGGGAAAAAGGGAAAAGGTAGCACGCACATTTTTATATTTTTGTTATCTTTACCGTTAAGGCCCGGCTAACTTCCGGTTTGATTGATTCTTAATATGAAGAGCATTGACTTGAAACCGGCAGTTTTTACTCCGGCCGTAATACGCAGGCTTGAAAATCTCGGCCTGGTGCGCGCTTTCAGGCCTACGCCCCGGAGTTTGCGCGTAAGAGCGGGCTCCTGTGTGGTGGACAAGGTTTACTCCACGGCCGCCCGGTTCGGAACGCATAAACTGATCTGCGTCGGCAAGAACGAGACGCGGATAGGCCTGACCGCGCATCCCGATAACGAAGACTTGATTTTAATAAATCCCGGCGGCTATAAATTCAAGCCGCTGTATCTTATTCTCGGGCTTGATAGCCCTAAGAATTTAGCACGTAAAGCCAGACTCGGCCTCCTGGGCGGGCGCGACCTGCTGGCCCTGCGGCTGCGGTATGATGATCCGAAAACCTGCGCGTTTACGATACTTAGGAACACCCCGCACTGCGAAGTGACCCTGCCCGGACCAGGGAAAGCCCCGGTTTTTTTCGTCACGGAACCCAGCGATCTTAAAATGGCCGCCGTCATTCTGCCGGGTTGCCGGTTCCGCATACGGGCAGAGGTGAGGTAGGGTATAGGTGGAGAAAAGGGGACAGGCTGCTTTTTAAAGCCGTCGGGGAAGCCCGGCGGTTTTATTTGCTAGGATATTTATTAATCAATCATCTTAGGGGGAGCACAAATGGAACCAACAGAACTGAAGAAGGTTGGGACTTTCGAGCAGTATAAACTCAATAATTTCAAGGACCTGGACAATAAGCTGCTCAGCCGGCTGCACAAGGACTGGCCGGCCGGGGCGACGCACGCGGTATTTACATTCGCCGAACCGATAAAGAACGAGTGGCTGGTGAGCAAGCCTCTGCTGTCAAAGTATAATGTCGCCATTATCTACTCCGCCCAGCCGTCGCAGATAAAGGTGAAGAAAGTGGCGCTGCCGGAAACCTTAACTTCCGGATGTCTGCCTCAGGCTAAAATGATGAGACTTTTCCTTGAAGGCTCCAAGGAGACCGTAAAGAAAATCAAGAAACTCGGGCCTGCGTTCAAAAAGGAGATACGCTTGGCGGTCGTACTTATGAAAAAGTCCAGGCATGTGTCCCTTTTCAAGGACGGGAAACCTGTCACCCTTTCCGCTATAGTGAAGCGCAGGAACTATCTTGGCGAGTACTGCGACTGGATATTGTGGGGCTGGGCCGACAAGGGTCTGTCTATAAGCGAAAGCGTGGCCGAGAACGAGTACTTCTGGGGCCTGTGGAAAAAGTCCAGGCTGCCGGTAGAATTAAAGACCAGATCGTTCATGCCGGGCAATCAAAAACTCGCCCGCTCGCGCGGTTTTACCCCAAAGTACGTTACCGTAGCCAAGATGGCCTGACTGGCCGTGCCTTGAGGGTAAGGCACCAGGAGACTTATTTAAATCAGTCTGTTTAATTAAGAACAATGAAAAGTATCTTTGTTTACCATATCAGGCAGCCGGGGTTTACGGGGAGTTGTTTGTATCCGCTTAACAGGCTTAAGGAAGTGCATCCGGATCTCCATGCCCGTTACAGCAAAAAATATGTCGGCCGGGAGTGGATGAACAAGCTGGTGATCCCTCCTTTGAACTGCCTGTGGAACGACGTGCTGCATTTTTCGCTGACGCATCCGGCCATGATATACGGGATACTTTCCGGGCTGGGCTTCGAGCACCATAAGGCGCCTCGGGAGTGGTTCGAGGTCCCGCTGGAAGATATCAAGGTTGACTCTTCCATCTTGTACCGAAACGAAGAGTATGACAAGGACAAAGAAGTACGGGACTCCTTTGGCTCGGATTTCGAGCCGGTGAACCCGGCGCGCGTTATGGAGCTTTCCGTTATGCCAGAGCGCAATTTGAACTATTACAAAAGCTGCCTTGAAAAAAAGATCCCGCCTTTGCTATGGGGTTATGCCCCCCACCTTTTGTACAAAGGAAAGCTGGAAGTAGGTGCTTATCGTACGCTGGATTGGAAGAATAACACATGAAATCCATAAACTTTGATCATAGCTACACGGAAGATCTAGGGCACAGATTTTTCAAGGCCCTGGGGAGATCCGGCTTTGTTCTATCGGAAAACGAGGTCGAGCATCCGGGAAAGCAATTCTGCCGCTTCATAATGTTCAAGCACGGTTTCGGGCGTGTTTACCTGGAATTTGTCCGGGTCGGGAAGGGCGGGGAAAGTGTCGATAAGCCTGGCGTTTCACTGCGGTACACAGGCCCGCTTAAGCAGTATTTCGAGTCCATCAAGGCCCGGAAGGACATAAAGGCTAAATACATCCATAAGAACTACGCCTGGAAGAAAGACAGCAAGAGCGCTCTTCCCGGCTGGAATTTCCTGACGTTTTTAAGCCCCAGATTTAAGAACATCTACCTGTGGTTCACCGAATACGAGCCCCATCCCACGAAAAAGCGCGTAACGCCTCCGCCTCACCCGAACACAGCCCATACCATTGCCGGTTTAGAACTTCTCGTGAGAGGTCCTGACAGACCGAAACTTAAAAAAGTCTTCGGCAGGAGCCTTAATGGGAAAGAAGTAAGTTTGGGCGGTATCCGCCTTTTCATCGCGCCAGGCCGGTCAACTAGGATTTCTTCTGTAGTTATAAAATGTAAAAGTCTTAATCGCTTCATGAAACTGGCAAATGTGAAATCCACGATTCTCTGGCGCGGACAAACCGCGGTTCTTATTAAGAACCCTAATCCTAAAATGTGGAATATTGTGGTTCTAGAGGGAATAGGGAAATAGGGAAAAGGTCGCACGCACCTTTTAAATGAAATCATAATTGCTTTCCCTTTTTTGTACGGTTCGGACAACTTCCGGAGATATCTCGATTGCCAAAGACGAAAAGCAGCTCTAAATTGCCTTAGTTTTGCAGCAGGGAGAGGTAGATGTCCAGATCGGACTTGGAGAAGCAGCAGAAAATTATCTCTATTTTGTCTTTAGTGCGGTCTAAAAATCCGCGCGCGGTTTTTACAGCTATTTCAGCAGCTTCCTGCTGCGGGTAGCCGTAAACCCCGGTGCTTATGCACGGGAAGGCTATGGACCTTAAGCCTTTCTCCCGGGCCAGCTCCAAAGAGTTCAGGTAGCAATCCCTTAAAAGTTCGGGCTCGTTCCTTTTACCGCCGCGCCAGACAGGCCCCGCGGTGTGTATGACGTATTTGGCCGGCAAGTCGTAGCCGCCGGTGAGCTTGGCCTCGCCGGTTTTGCAGCCGCCCAGGCCGCGGCATTCTTCAAGGAGGCCGGGACCGGCCGCGCGGTGTATGGCCCCGTCCACCCCGCCCCCGCCCAGCAGGCTGGTGTTGGCCGCGTTGACGATGGCGTCAACCTCGAGCTTTGTTATATCCCCGGTTACAGCTTTCATTGCCGTCCCCCGCCCTGCCTGGCCCCGGCCAGGTCTTTTATTATATGCGGCAGCGTGCGGCGCAGGTACTGTATTATTATAGCGCCCGCCGAGCCGGAAAGGGCGAAAGCGTCGTCCACCGGGCCGGGAATATTTATCGGGAGCATTTCGTAAATGAAGATCAGCCCCGGCAGAATAAGCCATTTTATCCCGGTCTGGTAACGTTTGTTTATCACCATGCACGCGCCCAGCAGCAGCCCGGCACCGATAAAGGCCGGCGCCGAGAACAGGCTTGCCCCGAAGCTGAACGGCGCCAGGGCCAGCGACCACAGCGCCGCGAATACCGGCGGCAGCGCCGCGTCGAGGTAGCTGTAGGTTTTAACGAAGAAGAGGCTGATGACAGCGGCGATAAAGAACCCGGTAAAGATCACCGCCCCCGCCAGCAGGCCGAAGCGGAGATCCCTGGCGGCCCAGCCGATAAGGAAGGCCAGGACGGAAAAAGGAAAAGACGCCGCGCTTATAGCCAGGCTCCGCCACATGATTAATTCCCTATTTGCGCGAGCAGGCGCATGATGCCGAGCTGCTCGCGGAAATATATCACGGCCCAGATGGCCAGGCAGAGCAGCACGGCCACAACGAAAGCGGTATCCCCGGCGCGGGCCCGCCCGGGGGGCGGCGGGAGCATCAGGTTCTCGTCCAGCTTGGCCACATAGTCGGCGTAGATGTCGCAGGCGGAGATCACGTAGATGGGACGCAGGAACAGCATCACCGCACCGACGGAGACCATTAAAGGCACGCCCACCCAGGAATAGATCAGGTACATCTGCCCCGACACGGGGGCCTTCCAGTTCACCAGCCCCGGGAAAGCCACAAAGAACAATATGGTTCCGGCGTAGCCGCCTATGCCCACTATCCAGCATAACGCGGAGTAGCCGGTCCGCAGCAGTATCACGTCCTTGAATTTGCGCCTGACCAGGCCCACGGAGCGCTGGCCGGCGTCAATAAGCCCGCGCCCGGTGACCAGCCCCGGCAAGATGCCGATGGTAGCCACTTTCCAGGCGTAGTAGACAAGCTCGCTGGCGGCTTTATCGGCGAAGGAGCGGCGGTCGTTCTTTTTGGGCAGCCGGTCCAGTATGCGCTGCACCGTCCACCAGCCGTCTATCCAGTGGAAGATCCACAGCGGCCAGGTCCTTGGCAGGACCAGTTTAAGGCATTCCGGTATCGTGGATTCCTTGCCCTGCCTGTTGAGAAAATGCACCGCGCCCATGCAGCCGGAAAGTATGCCCAGCGGGAAGGCCACGATGCCCACGCAGAAGAAGGACCAGATAAACAGTATCAGGTCCCCCGCGGTGCCCCCGCGGGAAGTTGAGGAGCGCTCCCAGGCGGCCTCGGGGATCCAGCCTATCATCTGCAGCCACAGGTAATAGCCGAGGCCTATGCACGCCCACTGCAGGACAGCGAAGGTGATGAGCTCCTTCTCAAGAAAGATCAGTTTTAAACTGAACTTCGTGCGCTCCCAGAACCCGGCCAGCCCTTCACCCAGCGACGGGCGGTGATCCCAGCCGATAGTGGTATGGCTCATTTCCTCCCTGACTTCCTTCATCGCGCCGAGATAATTGTTAAATGCCATCATCTTCCCCTTTGTCCGATAAGGCAATAATACAATACTTGCGCAGGCGCCGTATCAGGCTGACAAGCGCTATCCGCAACTTTGATACAATGATATGTACGGCGGCAGAGGAGCTGCCCGGCGGCGCCCGCCGGAACGCCGCAAAGGCCGGGACGGCCAATACCTGCAGATCTGCTTATGCCTTATCAAAACCTGCGGAAATTCATAGAAACGCTGGAAGGGTCCGGCGAACTGCGCCGCATTAAGGCCGAAACCGACCCGGACCTGGAGATCGCCGAAATAGCCGACAGGGTTTCAAAGACCGCCGGCCCGGCCCTCCTGTTCGAAAATGTCAAAGGCAGCCGGTACCCGCTGCTGATAAACGCCTTCGGCAGCCGCAAGCGCATGCAGCTGGCGCTGTCCTGCGGCTCTTTTGAAGAGATCGCGGCCAGGATAGAGGCGAATATTAAAATGCGCCCGCCGGAAGGCCTGGCGGGAAAAATAAAAATGCTCTTCACGCTGAAAGAGCTGGCCGGCTTCCTGCCGAAAAAAGTAGGCAGCGCACCCTGCCAGGAACAAGTTTACACCGACGGCCCTTTGCTGGACCGGCTCCCCATCCTTAAATGCTGGCCCGGGGACGGCGGGCCTTTCATCACCCTCCCCGCGGTCATAACAAAAGATCCCGACACCGGCGTCCAGAACACAGGCATGTACCGCATGCAGAAGTACGACAACAATACCACCGGGATGCATTGGCAGTACAATAAGGACGGCACGCGCCACTTCGACAAGTACAAGGCCCGCAACCAGCGCATGGAGGTGGCCGTGGCCCTTGGCGGGCCGCCCTCCGTCACTTACGCCGCTTCGGCCCCGCTGCCCCCGGATATCGACGAGCTGCTCTTCGCCGGCTTCATAGATTCCAAACCGGTGGAGATCGTGAAGGCAAAGACCGTGGACCTGTTCGTTCCCGCCGAGGCCGACTTTATAATCGAAGGCTACGTAGACCCGGCTGAAGAGCGGCTTGAAGGGCCCTTCGGCGACCATACCGGCTTTTACTCCGCCGCCGATAAATACCCCGTCTTCCACGTAACCGCCCTGACCTCCAGGAACGACGCCGTCTACCCGGCCACCGTCGTAGGGAAGCCACCGATGGAAGACTGCTACATGGCCAAGGCCACGGAAAGGCTGTTCCTGCCGCTCCTGAAAATGGTGATCCCCGAAGTGGTGGACATCGAGCTCCCCATCGAAGGCGTCTTCCATAACTGCGCCCTTGTTTCGATAGACAAAAAATATCCCGGCCAGGCTAAAAAAGTGATGAACGCTTTCTGGGGACTGGGTCAGCTGGCCTCCACCAAGTTCATCGCCGTCTTCGACAAGGACATAGACCTGCGCGATCCCGGCACGGTCCTGTGGAAGCTGCTGAACAACACCGACCCGAAGCGGGACCTGCTGATGTCTGAAGGTCCCCTTGACGCGCTGGACCACAGCGCCCCGCACGCCAACTTCGGCGGCAAAATGGGCATTGACGCCACCCGCAAGACCAGGGAGGAAGGGATGGGCAGGGACTGGCCTGAAGAGATAGCAATGTCCGCCGAGGTCAAAGAGAAGGTCGCGCGCCGCTGGAAGGAGTATGGATTTTAGGAAACTCCCGGGGCTGCTGATGCCGGAGCAGACGCTGTTCGCGCTGCCTTTCGCCTGGCTCGGCGTTCTCTTCGCGCGCGGCCACGGCTTCCGCACCTGGCTGCTGGTCACCCTGGCGCTGGCCGCCGCGCGCACGGCAGGCATGGCCTTCAACCGGGCGATAGACGCCCGCATAGACGCCGCCAACCCGCGCACGAAAGACCGCGCCATCCCCAGGGGCGAAGTGACGAGGCTGGAAGCTTTCGGGCTCGCCGTTATCTCCTGCCTGGCGCTTATAGCCGCCTCTTTCTTTCTGAACCCACTGTGCTTCCGCCTCTCTTTTGTCGCCGTGGCGCTCCTTGCGGGCTACTCTTATTTCAAGCGGTTCTCCGCGTCCTCCCACTTCTGCCTGGGCTTCACCGAGGCCGCCGCCCCGATAGGCGGCTACCTGGCCGTTACGGGGCGGGTGGACTTGCTTTCCCTGGTGCTGGGAGCCGCCATAATGCTGTGGATAGCGGGCCTTGATATCGTTTACGCCTTGCAGGATAAGGATTTCGACAGGCAGGCCGGGCTGCACTCAATACCGGCAACCTACGGAGAGAAGCTTGCCCTGACAACCTCGGCGCTCTGCTACGGGGCCTCCTTCAGCGCGCTGCTATCGGCCGGGCTGATGACCGGCATGGCCTTCCCGTACTGGGCCGCGCTTGTCTGCGTCGCCGGACTTTTTATATACCAGCAGAAAGCCGCCCGCGCCGCCGACATCCTTGCGGCCATGCCGAAGATCTTCAGGGTCAACATGTACGTCTCCCCCGCCCTGCTCGCGGGCGCCCTTGTCGACAGTTTTTTAAGGTAACGGAGAAACTATGATCGCAGTCGCTATAACCGGCGCAAGCGGACCGATACTCGGCATCCGGCTGATCGAAGAGCTGCTCAATTCCGGCAAAACCGTTTACGCCGTTGTTTCCGAAGCCGCCTGGAGCGTGATCGGGCACGAGCTTTCGTATAAGAAGTCCGGCCCCGCCCCGCTGGCCGCGCTCCTCTCAAAGAGAGGGCGGGCCTCCGCGCCGGCTCTGCTGAAAGAATTCGACCCCCATGATCTGTTTTCGCCCCTGGCCAGCGGCTCCGCGCCCTGCGACGCGCTGGTGGTGGTCCCGTGCTCGATGAAGACGCTCTCCGCGGCGGCCGGCGGCTACGCGGATTCGCTCATCACCCGGGCCTGCGACGTGGCCCTGAAGGAAAAGAGGAAGCTGATATTTGTCCCGCGCGAGACGCCCCTGAGCGCGATACACCTTGAGAATATGCTGAAACTCTCGCGCGCCGGCGCCGTAATACTGCCGCCGGTGCTGGGTTTCTACTCCCGCCCGGAGTCCGTCTCGGACATGGTGGATTTCGTCACGGGCAAGATCCTGAACATGCTGGGAATAAAGCACCGCCTTTTCAAAGGCTGGGAGGAGCAGACTTCCGGCGCCGCCGCTAAAACCGGGAAACGCAGGGCCGCCTGACCGCCGGCCCTTTCCGCAACAGATGAAAAAACTGCCGGACACCATAAGCGACAGCGCGCTGCGCCCGATCGCGAAGAAAGTTTACGAGGGCATCCCCGTCAGCGCGGCCGACGCCCGCCGCCTGCTCGCCACGAACAGCATCCTCGACCTGGGCAGGATCAGCTCCCACGTCCGCCGGAAACTGCACGGCGGCGCCGCCTATTACGGCGTCAGCATGAACCTGAACTTCACCAATATCTGCGCCCTGCGCTGCCCGCTCTGCGCCTTTTCCCGCGACGCGGGACAGGAAGGCGCGTACCTGCTTGCGCCCGGCGAGATCGAGCGGCGCGTGAAGACCGCCGCCGCCGCGGGCGTGGACGAGGTGCACATAGTCGGCGGGCTCAACCCGGAGCTGAAGCTGTGCTACTTCGAAGATATGCTGCGGCGGATAAAGAAGATAAAGCCGGGCATCTTCATAACGGCTTTCACCGCGGTGGAAATAGAGTATTTCTCCCGCAGCGAGGGAACCTCCGTAGAAGAGACCCTTAAGAGGCTGATGGCCGCCGGCCTCGGCGCGATGCCGGGCGGCGGCGCGGAAATATTCTCGCCGCGCGTGAGGAAAGTCATCGCCCCGCTGAAGATCTCCGGCAACCGCTGGCTTGAAATAATGAGGACCGCCCATTCGGCCGGCCTGAAGACTAACGCCACGATGCTCTACAACCACCTGGAAACGGACGCCGACATCGTCGACCATCTCAGCAGGATCAGGGACCTGCAGGAGGAAACGCGCGGCTTCAAGGCTTTCGTGCCGCTGCCTTTCCACGGCGAGAATACCGGGATAGCCGCCCGGCGCGCGAGCACCACCGGCTATGACGATATCCGCATTTACGCCGCAAGCAGGATATTCCTGCATAATGTGCCCCATATAAAGGCCCTTTGGATGTACCTGGGCGAGAAAATGGCGCAGGTGCTGCTCCGCTTCGGCGTGGACGATTTTTCCGGCACCTACTCGGGGGAAAAAGTGGTGCACGCGGCCGGCGCCTCCACCGCCGACCACGGGAGCGAGGCCTTCCTGAGAAGGTTAATACTGAACGCCGGGCTGAAGCCGGTGCGAACCACGGCGGATTACGGAGCGTTCAAATGAGGCTGGGCCGCATAGACTACCTGAACTGCTACCCCTTTTATTACCACATGCTGGAAAAGGCGCCGCTTAAAGGCGTAACCATCTGCCCGGCGCTGCCCTCGGAACTCAACCGGATGATGGCGGAGAAAAGCCTGGACATGAGCCCCGTCTCCGCCGCGGCCTACGCCGACCTGGGCCAGGACACCCTGCTGCTGCCGGATTTCTGCATAAGCTCCACGGGGCTGGTAAGATCGGTGATCCTGGCCAGCAGGTTCCCGATAGAGGGCCTGAACGGAAGAACCCTGGGCCTGACTTCGGCTTCCCGGACTTCGGTAATTCTGCTTAAGATACTCCTGAAGAAGTTTTACGGCTGCGAGCCTGTCTATATGGCGGCCGGGACCCGGCCCGGCCTTAAGGATTTTGACGCGGCCCTTCTGATAGGCGACGACGCGATGACCGGGGAAGTGGATGCGGCGCCGTACAGGTACGACCTGGGCGAACTGTGGCTGAAAAAAACTGGCCTCCCGGCGGTTTTCGCCGTTTTTGCCGTCGCCAAAGCGGCGGCAGCGGACGACCCGGCCGGGGTCAGAGCCGTAGTAAACTCCTACAGGGCCTCCCTGCGCTGCCTCGCCGATGAAAGGCCGGAGCTGGCGGCCAAAGCCGCCCTTGAATACCCGGGCGTGACCTGCGACATCAACGCCTACCTGGATACCCTGCGCTATGAATTCACGGACTGCCGCAGGGACGCTTTGAAATATTATTTCTCAGCCGCCTCGGAACTTGGCCTGCTGAAGGAAGTCAAAGCGCTGGAATTCATGAACTTATGACCGCCAAAGAAAGACTCAGGAAAAAGATCTTCGCCGGCAAGCGCATTTCCCCCGGCGAGGCGGAGAGCCTTTTCACCTGGGACATCCTGGAACTGGGAGAAGCGGCCGACCTGAGGCGCAGGCTGCTGCACCCGGCGAACACGGTCGGCTTCATCCTCGACCGCATAATCAATTTCACCAATATCTGCGAGGCGGCCTGCGATTTCTGCGCTTTCCACGCCAGGGCCGCGCTTAAGCCATATGTGCTTTCCCGGCCGGAAATAATAGCCAAGATCGAGGAGCTTGCCTCGAAGGGGGGAACCCAGGTGATGCTGCAGGGAGGGCTGCACCCCGGGTACAGGCTCGCCGACTATACCGGCATGGTAAGAGAAATAAAGAGCCGCTTTCCCGGCATCCGCCTCCATTCATTCTCGCCCAGCGAGCTGGCGCACATTGCGGCCAAAAGCTCGCTTACGCTGGACAGGGTCGTTACCGAGCTGCAGGACGCCGGGCTGGATTCCGTCCCCGGCGCGGCCGACCTGCTCGTGGACCGGATACGCTCGAAGGTCAGCCCGAGAAAGATAGGGACGGCTATGTGGGTGGAAGTGATGCGTTCCCTGCACCGCCACGGCATGCGCTCCTCCGCGACCATGACCTACGGGCTGGGTGAAACCGCCGGCGAAAGAATAGAACACCTTGCCGTTGTGCGCGGAGTGCAGGATGAAACCGGGATATTCAGGGCTTTCATTCCCTGGTCTTTCTCTCCGAAGCACACCAGGCTGGAGAGCACCGTCCCCGCGACGGGCCTGGACTACCTGAAGATAGTCGCCGTCTCCCGTATTTTCCTGGACAACATCCGCTACATTCAGGCGGGCTGGCTGACCGAGGGCCTCAAACTGGCCCAGCTGGCGCTTGCGATGGGCGCCAACGACATGGGGGGGGTCCTGATGGAGGAAAAAGTGGTGCGGGCGACGGGCGCCGGGGCCAAAGCGGGGATGGCGGAGTTCATCGACCTGATAAAGAACGCCGGGAAAACTCCTGTGCTGCGGGATTCCGACTATAAGATCCTGGACCGGCGTCCCGCCAGGAGGCTTAAGTGACCGCCCTGTCCCTCGCTTTCTCCCCCTGCCCCAACGACACTTTTATTTTTCACGCCCTGCTGCATAAGCTCGTCGGCAAGGGAGATTTTTCTTTTTCGGCCCATATCGATGATATCGAAGCCCTGAACACGGCCGCTTTCGCGCGGCGCTTCCAGGTCACCAAGCTTTCCGCGGGGGCCTACCTGCGCCTGAGGGAGTATTATGAGCTGCTCGATTCGGGCGCGGCCATGGGCTTCGGCTGCGGCCCGCTGGTGGTCGCGGCAAAAGGCCGCTCTTTGTCGCCCGGGTCGCGGATAGCGGTGCCGGGAGCCAACACTACGGCCCTGCTGCTGCTGAAAAGCTGGTACCCGGAGCTGCAGAACCTCGCCGAGGAACGCTTTGACCGGATATTGCCCGGCATAAAGTCCGGCAAGTACGACGCCGGGCTCGTGATCCATGAAGGCAGGTTCATCTACCGGGACTACGGCTGCGTTAAGGTCGCGGACCTGGGCGACTGGTGGGAGAAGGAGACCGGCTGCCCGATACCTCTCGGCTGCCTCGCTATCAGGAAGGACCCGGATACCCTCGTCCACAAAGAAAAGATAGAGCGCCTGATCGCGGATTCTGTCCTGTACGCGCGCGCCCACGCGGCCGAGTCCAGGAACTATATCCGCAGCCACGCCCCGGGGGCAAGCGATGAAATAATTGACGCGCACATAAAGCTTTATGTGAACGATTATTCGGTTTCCATGGGCGAGACCGGGAAAAAAGCTTTCAAAGTGCTGGAGGACAGATGCAAAGAAAACCTGTGATCTGCCTGGTAATGGCCACGCTGCTGGAGGCGAAGCCGTTCCTCAAAGGGCTTTCCCTGAAAAGAACTTCCTCGAAGCCTTTCCCGGTATACGGGGCGGGAAATCTCGTCATGATCATTTCCGGCATAGGAAAAGCCAATGCGGCCATGGCAACGGCCTTCGCCTGCCTGGAATTCGGCCCCAGGCTCCTTGTTAACCTGGGGGCCGCCGGCGCCACGGACACAGCTCTCCCGCCCGGGGCGAACCTCCACGTAAGCCTTGCGGTGGAATATGACAGGCCCGGGCTCAGGTCCGGGGCGCCCCATGAGCATACTCCCGATATTTTCAGGGGCTTTCCCCTGGCCGCCATAGCGACCCTGGACCGGCCCACCCTGGAAGCGGCCGGGAGGCGCAGGCTGGCAAAGAGAACACAGCTTGTGGATATGGAAAGCGCGGCCTTCATACAGGCCTGCAGGCGGTTCGGCAGGAAGGGCTACCTTTTCAAATTCGTGACCGATACGCCCGCGCATACCCGCGGGAGCGAGATAGTGGCCAATATAAAAAAATACCGGGACCGCTTTTTCGATTTTTTCATCCATTCCGTCATGCCCCGCCTTTAACCTGCGCGCCCGGCAACCCTCTGTCCCGGATAGTCCTCAAGGCTATGCCAGTGCCGTATCAAGGGCTATGCCCAGCAGACGGCCAACAACCTGCAGGAATTCGAGCACTGGCTGAAATACCCGACCGATTCGCGGTTCCCCCGCCCCAGCCCGGTGAAATTAACCGCTTCCTTTGTCAAACCACTACCGGGACACCGGCCCAGCTTCATTTTCAAATACCCATCCCATTGTTTATATATTTGATAGAATTCCACCATGAACCGCAATTCCTTGGCGGCCTGGATTATAGCGCCAGGGTCAACTCCACGAGGGTTTTTTACCGCGGGGGCTGCGGGAAAAGGAAGAGGTAACAGATGCTCAGGTGTTCATTGATCCTGGTAATCGGCTTGGGAGCAGTTTTCTGCCTACTCAAGCGGGATCCGGATGCGGGATTTTTTCTCTTTGGTTCATCGCTGCCGCTTGTATTTGCCGGGCTCGTTCTTCAGGCCTTTAGGAAAAGGAGGTGCCCGGAGCTATGAGGGGTAATGACCCGCTTCTGCTGAAGAAGAATCTTGCCGCGGTCAAAGCCGGGGAGTGGGGCTTTGCCGAAGCCGCGGCGATCATTGCTTTCTACAACGACGCGAAGGACTTCGCGGGCCTGCGCGGCTTCAGCCGGTCTTTGCTTGCGCGAGAGGATCTCCAGAAGCTTGACGGGCATGAAGACTTCGTCGCGTACATGGGGATAGTTGCGGATAGTTATTTAAGCGACACGGCTGCGCTTCTCTCCGATGGCGAGAGCTTTTTGAAAAAGTACCCGGCGAGCGACATGTTCGAGGCGGTAAAATTGCTGATGGAAGGCGCGATCACGCCGGCGCGCCTGCCGGGGGTCGCCGTTTCCCCGCCCGTGGCCGCTGGCCCCGGGCCTTGCGGACAGCCGCATGTGACCGAGAGGCTTCTAAGCCGGGCGGAGGCCTTCGCGCGCCGCGCCCATGGCGCACAGCGCTACGGCGCCTACCCCTACGCCAAGCATCTGGAGGACACCGTCAGGATCCTGGGCAGGTTCCTCAACCAGGACACGGCGTTGTTCTGCGCGGCCTGGCTGCACGATTGTATCGAGGATACGCAGACCGGCGCGGATGCGCTCCGCGCCGAGTTCGGCGAGAGGATCGCCGGGCTTGTCCTCGCTGTGACGCGGCGCGCGACAGCCCTGGGGAAAGAAGAGCTTGGCGAGTATTATGCCAGGATCAAGGCGACCCCCGGCGCCGTCACGCTGAAGCTCGCCGACCGCATCGCCAATGTCGAGGCCTGCCTCAACGGGACGAACGCCGGCCAGCTTCTGAAATACCGGCAGCTGCACCCGCGGTTTTGCACGGCACTCCAGGGCTCCGGGAACGAGGCGCTCTGGGAGCACCTCCTGCTGGTTATCCGGCGCGATTCGCCGCTCTTCCTGAGGCAGGAGAGCTTTGCCTGTGTCGTCTGCGGGACTACGGCGGCTACCGTGACCCTGGTGCCGGCCGGCTCCCCCATGCTTGGCTCCATAGTGTCGCCGGGATTCCTGATCGAAGGCTTCATGGGCAGCGCGCTCAGCGGAGGCTTGAAGTCTGTTGATGCGGCCTTGGCCGCCCTCAAGGGGCGCGATCTCGAGGCCCTTCGAAAGATCTGCTGGGAGGCCGGCTGCTTCGAGTGTCATGTGTGCCGGCGCGTCTACTGCCTGCGCCACTGGAACACCAGGGTCGAGTTCGATGATGGCTTTTACGACTGCACCCGCGGCACTTGCCCCGACGGCCACACCCAGCTTCTGGATGATTGAAAGGAACTTCAACCGTATATAGCGGAGAATCCCGCGAAAAGCTAAAAAAATATGCACTGGAACCAGATCATGCGGAGCACAGTTATGAGCGGATTAAGGCTTTATAAAGTTGACCAGGGTGTGCTGCATATACTGATCGGAATATTCTTGCTTGGGACGGTCTGCGGATCTGGATATGCTGCGGACATTCACGTTCAAAAGAAGTTGCCCGGTAAAAGATCTGTGGAACTCCAGTCCTCTCTAGGCGTGGGCATTAGTAAAGGCAATAAAACGATGGTGTTAATTTCCTCAGGCGATTTTCAAATGGGTTCTGGCGGTGACCGGCATAAGGTTTACCTTGATGCTTACCACATCTACAGGCACGAGGTAACGTTGGACAAGTATCGGGACTTTTCCAAAACCGCCGGCCGTAAAATGCCAGGGCAGGAGAAATGGAGCACTGACCGGCACCCTGTAGTTAATGTGGATTGGGACGATGCCGCCGCCTACTGCAAATGGGCCGGCGGTCGTCTGCCCACTGAGGCGGAGTGGGAGAAAGCCGCGCGCGGCGGAACCAATACGGCGTACAGTTTTGGAGATGATACAAGCAAACTTGGCGAATACGCCTGGTACAATACTAATTCCAACAGCAAAGCGCACCCGGTAGGCCAGAAGAAGCCGAACCAATACGGCCTGTATGATATGCACGGCAATGTCTGGGAGTGGGTGTCTGACTGGTACGATGAGAATTATTATGCCAGAAGCCCCGGGAAGAATCCTGAAGGGCCGGCCTCCGGGACCCTCCGGGGGATCCGTGGCGGGTCGTGGTACTACGACAGCTACAACCTGCGCGCGGCTAATCATGACAAGAACACCCCGGGCAACCGGCTTAATAACCTCGGCTTCCGTTGTGTGGTCCCCGCCCAGGACTCAAAATAATTACGGGGGTGAACTCCCGGCCTTCCCGCCACAAATCAGGCCATTTAAAGGTTTCAGCCACAGAGCGGGACACCCCCTCCAGGTGGGGGGGCTTCCTGGAAGATACGGCCGTCGGCAAAGTGGTTCTGGAAGCGGACAAACGCTTTAAAACTATAACCAGCGGCCTTGACCTAAACACTTATAAAGACATCCGGCCCGCTACCCGGGAACATGTCCCCGATTTCCTGACCGTCAGCGAAAGAGCGCTCCTTTCGGCCGGTCATAATACGGACTGGGTAAAGACCAGGTTCTGGTTCTATCCTGATTCCATTGAAGTCCAGACCGATAAGACCAAACATTTTGCCAGGATAATAAACCCTCACTTTTTAGCTTATGCCGAGCGCAGCAGGGACGACTTTGCCTCTTCCGATGAGTTCGAGAAAAATAAAAAGCTCTGCTGCTGCCCGCGATAAGGAAGAACATCGACGACCTGAACAGCAGCTTCGACTATTATGCGGGCGCTTTTTCCGAATACGTGGAACTGGTAACCGTCGGACGGCTGATGGACAATGCCAACTGGACCCGCGGGTTGATTACGAAGCTCTGCTAGTGCCGCCTAAAGAGCTATGCTTATCAGGCGGCCGAAGCCATAGAGCCCGCCCCGGCCGACGATTAACCCAAACGCTCCCCCTACTCCCATCACGCCCGGCGATAACCGGGCGCAAAGGGCTTTTTTTAAATTGAAAGAAATACGCCGATTTTTTTGTATTATCACGAAATAGCAGGAAAGGGAGCTTTTCCTGAAAAATTTTTAAGCAGCGGAAAGAGGGCCGGCGGCCGGGAGAGGTGTTCGAGATAGCGCTGGATGAAATGTCGCCGCAAAAAGCGGAGGACTTCGCCGTCCACCACCTGCCCACCACCAATATGCTGGCCGAGCTTCAGAAGGACTGCGGCGTAAAAGTGTTGATAATAGCGGTGCAGGTCCTGACGCTGCCGTCCGAATTGTCCTGCGTCCTGTCGGAGCCCATGGCCAAAGCCGTCCTCGAAGCGGCGTAAATGGTCACAAAAGAACTCAAAGCGGAGCTGTAAAGGTCATCCCCGGACCGCGGCTGCCGCGCACAAAGCGAGAGCCCCCGATGAACGGGGGCTCTTCACCTGGCACACGGGCCAGTAACCGCATTGGGGAGCCGGGGAGCCGACAGGCACTGAACGCGCCCGAAGGGCCGGAACACCCGCCCGGGGGCCGCCAAACGCGGGCCGAACCGGGGACCCCGGGGAACCGCCCCGCCAGAAGCGGGCCACGGACCGGAGAACCGCGCCGAAACCACCGCACCGAGACCAACTCGACCGCACACCGCACACCGCGCAGACCGGGCCCGACCGCACCAACCAAACCGCACCGCACACACCGCGCACACGACCGCCGCACACCGCAACCGCGGGGCCCGCGACCACACCGACCGGCGCAACCACTTGAAGAGAGCGAGACTACATTTCGAGTATAACAGAGGAAACTTGACTTGTCAAGGCCTACGGGCAAAATAGCCCGGAAAAGATTTTTTCACGTCGGGGACTTTAAGCATGGGCCCTCGGCCGAAAAAGAAAAAAGTGCAGGCCGGCAATACCGTAAAAGCTGATCAATGCTTAGCGAGGGCGGCTTTATATACCGACCACAGCCTGGCGGCGGTGTGGGTGGGCTGGCCGTAGGGGCTGCCGGGCAGGGACGCCCAGATATTATTCAGCTTGCCGAGGGCGGATGCAAAATTTTTATAATCGGAGGACCTGAGCACAACATTGTAGGCGCCGGCGCGGCGAAAAATTTCTACCGCGGCTTTATCCTGGCTGGGCGGCGTGAAGTCGGCAAGGCCGAGATCCGGGGCCAGGCCGTCCCAGGTCCTGGAGAGGAACTGGTAGCGCCCGGCCGCGTCGGAACAGAGTTTGCCGGCGCATTTGCGCTTGCGCGGGTGGTCGGCATAGCTTTCGAAGGTGGCGTGGGTGAAAATATAGTTATAGGCATCGGTGGTTCCCTCGGCGTAGGCGAGGGTGTCCAGGAAAGCCCTTACGTTCCTGGGCAGTTCCCAGGCGCCGCCGGCCGAGCTGGAGGAAACGTACATCATGTAAATATAACCGCGGGTAAATTGGCAGCCGGGCAGGGGCGCCGCGAGGTCCACTATCATATGCTCGCCCTTAAAACCGGGCTTAGCCGAAGCTTTGTAAAGCGTTTGCGGGGCGAGGGCGCATTTGCCGCTTCCCTCGCTCAGCGTCCCGTCATCGGCTTCGGAGAGCCTGAGGAAAGCCGCGTCCTTCCCTATATAAACGAAGTGCTCTTCCGTACCTTTATTCTCGCCGGGCCATTCGAAGCCGGGCTCATTATTGTTCGGGGGCAGGTATTGCTCTGCTTCCGTCAGCCCGTCGGCGCGGACCAGCTGTACGGCAGGGAGCGGCGAGGAAACCGTATTATCCGCGCCGTTGGCGCGCAGGAGTTCGTCAAAAGCCTGGGCCGAAGCGCAGAGGGGCGCGGCCAGGGTAATGAAAGCTGTAAGGGCGGCCGCGAATGTCTTCCTCATATTTATATTATTGCAGGAGGAAGCGGCGGGGTGAAGGGCCATGCGGCCCTGGCGGGGATAGGCCTTTAGGGCAGGACGCGGACAGAGGCTATTTGTCCTTGAACAGCTTCGCGGCCTTAGCGTTGGAGGTAACTATCCCGGTGATCATGGCCGAGCTGAAGCCGTGGTGCTCCATTTCATTGAGGCCTTCTATGGTGCAGCCGCGCGGGGTGGTGACCTTGTCTATCTCGCTTTCCGGGTGGCCCTCCCGGCCCAGGAGCAGCGAGGCCGCGCCCCGGGCGGTCTGCGCGGCCATCACAAGAGCTTCCTCGGAATGAAAACCTATCTGGGTCCCGCCCTGCGAGGCGGCGCGTATCGCGCGCAGGAAAAAAGCTATGCCGCAGCCGGTCAGCGCGGTGGCGGAAAGCATCAATTCCTCTCTTATGACCAGGGTTTTCCCCAGCGCGTCAAAAATATCCTTCGCTTTGGCCAGCGCGTCGCGGCTCACCGGGGCGGCGCAGAGGCAGGTCATGGCCTCGCGTATCGAGATGGCGGTATTGGTCATGGCCCTGACCAGGCTGACCTTCTTTTTCATCCAGCCGGAGATCTGCGCCATGGTAACGCCGGAAACAATGGAAATTACTATATGCCGCCCGTTCAGCGCGGGGCGGATATCTTTCACCGCGGCCTCCGCTTCCTGCGGCCCCACGGCGAGCAGGATTATGCCGGCGCTTTTTACGGCGGCGCGGTTATCGGACATTACTGTAAATTTTTCAGCGCGAAAAGCCTCAAGTAATTCCGGGCGGCGGCGGGTGAGGATGATCTCCTCCGGCCGAAAGTGCCCGGAAGCGGCCAGGCCCCTGGCGATGGCCGCGCCGATATTCCCGGCCCCGATGATGGCTATTTTTCCGCCGCCGGTCTTCAAGGTTTTATTCTGTTTCATATTTTTTATCCCCAGTGGAAAGGGGTCGGAAAGGGGTCAGGTCTTGAAATTTGCAATTTGTTCCGGCCGCCGGGGATACTGTGGGCTGGTGCTAAAAAACCAGGCCCGTATTGTGGTCGGCCTGGCTTTTCAGGGTGTGGATCGGTCAATCCGCCCGGCGGTTTCCGGACTTATTCCTTCTTAGCACCCTGCTTCTCAAACTCGAACTTCTCCTGCTCGAGCTTCAGCTTTGCTTTTTCCAGCTCCAGTTTCTCCCGCTCCAGCTTCAGGGCCTCGCTGTCCGTGGCGGCCGCAACCGGCTCCTGCAGAAGATTATTCCCTAAATCCTGCGCCGCTCCCGGCTCCGCCGTATTTACCGGCATAACGTTATCGTTAAATTCCTGTGGAACTATCACCTGCACCGCATTCTGCGCCGGCGCGGCCGCAGCGGCCGCCGAATTGCCGAAGTACCAGCGCATAGCGACATTTACCCGCCGGCCTGCGCGTGCGGGATCATTTTTTTCTGCGTAAATGTGGCCTTTTCCTGGTAGTCCGTGCCGTTAGTGTTATTGACCCTATACTCGCTGATCGACGTAACAAAATCCCCGCCACCGCCAAGAAAGAAGGAGGCCCCGCCGCCCTCCGTGCCTAATTTAAGATACAGATCAACAGGGACATAGGTTGTTTTGGTATCAAGTTCCGTGTTTTTATATCCGCTGGCGTATGTCAGACGATGTTGCGAAAAAACTACCGGCATCACCCCGTAACCCGCCGAAAGTCCCAGACGAACCAGTGAATTGCCTTCCATAAAAAAGCCGGCGGAACCCCCAACGTTATTTTCCTCCACGCCGTCCGTATACCCTCCGACACTGTTACCGGTGCGCGCGGACCATTTTATTAAAGTGGCTCTGGTAGTCAGCAGATCTTTCCCCTCCATTTTATAGGACGAGGCGTTAAAGTCGGTCCCCC
Organism: Elusimicrobiota bacterium; assembly: GCA_030651035.1. Taxonomy (GTDB): domain Bacteria; phylum Elusimicrobiota; class Elusimicrobia; order Elusimicrobiales; family UBA9959; genus UBA9959. The sequence continues at coordinate 44,218 of JAUSCK010000293.1, forward strand.
AGCGGGCGTGAGATAACGGCGCTATAAATAGCAATCCCAGCGCCGCATAAACAGTTGTTTTATTTTTCATTTTCCCCTCTAGTTTAAACTTTAAGCCTGCCCCTGTATATTGCGCCTTGCTTCCATTAGCTACGCATTACCGGACTGGAGGCCGGAATTAATAAACGAAAATCAATTATAGCATCTTTATGTGTTTTAGCATTTCCTGGCGTTGGCCCCGCCGCGAAACGCGGCTTCCCACCTGGAAACAGGAGACAGACACGAATGGTGCGCCTGTTCGGCTGCATGCGGGCTTTCAGCTCGCATCGGGCAGGTTCCCTCACTTAACTCCTAAACGCTCCCTGATAAATCGTGCGCGTTTAAGATAGTCCTGGGATAAGGGGAGCTCCCCTTTTTTGGCATACAGGCGGCCAAGGCCTTCCAGCCCCTTTGCCAGGCCCGGCGAATATTCCACCAGGCGGTCTTCCTCAACGGACTCGGTAAAGCCGGCGATAGCGTCGTCAGTTCTTCCTTCGCGCTCCGCCAGGCTGCCCAGATTCTGCAGGCATGCCGCGGCCAGCCGGTGCTGCTTCTGGCTCCTGGCTGAAGCCAGGGCCTCTTCAAAATATTTCCGGGCCCGCGCGTGCTCCCCCATATCAAGCGCCAGGAGGCCCATATTGTTGATAACTATCGCGCGGCCGTTTTTATCGCCAGCTTCCCGCGCCAGCTCCAGCGCCTTCTTAAACCCGGCCGCGGCAGCTTCATGCCTGCCCTGCAGGCGGAGAACATTGCCTGAATTGTTAAGGTTTATGGCCAGCCCCTTTTTGTTTTTAATTTCAGCGTTGAGCTGGCCGGCCTTTAAAAACTTTTCTTCAGCGGGGGGAAGCTCTCCCGCTTCCACGTACAGCTGCCCGAGATTATTCAGGCTCTCAGCCATGCCCGCCCTGTCGTCTATCTCCATCGCCTGGGCCAGCGCCCTGTCATAAAACCTGGACGCGTCCGCGTAATCGCCGCGGAAATACGAGTCGTTGCCGCGCAGGTTGAGATTTTTTGCCGCATTGTGGCGGTCGTTGACGACATAGGAGCGGGACGAACAGGCCGCGAGCAGAAGCGGGAACAGGAACAAGGCTTTCCGTGCGCCTCCGGGCCGGCTTTTTTTCGGTTTAATTGTCATTCTGAGCGGCCCGGTCAGGGAGTCCTCCCCTCGGAACCAAGAGCGGCGTCTTCCTTCATTCTGTTCTCAATATTGCCCCTGATGAAAAAATTCTTTTGAAGCGAGCGGATCACCTTCTCCGATTCCTCCAGGTCCGTCCTGGCCGCTGAAATCGACGCCTTGAGCTCAGGCGTGGAATTTTCCATGCCCGCAAGGACAGCATCTAAATGAGCCGACGCGGAACTCAGCTTGTCATAAAGTTCGCGCTTTTGCATCAGCAGCCCGACAGTTCCCTGCTCCGAGTCGAGCGCGTCGGATAATTTCCTGGTGGCCGTATTGAGATTGGTGAGGGCCTGCATAAGGTCGCCCTGCGGGTTTTGCAGGTTTTTCGTGGTCGCGTTGAGGCTGGCGAGCGTCTGCATGAGGTTCCCGCGGGGGTCTTGCAGATCCCTGATAAGCCGCGTAGTAGTATCTATAAGAGGTTTAAAGTCTGTTTTTCCCTCGTCCACCGACGGAATGACGTCGTCCTTGGCCAGGGGCACGGCGCTGTCCGGGCCGGGGATTATCTCCAGGCTGTTCGAGCCGATCAGCGGCTGCACGAGCGAGATGCTGGCGCCTGAATTAATTCTGCCGGCGTAATGGCGGAATACCCTGATCCCCACTTTAACTCTGTTGTCCGGCCCCAGGTCGACGGAATAAACATGGCCGGCGTCCAGGCCTTTAATGGTAACGCCTGTCCCCACCCGCAGCCCCTTCCCCTCTTCAAGATACGTCACGTACTGGTTATACGCCTGCAGCCATTTCTGGCCGCGCGCCACGATCACAAGCAGGATGATCACTATCACGCAGGAGAGAAGGAAAAATCCTCCGACTAGCTTCTGTCTGTGTTTGAATTTAAAATGCATAGTCGCTGATAGTATTATGGCCGAAAACTCCGGGCTTTTACAAGTCCCGGCCGCCGGGCAGGCCGGCAAGTGTCCCCGCGCCTTTCAACGGGCCCAGGTAGCCGATCTTCCCGCCATCCAGCGTCAGCACCCTGTCGGCGGACCTGAACAGCAGCCCCCTGCTCTGCGTGGTCAGGAGCTGGCCGACGCCTTTTTTCTTCTGCTCCTGTATCTCGTCCCCGAGCAGACTGATGAACGCGTCGTCAGCGTCCTGCGTGGGGCTGTCCCAGAAAAGAAAGTCGCGCCCCAGCAGCGCCGTCCTGATGAAAGAGACCTTCTGCCGCACGCCCGACGACAGCGCGGCCGGGAGCGATTTGCCCGCCGCCCCGAGGTTCAGCCGCCCGAGCCAGGCGTTGATCGAGCTTTCTATCTCGCTTTCCGCCAGGTCCCCGTAATAGCGGAGCGGCAGCGCGAGGTTGTCGAACACGTTCATGTTAGCGACCAGCGCGGCCTCCTGGAACGAGAAGCCCATCCTGTGCCTGAGCTCCAGCTGCCCGCCGGCGGAAAGCTCCCAGAAATTCTTCCCGTCCACCAGCAGGCTGCCTCCGGTCGGCGGTAAAAGTCCCGCGCAAAGCTTCAGCAGAGTGGTCTTGCCCGCGCCGACCGGCGCGACGACCGCCAGGACCTCTCCCGGGCTCACTGAAAACGAGGCCGACCGCACTATATCTTCGCCGCCTTCATAGGCGAAGGATAAGTCTTTTAGCTCTATTTTTACGGCCATATTTTAAATATAGAAAAACGCCGTTATGATTATGTTGACGGCGAAACAGGCGTATATCGACCAGACCACCGCCCGCGTGGCCACCTGCGGGATCTCCGTAAAGGAAAATTTTACGGAGAAGCCCTGGTAGCAGCAGATGACCGCCACTATTATCCCGAAGAAAAAGCACTTGAGGCCGCTGACGGCTACGTCCCAGAAGCCGAGGGCGCGGCTGAGGTCGTCCAGGAACATCATGAAAGGGTATTGTATGATGAACCTCGACACCAGATAGCCCCCGAACAGGGCCACTATGGTGAAAAAGAACGAGAGGCAGAATACGGCTACCGACATCCCCACTATCCTGGGGAATACCACGTAGCGGACAGGGTTTATGCCCATCATTTCAAGCGCCTGTATCTCGTGGTTGACCATCATGTAGCCGATCTCTGTAGAGATCGCGGTGCCGGACCTGCCTATTATTATGAACGCGGTAATAATGGGCCCCAGCTCCCTTACTACCACGACGACCAGGATCCTGCCTATCATGGGATCTCCGCCAAGGTCCGGCACTAAAGAAAAAGTTTCGATGATGGTCGCCGCGCCTAAAAGCAGCGCGATAACGCCCACTATCGTCATGGCCTCAACGCCCGTAAAAAGTATCTGGTTCATCGCCACGTCGAAAACCATTCTCTTTCCGGGGCGGCGCTTGTCGAGGCCCGCCCTCAGGGACTCCAGAAAGAGGGTGCTCATATCAAGCAAATGAGAGAGGTACCGGCCGGCCGCGGCGCCGGTCCGTTCTAAAATATTCGTCGACGTAGATATAGCTGCTTGCAGCATTATAGTAGCCCGGCCCCGCCTCTGCCGGGGTCAGTTCATGTTTTTTCCGCGGCGCCTCCCGCGCCGCTCAGCTCCATAGCTTTTTGCTTCAGGGCTTTCAGGTCCAGTTTGCCGGTGCCGAGGATCGGGAAAGCATCTATCCGGTAATAGCTGTCGGCCGCCGGCTTCCAGAGGTTCGGCAGGGTGCTCGCGGCCAGGAGCGCGTGCATAGCGGCGGCCTCGCCGGCTTCCGGCGTATGCAGGACTACGAGGCGCTCGCCCCTGCGCTCGTCCGGCACCCCCGTTACGGCGACCACCGGCTCTATCTTGCCGAGCCCGCGCTGCAGCGCTTCCTCCACGGCCAGGTGCGGAACCATCTCTCCCCCGATCTTGCTGAACCGGGACAGCCGGTCCGTGATGCACACGAAGCCGTCCTCGTCTATGCGGGCGACGTCGCCCGTCCTGTACCAGCCGTCCTTGAGCGCCTCGGCGGTGAGGCCGGGCTGTCCGAGATAGCCGGTCATAACGTTGGGGCCTTTCACCAGCAGCAGGCCCTCCTGCCCGGCGGGCAGGTAAGCGCCGGTGTCGAGGTCCACCACCTTCATGGCCACGCCCGGCAGCGGCAGCCCCACGCTGCCCTCCTTCCAGCCCGTCTGGAATTCGTCGGGGTCCCGGCCGGCGTGCGGCACGGAGAGCGCGGCCACCGGAGCCAGCTCCGTAGCGCCGTAGCCCTCCAGCGGCCTGACGCCGAACTTTTTCTCGAACAGGTCGGCCAGCTTCGGCTTCATCTTCTCCGCGCCCACAATCACGTAGCGGAGCGCCGCGAAATCCTCTTTTTTAGCCCTGTGCATGTAAAGCATCAGCAGCGTGGGCGTGGCGAAAAGCATCGTGGACCTGTTCTCGCGCGCGAGCCCGGCCACCGCCGCGGCCTCCAGCGGGTTCATGTGGTAGGAGACCGGCACGCCGCCCAGCAGCGGGTACCAGAGCGAAGCCGTGTAGCCCAGCGAATGGAACAGCGGCAGGGCCGAGCAGATATTGTCGCCGTCGCCGAGGTCGAACACGATGCGCAGGGATTCGATGTTGGACTGGATGTTGTGGTGGCTCAGCTCCACGCCTTTAGGGGCGCCGGTAGAGCCGGAGGAAAAGATCACCGTGGCCGTGTCGTCGGCCTTAAAACCCCTTTCGCGGAGCAGCGCGCCCGCCGGGGCGAACTTAGCCGTAAGCGCCGCTGCAAGCTTGCGCCCCCCGCTTATTCCCGCGGTCAGGTCCTCCAAATACACGGCCGCGTTCTCAGGGAGGCTCAGGGCGCTCATCTTTTCCATGAAGGCCCGGGAGGTGATTATCGTGCGTATCCGGCACTGCTCGATGGCTGAGGCGAAAGCTTCCTTTGAAACCGTGTAGTTGAGGTTCACCGGCACTTTCCCCGACATCGTGACGGAGATGTTGGCCAGCGCCCCGCCGGCCGAGGCGGGCAGGAGGATGCCTATCATATCCTGTCCCCGCGTCTTCTCCTTCAGGGCCGAACCGAGCAGCAGCGCCGCGGTAAGGGCCCTGCCGTAGGTCAGCTTTTTCCCCGTCGTATCGCTCATTATGTCCAGGCCCCAGTTGCCGCGCGCGGTCTCTACGAAGCTGCGGCCGAGGCTGCCGCGCTCCGATTTCCGCCCGTTGAAATAATCGCAGGAGAGCTCCATCACGGCCAGCCGCACCTCGCCGGCACCGGAGGAAGCGGGCAGCGGCTTGCCGAACAGCACCGACACCGGGTAGCGGAAAGTGCCGGCCAGTTTCTTCACGAACTTGCCGTGGTAATAACTGGTGAAAGTGCCCCAGGCCCCGCCGATATAGACCGGGATGATGGGGTAATTGGTGTTTTTGACTATCTTGGTGAAGCCTTTGCGGAATTCCCTCAGCATCCCCGTGCGGGTAAGCGCGCCCTCGGCGAAGATGCAGACCAGGAATCCGTCATCCATGGCCTGGCGCGCGGCCTGCAGGGAAGCGATGATCTTCTTGGGAGGATCTTTCATGTTTATGGGAATGCAGCCCATCAACTTGAACAGCGGCGTGAAGAAAGCCCAGCCCTCGTAGATATCGCTGGTCATTATGAACCGGAGCCTGCGCTGCTGGGTGGCCACCAGGAGCAGGGCGTCGATATAGGAGATATGATTGCAGACCAGCAAAGCCGGCCCCTCCAGCGGGACGTTCTCTATGTCTTTAACTTTAATATTGTAGACCAGCCGGGTTATGACGAGGGTAATGAACCGCAGGAGGAAATCGGGCAGGACCTTGAACGATACTATCGTCAGGGCGAGCGTAAGCAGGCCCATCATCACGAAGCCCTGGCCTGCGCTGAACCCCAGCACCGTATTGAGGAAAACAAGCCCCGAAGCTATGAGGACGCCCACCCAGCCCAGAAAATTAGAGGCGGCCAATATCTCGCCGCGCTGCGCCAGCGGCGCGCGGAACTGCACAAAACTGTCGACGGGGACGATGAAGAGCCCGGCGCCCATGCCGGCCAGGAAGATCATGGGGCAGACCAGCCAGATGCTGGCGGGCAGGAAATTCAGGCTGACCGAGGCTATGGTCAATAATAGCGCGCCCAGCGGAATGATGCCGAATTCTATGTCCCGCCCGGAAAGCTTGCCGGCCGCCATGGCGCCGAAGCCTATCCCCACGGCCGCCACGAAGAACAGGTAGCCGCTAGTCTCCTGGCTCAGGCCGAGATGGGCGATGCCGTAAGGGATCATATTGAGCTGCAGGTACGCGCCCAGCATGGTGAAATAGGCCGAGGAAAGCACCGCCTGCAGCAGATACTTGTCCCCCTTGATGGAGCCCAGCGTCCGCCAGATATCGCTGACGAAGAACACCGACATTTTCTTGCCGGCATCCGCCGGCGGAGTGCTCTTTATCATGAACGCCGAAAGCACGCCCGCGGCGGCGATCAGCACGCAGAACACCTGCGCCGCCACGTAATTGGACCCGGTCCGCTGGGCTACGAACGGGGCCAGCGCCGTGCCCACGATGATGGCAATGTAGGTGAACATCACCAGCAGGCTGTTGGAACGGGAAAGCTCGTCCCGCTCCACCAGTTCCGGCACTATACCGTATTTCGAGGGGCTGAACACCGCGCTGTGGGTGGCCATCAGGAAAAGGACCAAATACAGCCCCAGCTCGCTTTTCAGCATAAAAGCCGCGACGCCGCACAGCATTACCGCCAGCTCCGCGAATTTACAGACTACGATTATCGTTCTTTTGGAATACTTATCGGCCAGCGCCCCGGCCGCGGCGGAGAAGAGCAGGAAAGGCAGCACGAAGAAAGCGCTGCCCGTGGCCACTATCCGGTTGGTCTGCCCCGCGCCCAATATCCCTATCAGGAAAAAGATCACGAAAAGCTTGAACATGTTGTCGTTAAGCGCACCCAGGAACTGCGTGGCGTTGAACCAGCTGAAGGAGCGGTCTTGTATCTTTTCTTCGGTCATAAAATATCCCCTTAGCTTCAACTTAAAACTTGGCCGGGCGCCTTACCGCCCGATGAATTCCCCGGAGCGTCTGAAAATTTCCGCCGGGGTCCCCAGTTCCTGCTTAAGGAGTACGTCCCTGTCCCAGACGTTCCCCGCCCTCAGCACCGAGAGGAGCCGCCAGGGCTTAAGCGTAAGGCCGTAATACCACGGCGAGACGAGCAGCGTATTGATAAGGGGAAAGTCGGAACCGTAAAGCAGCCGGCCAGAGAACTCCGGGCGCGTAAGCGCTTCCTTTAAATACCCGAATTTATTTATCTGCGTCAGCGACGAGATGTCGGAATAGAGGTTCGGATATTTCAGCATCAGCCGAACCAGCCGGTCCGTGCTCCGCTCGCCGCCGTACTTTCCCGTAGACGCGATATGCGCAGCTATTACTGTGACTCCCAGGCTTAACGGCAGGTTCAGCCTGTCAGGGTCGCATAATTCATCGCGCGTCCCGGGAAAAGAGCGCTCCTGCCCGGCATGGGTGAGCAGCGGCAGGCGGAGTTCCACGAGCTTTCTGTAAAACGGGGTGAGTTTCTTGTCCGAAGGATCTATATCCATGATGGAAGGGAGCCATTTCACCAGGACGGCCCCGTGCTTTTTCGCCCAGGCGAGCCGCTCAAGCGCGTCCTTGCGGTAAGGGTTCACGGAGGCGCCGAAAAGCAAGTTAGCGTGGCGGGCGGCCGCCGCGGCTACGAATTCGTTGGGCACGAAGAGCTCGGTCCGCGAGGCGTCAAGCTCCCCTTTGCCGTCGACCACCCCGTCCATGGCCAGCAGCACGACCTTGCTTACAAAACGGCTTTTGCCCGCCGTTTCGGAAATTCGGTCGGCCATCAGCATGTCGCCTTTTTCCGAAAGCTCTGCTTCGGAAACGCCGAAGCTCCGCAGATAGGTCCCGAAGCGCCAGTTCCCTCGCAGTTTCGCGGAAACGAAGCACCCGCTCCCCCCGGCCCCTATGCCCGCCACATGGCAGTGCATATCCGTAATGCCGGGAGAAATTGCCTCAACAGGGCGGTACGGCCGGGCAAACAGAAGAATATAGCCCGCAATAAGGAGAAACCCCGTCCCAGAAACAATTATCGCTTTTCGCATGTTAATTAACCGGTAAGTCAGCTATATTTATCAACCTGTATACCATGATATTATAATTTATCTTCAGGAAAATAAATCGGATATATAATAGCAAACGTGAACGGGATCAGGTGAAATTTAGCATTTTCAAATCAATCGATAAGTTGGTCAGGGCAAATTGCTAAAAATAAAGACCTGGCCCTGGTTCGTTCCGTTCTGGGCTTATAGCAGGGGGTTACTTCAGGATTTCATCTTTGTAATAAGTTACAGAAGAAACCTTCACTACTAATTCGGCGGAGGCCTGCCGCCTCATCGCTTTTTCACTGGCGGCCGCGCTGCCGGCAGGCAGGGCGGCGAAGCCGCGGCCTGCAAAGATGAAAAAGCCCAGCGCCGCCGAATATAATATTTTATTTTGCACAACCTCGGACCCTTCCCTATTTTAGTCCCCTATTTTGCTAAATCGTGCCGCATTAAAAAAGAAGGCGGCCGGGGAGGGTTTGCTCCGCCGGCCGCCGTTCTTCTGCCGCGCTTTTACTTCTTCTCGGGGGCAGCGGGGGGCGGGACGCCTTCCACGCCGTCGTCGACCACGGGCTCCACGGAGGCTATCTTGTCGCCTTCCTCCATGCGCACCAGGCGCACGCCCTGGGTGTTGCGGCTGATGACGCGCAGGGTCTTGCAGGGCATGCGTATGATCTTGCCCTTCTCGGTCATCACCATCAGGTGGTCCTTGTTCTCCACCAGGTAGATGCCCACCACCGCGCCGTTGCGCTCGGTGGCTTTTATGGTGATCACGCCGGAACCGCCGCGGTGCTGATTGCGGTACTCATCCAGGTCCGTCCGTTTGCCGAACCCGAGTTCGCAGACGGTCAGCAGCGTCTTCTTCGACTTGGGCGCGGCCACTTCCATGCCGATGACCTGGTCGGTCTTGTCCAGGCGTATGCCGCGCACGCCCATGGCGTTGCGGCCCATGGAGCGCACGTCCGACTCGTTGAAGCGGATGGACATGCCCTCTTTGGTGCCTATGATTATCTCATAGGTGCCGTCGGTATGCCCCACGCTCGTCAGGATGTCGCCGTCCTCCAGGCCTATGGCGTTGATGCCGGAGCGCCTGATATTGGCGAAGTCGCCTATCGGGGTCTTTTTGATGTTGCCCTTGCGGGTGCACATCACGATAAAGGCCTCCTTGCCCTTGGCCTCGGCGAAAGACTCGATGGCCAGCACGGAGGTGACCGTCTCGTCTTTCACCTGCAGCAGGTTCACTATGGCCTTGCCGCGCGAGGTCCGGTTGCCCTCGGGGATCTCGTATCCCTTCAGGGCGTACACCTTGCCGCGCGTGGTGAACATAAGTATCGTGGCGTGGCTCGAGGTGACGAAGAGCTTCTCGATGAAGTCCTCTTCTTTCACGTCCGAACCTATGATGCCCTTGCCCCCGCGGCCCTGCACCTTGTAGGTGTCAGCCGCGATGCGCTTTATATAGCCGCCGTGGGACATGGTTATAATAACGTCCTCTTCGGGGATAAGGTCCTCGATATCAAGCTCGGCGGCCTCGCCGGTGATCTCGGTCTGGCGCTTGTCGCCGTATTTCGCCTTCAGCTCTTTGAGCTCTTCGACGATGATCTGGAGGACCCTCTTGGGGTCGGCGAGGATGGCTTTCAGCTCGTTGACCAGCTTCATCAGCGCGCGGTGCTCTTCCTCTATGGCGCCGACTTCAAGCCGGGTGAGCTGGTGCAGGCGCATGTCGAGGATGGCCTGCGCCTGGATGTCCGACAGCGCGAACTTGGCCATCAGCTTGCCCTTGGCCTCCAGCGAGTCCTTGGACTTCTTGATGATCTCGACCACGGCGTCGATGTTCTGCAGGGCTATCAGGTAGCCTTCCAGGATATGCGCGCGGGCCAGCGCCTTCTTAAGGTCGTATTTGGTGCGGTTAACTATCATCAGCCGGCGGTGGCGCACGTACTGAAGCATGACCTCTTTGATCGGCAGCACGCGGGGGCGGCCGTCCACGATGGCCAGCATGATGACGCCGAAGGACGATTCCAGCTGCGTGTGCTTGTAGAGCTGGTTCAGGACCACCTGGGCGTTGCCGTCGCGCTTTATCTCGATGACGATGCGCATGCCCCTGCGGTCCGACTCGTCGCGGATGTCGGAGATGTCGGGGATCTTTTTCTCTTTGACCAGGTCCGCGATGTTCTCGATAAGGGTGGACTTGTTCACCTGGTAGGGGATCTCGGTGACGATGATCGCTTCGCGGTTGCCCTTCATCTCCTCTATCTCTGCCCGGGCCTGCGTCTTGAACGAGCCGCGGCCGGTCTCGAAATAATCCCTTATGCCTTTGCGCCCGCGGATAATGCCGCCGGTGGGAAAGTCCGGGCCCTTCATTATCTTCATCAGCTCTTTGACTTCCAGCTCCGGGTTCTCTATGACCGCTATGGTCGCGTCGCAGACTTCGCCCAGGTTATGCGTGGGGATATTGGTAGCCATGCCGACCGCGATGCCCGACGAGCCGTTAACCAGCAGGTTCGGTAGTTTCGCCGGCAGCACGGAGGGCTCGGTGAGCGAGCCGTCGTAGTTGGGCGTGAATTTGACCGTTTCCTTCTCTATATCGGCCAGCAGCTCGCCGGCGATGCCGGAGAGGCGGGCCTCGGTGTAGCGCATCGCGGCGGCGGGGTCGCCGTCCACGGAGCCGAAGTTGCCCTGGCCGTCCACCAGCGGGTAGCGCAGGCTGAACTTCTGCGCCATGCGCACGAGGGTGTCGTAAATGGAGGCGTCGCCGTGCGGGTGGTACTTGCCCATCACGTCGCCGACTATGCGGGCTGATTTTTTGAAGGGCTTGTTGTGCTGCAGGCCCATGTCGTCCATGGTGTAAAGCACGCGGCGGTGTACGGGCTTGAGGCCGTCGCGCACGTCGGGCAGGGCCCGGCCCACGATGACGCTCATGGAATATTCGATATAGGAGGACTTCATCTCCTCGCTGATATCCCGGTCGACGATGTTGACGAACATGTTCTCCGGCTGCTTCGGTGTAAGGTCTTTAGGTTCTGCCATTATTCAACTCCTTAAAAATTACTCACATGGATGGAGAGGATAAACAGGATAAGAACTAAAAGTCGACATCCTGTCCATCCTGTGTATCCATGTTAAATCCTCTCCGCGGTTAAATATCCAGGTTCCTTGCGGCCAGGGCGTTCTGTTCTATGAACAGGCGGCGCGGCTCTACCTTGTCTCCCATCAAGGTGGTGAAAATGGTCTCCGCTTCAGCCGGGTCCTCGAGGGCCACCTTCAGGAGCTTCCGCTTGAACGGGTTCATCGTGGTTTCCCAGAGCTGTTCCGGGTTCATTTCGCCCAGGCCTTTGTAGCGCTGTATATTGGCGCCGGAGGAGCCCACTTTCATCGCGGTTTCAAGCAGGCCCTTCAGGTCCTTGGCTCCGACCGTGGTTTTTTCGGTCGAAACCTCGAACGCGTGGGCTTTCCTGGGATCTTCCTCCACCAGGTACTCGTCCAGCTTATAGCCCAGCGCCTTAAGTTTCTGTGTTATATTATTAAGGCGGGTGAATTCGCCCAGCGGCTGGAACTCCGGCCCCAGGTCTTCCGCTTCCAGCTCGTCCACGGGCTGGCCTTCCTTGCTCAGGGCTTCCTTGCGGTTGGCTATATATTCGTTCTCGTAGTTAAGCCATTCGGCCTCGCTGAAGAAATAGCGGTAAGTTTCGGGGCCTGTCTCGACGCGGTAGACCGGGACCTGGCCCTCGGCCTGGAACTTAAGATAATCCTTGAGCGTAAGGTTCTTGGTTTCCAGCTTGCGCTGCGTGTTCTCGGCCGAGATTATAAGTTCGAGCAGCTCGGAAAGCTCCTTGCCCTCCAGCTTTTTGCCTTTGGCTTTTACCGAAATGCTTTCCACGGCCTCTTTCAGCTGCCATTTCTGCAGTTTTTCCTCGTTCTCGAAATAGGCCTCGAACTTCCCCTTCTTCACCTTGTAAAGCGGGGGCTGGGCGATATAGATGTGACCCTGCTCTATGAGCTGGCGCATCTGGCGGTAGAAGAAGGTGAGCAGCAGGGTGCGTATGTGCTGGCCGTCTACGTCGGCGTCGGCCATGATGACGATCTTGTGGTAGCGCAGCTTTTCAATGTTGAAGCCGTCCTCGCCTTCTCCTATGCTGGTGCCTATGGCCGCGATGATATTGCAGATCTGCTCGCTGGAGATGATCTTTACCAGCTGGGATTTTTCCACGTTAAGTATTTTCCCGCGCAGCGGCAGGATGGCCTGGAAAACGCGGTCGCGGCCCTGCTTGGCCGAGCCGCCGGCCGAGTCGCCTTCCACGATGAAGATCTCGGATTTCTTGGGGTCGCGCTCCTGGCAGTCGGCCAGCTTGCCGGGAAGGCCGGAGTCGGTAAGCGACCCCTTGCGGCGGGCCAGGTCTTTGGCGCGGCGGGCGGCCTCGCGGGCTTCGGCGGCGCCCAGGCTCTTCTGGCAGATGGCCTTCGCTATGGAGGGATGCTCCTCGAAAAAAACGGAGAGGGCTTCGCCGGTGAGCGACCTGACTATCCCTTCCACGTCGGAATTACCGAGCTTCGTCTTGGTCTGTCCCTCGAACTGGGGGTCGGGGATCTTGACCGAAATTACAACGGTAAGGCCTTCGCGCACGTCGTCGCCCGTCACGGTGTAATCCTTGTCCTTCAGGAGGTCGCCCTTTTTAATGTAATCGTTTATTACGCGGGTAAGGGCCGAGCGAAACCCGGAAACGTGCGTGCCGCCCTCTATGGTCTTGATGTTATTGACGAAGGAGAAGATGGTCTCGGAATAGTCGCTGTTGTACTGGATGGCAAGATCCAGCATAACCTCGCCTTCCGTCTTCGTGACAAAAATGGGGTCCTCGTTTATAACCTGCTTGTTGGTGTTGAGGAATTTAACGAACTGCTTTATCCCGCCCTCGAAGAAGAAGGTGTGCTTCTTGTTCTCTTCGCGCTCGTCTATGATGGTGATGCGGCAGCCGGGGTTAAGGAAGGCCAGCTCGCGCAGGCGGTTGGAGACGGTGTCGAAGGAGAATATCCCCTCGCCGAAAATTTCAACGTCGGGCTTGAAGGTGACGGTGGTCCCGTGGTCCTCGGTGAGGCCGAAAGATTTAACGTCGGCCTGCGGCTTGCCGCGCTTGTACTCCTGCTTCCAGTTCTTTCCGTCGCGGTTCACGCTGACTTCCATCCACTCGGACAGCGCGTTTACCACTGAAACGCCGACGCCGTGGAGACCGCCTGAAACCTTGTAGGCGCCTTTGTCGAACTTGCCGCCGGCGTGAAGCACCGTCAGCACTACTTCCAGGGCGGACTTGCCTTTAAGCTTGGGGTCCTTAACTTCCTTCATGGGGTCCACGGGGATGCCGCGGCCGTTATCCGAAACGGAGCAAAGGTTGTCTTCTTTCAGCACGACCTCTATCTTGTTGCAGCCGCCGGCCATAATTTCGTCGATAGAGTTATCCACCACTTCGTAGACCAGGTGGTGCAGGCCCTGTATGCCGGTGGAGCCGATGTACATGGCGGGGCGCTTGCGCACCGCTTCCAGGCCTTCAAGCACCTGTATCTTGGAAGAATCGTAATTTCCCTCTTTGGGGTTGGCTGTCTTATTCATGGCTGTCTAACTCCTGTAAGTAATCTTAAAATTTGAATAAAAAAACTTCCTAAATTCACCGCTGAGCCGCAGAGGTCGCGGAGAACCGCATTTTTAAATCTTCTTCTCTCTTAACTCCGCGACCTCTGCGCCTCAGCGGTGAACTCTTCTCTTAAATGCTGTTCGCAGTCTTTATGGCTTTTATCCACGGCCGCTTGAAATACTTGTTAAGTCCTTTCACCAGCACCGAGCTGCGCAGGGCAAGCTCGCTGGCGGCGGTTGCGGAGGAAGGTTTAACGAGTATAACGCCCTTATCCACGCCCAACAGCACGCAGTGTTCGCCCAGGCGGCCCATCTCTTTCTTCCAGACCGCTTCCAGAAGGGCCAGGCGGTCCAGGTCGGATCCTCCCATCAACTTCCAGGAAGAGCAGACCTCGTTCGCCTTGGTCCAGTTGGCTTTCTTCCGTTCAAGGAACATCTTACTGTGTGCGCAGCGGCATAACTATATAGATCAGGTCCTCGCGGCCCTTTACCCTGAGCAGCGCGGGCGTGGCCGGGGAGGTGAACTCGGCGGTTATGTCGCTGTCGCCGGCCGCCCGGAGGATGTCCAGCACGAACTTGGGGTTAAAGCTTATCTGGAACTCCTTGCCCTTGTAGTCTATTTCCAGCTCGTCCTCGAAATCCATGCTCTGGGAGGCGGAATTGACCACCAGCGCGTCCGTCTTGAAAGTGTACTTCACTGAGCCGGAGCGCTCGTTGGAACAGATGGCGGCGCGCTTGGTCACGGCCATAAGTTTTTCCGCGTTGATAACTATCTCTATCTCGTGGCTCTTGGGGATGATCTGCTCGAAGGCGGGGAAGTTCCCCTCCACCAGGCGGGAGATGAACACCGTCTTGCCTATCTTGAAGCCTATCTGGTTGGAGGACAGCCCCACGGTGACCTCGTCGGCGTCCTTTACGCCGCCTCCCTTCAGGTAGCGGGCCAGCTCGCCGAGTATTTTGGAGGGCACTATGACCTTGAACTCCTTCTTCGTCTTTATTTTTTTTGTGGAGGTTATCGCCAGGCGGCGGCCGTCGGTGGCCACCAGCGAGAAGATATCTTTTTCATATTTCCAGAGCAGGCCGTTCAGGAAGTGCCTGTCGTCCTCGGAGGAGGCTGAGAAGATGGTGCTGTTTATCATCTCGGCTAAAAGCTTGGCGGGCACCTTGAAGGAATTGCTTTCGTCCAGGTCGGGTATGACCGGGTAGTCGTTCTTGGGCGTGCCTCCCAGCTTAAAGCGGGATTTGCCGCTTAAGATGGAGATGCGGTTATTTTCGTCCACCGCGATATTAACATCGGAGTCCTCTCCGAGGTTCTGCAGTATCTCCATGAATTTTTTAATGGGGACGGTTATGCTGCCCTCCCCTTTTATCTCCAGGGGGATATGGTGCTTTATGGCCATTTCAAGATCGGTGAAAACGACCTTGACCCCCTTGTCCTCGGTCTCCATCAGGAAGTTCTGTAATATCGGTATGGTCCCGGTTTTTGAAGAGACGCCGGCCTGTATCGTCTGCATTCCCTTTATCAGGGCTTCCCTGTTACTGTTTATTTTCATCATCATAGTCCTCTATAAGACAGGCTGTTGATAGCGTCAAAAAGTTAGGCACATAGGAGAAAGTTATCAACAGCTTATCCGATTTTGCTGACAGTCCTGACAAAAACCCGCTCCGCAAACACCCTACCCCTGGTTATTAACAGTCTTTATCTTTGAAATTATCTGGTTCAGAGTCTCGTTAAAATAGGGGTCGGACTGTACCAGGTGGCTGATCTTGTCTTTGGCATAGATCACCGTAGCGTGGTCGCGGTCGAAGGCCTCACCTATGTCGGTCTGGGTCATGTCCGTAAGGGTGCAGGCCAGGTACATAGCCACCTGCCGCGGGAAGGCGATATTTTCGGTGCGCTTCTTGGAATTAAAATCTTTAAGCTCTACGGCGTACTTATCCGACACCACGCGCTTTATCAGTTCAACCTCTACCTTCTTGTTCTCGGAATCCTGGTCGCTGATATGGTCCTTTATTATTTCCCGCACGGCGTCTATGGACGGCTGCTGGCCCATTTTGGCGGCGAAATTCCCCACGTTTATAAGGCTGCCTTCCAGCTCCCTGATGCTTTTTTTTACATTTTCTGCGATGAATGTTATAACGTCGTCAGGGATCGCGTACTTGTGCTGGTCCCGCTTCTGGCGCAGTATGGCCACGCGGGTCTCGAAATCTGGGATCTTTATGTCGGCCACCACTCCGGAAAGGAAGCGCGAGATGAGGCGCTGCCCCAGGGCGAGCTCCCGCGGCGGCCGGTCGGAGGTGACGACGATCTGCTTCTTGGACTCGAAGAGCGAGTTGAAGGTGTAGAAGAATTCCTCTTCGCTGCGCTCCTTGTTGACCAGGAACTGAATGTCGTCCAGCAGCAGGCAGTCGAGTTTGCGGTACTTGCTGCGGAACTGCTCCGTGGCGCCGCCGCGCACGGAGTCGATGTATTCGTTCACGAAATTTTCGCTGGCGGTGTAGAGGATGCGCGCGGAGGAGTTGTTCTTGAAGATGCCGTGGGCGATGGCGTGCAGCAGGTGGGTCTTGCCCAGGCCCGGTGCGCTGTAGATGAAGAAGGGGTTGGTCTGGCCCGGAGTCTTAGCCACTCCCTCCGCCGAGGCGAAGGCGAAGCGGTTGGACGTGCCCATGATGAAGCTCTCAAAGGTGTAATTGGGGTTGAAGGAATAATAATTAGCGGGCAGAGCGAGCGACGCCGGGGTGGCCTTGGACTGCGGCACCGGCTCAGTCTGGGCCAGCGACATGGAATAATTAATTTTAAGGGTTTTCCCGGTGAACCGGGTCAGCAGAGAGATTATTTTCTCCTCGTAACGCTGTTTTACCGTGTTATAAATTATCTCATTGGGAACTTCAAGTTTAAATGTGTCATCCTCTATGACTAGCGGCTTTATCTGGCTCAACCAAAGGTCTAATGCCTCGGAACCGATGTCGGTTTCAAGATTTTTGATCACTTCCTGCCAGATTTCTTTGATATCTGTTAAGTTATCCACAAGTTATCCACAACTGTTAGTAAGATTTTTGGTTAGCTGAGAAACGCTTGTTTTATATATGTTTTCTGTGTTAGTAACTATTTTTCAGTCTCAACAAATATCGGTTTTGGGCTGGAAAAGGGTGCAGTTTCTGCACATACGCTGTATAAAACCTATACTCGGAAAACGGCCGGAAAAACCGATAAAAAAGGCCAAAAGGGCGCGTAGAACGGCTTTTTTATCAGGATATCTATATAGTATATATTTACAAGGGCAGAGTCAACAACAAAAAAGCCCCAACAAAAAAGCCCCATAAATTGGAGCTTTTTTGTTCAGCCGGCAGCTTTCTTTTACCCTCGTACGCCGATCTTGACTTTGCGGAAGCGCGCCGGGCTCGAGCCGTGGCACATCATGGCCGTCTGCCCGGGCTGGCCCTTGCCGCAGTTGGCCACGCCCCACAGGCGCCACTCGCTGTGGTCCGCTATTGCGTCGCAGGAGCCCCAGAACTCGGGCGTAATGCCCTGGTAGGTGGGGTTCTTGACCAGCTTCGTTCTCTTGCCGTTCTTTATAAGCCAGCCTATCTCGCAGCCGAACTGGAAATTCAGGCGCTTCTGGTCTATGCTCCAGGACATATTATTTTCCATCATTATCCCGTCGCGGACTTCGCCCACGAGCTGCTCCAGCGCGGTATTGCCCGGCATGAGGCTCAGGTTGCAGATGCGCGTTATCGGGATATTGGAGTAGCCGTCGGCGCGGCAGGAGCCCCACGAGCGCTCCCTGCCTATTTTGCCGCAGAATTCGCGGTTGGTCATATAGCCTGTAAGGACGCCGTCTTTGATTATGTGCCAGCGCTGCGCCCTCACCGCGTCGTCGTCGTAGCCCGCGGTGGCGAGCCCGCCGGGCAGGGTGGCGTCGGCCACGAGGTTCACTATAGGCGAGCCGTAGCGGAACTTGCCCAGCTTCTCGGTGGTGGCGAAGCTGGAGCCGGCGTAGGATTCTTCGTAGCCGAGCACGCGGTCCAGCTCGGAGGCGTGGCCGACCGATTCGTGTATCTGCAGGGCCAGCTGGTTGCCGGAGATTATCAAATCCTTTACCCCGGCGGGGCAGAGGGGCGCGGACAGGAGGGCGACGGCCTCGTCGCGGACGCGCTCGGCGTGGTCCTGCATGTTCATGGCCTCTATCACTTCCCAGCCGCCGGCGAGGGTCTGGCCGCCGTGGGTACAGGGGTAGGCGCGGGTCTGCACGTCGCCTTTCTCGACGGCGGTGGCGGAGAAGCTGGCGCCGGAGGACAGCTGCACCTGTTCTATGCGGGAGCCGTCGGTGGTCATGTGCCACTGGCGCTCGCGTATAAAGCGCATTTCCGAGGCGGTGGCGCGGATCTTTTTATTCTTGCGCAGGACGGCGTCTATTTTGAACAGCAGGGCCAGTTTTGTCTCCACGGGCACGGCGAAGGGGTCCTTGAGGAACGGCGTCTGCCAGAAGTCGGTGTAGGCGGGCTCGTGGGCGAGGCGGACGCGGCCGGCCATCAGTAGGCGGCTGGCTTTGGCGATGGCGATGGCTTTGAGGGTGGTGTCGGCTATGGCGCGCCCGGTCATCTGGCTGCCGGAGGCGAAGCCCCAGGCGCCTTTATAGAGGACGCGGATGCCGTAGCCGAGGGTGATCTGGTCGGTGAGGCCGTTGAGCTCTCCGTTCTTTACTCCGAGGTTCTGGCGGCGCTCTTCGATTATGCGGATGTCGCCGAAGTCGGCCTTGTATTTGTGCGCCACTTCGATAGCTTTGGATGCAAGTTTGAACATTGTGGTTCTCCTAAAACTTCGTCGACGAAGAGAAGTTGAAATTCTTCAGGCGGAAGGACGGGCAGGCCATGGGGCCCCAGGCCTGGACCGGGGTGGTCTCGCCCGAGACGGCCTCGACGTTGCTGAAGGCTTCCGCCGCGCTCTGCGTGAAGCGCATGTTCTTTATGGGGAAGGTTATTTTGCCGTTCTCTATCATGAAGGTTCCGTTGCGCGTCATGCCGGTCATCTCTACCGTCTGGGGCTTAAGCAGGTTGGTGTAGTGGAACTGCGTGACAAGGATGCCGCGCTCAGTGCCCTTTATAAGGTCTTCCAGGCTGCCCTGGCCGGGTTTTACGGCCAGGTTGAGGGGGAAGGGCCCCATGTAGCTGGGCTGCGGCAGGGCGTGGCCGGTGGAGGCCGTCTTGGCGGCTTTGGCGGTTTTCCTGTCATGGACCACGGATTTCAGCACGCCGTTCTCCACGAGCGTGACTTTTGTGCGGGGCTGGCCTTCGTAGTCGAAGGGCATGCCGGGGGAGGCGCCGTCTAGGGCGTTATCTTCCATGGAAAGCAGGGAGCTGAGCGTTTTTTTGCCCAGCTTCCCGCAGACGAAACTGCGGCCCTCGTTATATATCTGTCCGCCGAAACCGTACACCGCCAGGTAGGTGAGCAGGTCCGCCGAGGCCTGCGGCTCAAGGACCACGGTGTACCTGCCGGGCTTGATTTCCTTCGGGGAGCGCCCGCGGGCGGCTTTGGCGCGCGCGGTCTCGTTCAGGCGCGCGAAGGGGATCTCGTTCACGTCGTAGGCGGGGTATTCGGCCCAGCCGAAGCCGTCCTTGTCGCGCACGGTCACGCTGTGGATGGCGTAGGTCTCGCGGTGCCTGGCGAAGACCCCCAGGTTGTTGGCTATCACCAGCTCCGACGAACCGTTCTCGAAAGTGCCGCAGGAGATCTGCCCGGACTTCCTGCAGGCCTTCGCCAGCTCGGCCGCTTTCCCGGCGCGGTAAACGGGGTCCAGCTCCGCGGTTTCGCGGAAGTAAAGGTTCTTCCCCGCCGGTATGGGGCGGGGTTTGGCCAGCGGCAGCAGGGCGGGATCTTTTTTCTGTTTTTTAAGTATCTCAAGGCCGGAGGAGACGGCGCGCCCGAGAGAGGCGTCGTCGGCCTGGTTGAAGTTTATCTTCGCCATGCGGCCGCTGTCCAGCAGGCGCACCGAGAAGTTCACCGAGGACGAGGCCACGTTCTGCGAGATGACGTTGTCGGCGAAGCGGGTGAGGGCGCCGTTCCTGAGCTCGGCCATCACCTCGCACTGGGCCCTGCCGGCCAGGCGGAATATTTTTTCACAGACGGTTTCAATTTTTTTCATAAATTGGAAAACTGCATTTGTATGTTCACCGCAGAGGCGCGGAGGTCGCGGAGAACAGAAAAATAAAAAATATTCTTCCTCTGCGACCTCTGCGCCTCCGCGGTGAAATCAGTTTGTTTTGAACTTCTTCTTACAACAGCGGTTTTTCGGGGGGGGGCTGCACCTGGGCTTCCTGGCCGTAGGTGTGGCGCTTGTGGTGCTTTTTATTTTCCGGCTGCGCGTGGTGCTGGAAAAGCGGCGTCAGGGTTTCCTTCGCCTCCATCCATTTCAGCAGGGTGTCCTCGCCGGTTATGGAGTAGGTTTCAGGGGTGCTGAAAACCGCCAGCTTGTTTTTCTTCGCCCGGTCCGCCAGGCCCTCGGCGCTTTTCCCGTGAGAGAAACCCGGGGTCTCCAGGAGCTTCAGGTTCTGCTGAGTGAGGCCCAGCAGGTAGAAGGAGCCGTCCTGGTTGGCGCCTATGGCGACAGCCCTGTCTCCAAGGGCGTCGAAAGCCAGGGAAATCCAGTCGCTTTTGAGATCCGGGGAAAGGTGGCTGATCAGCACCGCTTTTTTCGCGCCGGTGAAAAAGGCCAGGCGGAAAGCGTCCTGCAGCCGGGCCTCGCCGGCGTTGTTCTTTACCTCCAGGAAGCCGGGGTCCTCCGGGTCAAGCCAGGTCAGGTCGGGGTGGCGGGTCGTCTTCTGGTAGGAGAGGAGAAGTATGGCGTCGCCAAAGCCCTTGGCAAGCTTATAAGCGGCAGAAAGCAGGTCGCCGTTCACGTGAGCGGCCCTTTCCGGGCCGAAAGCCGTTTTAAGCGCCTGGTTTATCCTGTCCGCTTCCGGTGGATCCACAAGGAGTATTATGCAGTTGTCGCGGTTTTGTGACATATATTAAGGGCTGAACAGAACAATAAAATATATTATACTAAATGAGGGCCCCTTTTAGCCCGGAGCCCTGAGATTATTCTTCCATGCCAGATGAAAAAAGACCTGTAATAATTTACGGCGGGAGTTTCGACCCCCCCCACCGCGGGCACACGGCGCTGGCCGCGGCGGCCCTGCGCCAGCTTAATCCCGCCGTGCTTTATTTCGTGCCCGGTTTCCACACGCCTTTCAAGGATCTGCGGCCCGCCGCCTTTTCCGGCCGCGCCGCGATGCTTAAGGCCGCGCTGGCCGAAGCCGGGCTGGCCGGCAGGAAGGAAATTAAAATAAGCTCCTTCGAGGCGGACCAGAAGCGCGTGGTCTACACTTATGAAACGGTCGCTCATTTCCGGCGGCTGCATCCCGGCGCCCCCGTTTATTTTCTTATGGGCTCCGATTGCCTGGCCGGGTTCAAGGGCTGGCGGCGCCCCGGCTTTATCCTTAAAAACACGCGGCTGCTGGCGGGCCTGCGGCCCGGGTGCGCCATGCATAGAAGATCCGGCGTCCCTTTTACCGCGCTGGCCGGGCGTTTCCCCAGGGCCGACTCTACCCGGATCAGGGCGGAGCTGTTCCTGGGCGGCAGGCCGGCGCAGCTGCACCGGGCCGTGCTGGACCTGATAGCGGCAAGATCCCTTTACCTGGCGCGCGAGCGGGCGCTGCTCAGGAAACTTCTTTCGCCGGCGCGCTTCGCCCATTCCCTGCACACCGCGGAGCTGGCCCTCAGGCTGGCGGGGGCGGCGGGCGTGCCGCAGCAGAAGGCCGCGCTTGCCGCCCTGCTGCACGACTGCGCCCGCGACCTTCCCGCGGCGGAGCTGCGCCGCTGCTGCCTGAAGCGGGCCCCGCGGACCGCCCTGCCGGAGCTGACGCTGAAAGAGGCGCCCGTGCTGGCGCACGCCTGGGCCGGCGCGGCCCTGGCCAGGGAAAAGTTCGGAGTGAAAGACGCGGAAATACTGGAAGCGATAGAACAGCACGCTACCGGGGCCCCGGGCATGGGACCGCTGGCCCGGCTTATTTATGTCAGCGACCTGGCCAACCAGGGGCGCGCTTTCCGCGAGGCGAAGCTGGTGAGGGCGCTGGCTTTTAAGGATTTTGAGGCGGCATTCAGGGCGGCCAATTATATTAAGCTTGTCTATGCGTTTTCCGGCGGCGGCTGGGTGCACCCGCTGAGCGTTTCGCTATGGAACAGTCTTCAGAAAAAAAGATGATCTGCGGCCGCGTCAAAGCCCCGCCGGCAGCGTAAAACTTATGGTGGTGCCGCCCCCGGGTCCGCTCTCGGCCCAGATCTTTCCTCCGTGAGATTCCACCGCGAGCTTGCAGAACGCGAGGCCCAGCCCCTTACCGAAACTATACACAGAGGCGTCTTTTGACGCTTCCTGTTTAAAGAACTTGTCGAAGACCTTTTTCAGGTGCTCGGGGGCTATTCCCCTGCCGGTATCGGACACCGAGAAAACGTAGCGGCCTTCTTTTTTAGAGCGCTTCGCGCGTACCGTGATGGCTCCGCCGTCAGGGGTGAATTTGAGGCTGTTCCCCAGCAGGTTGAGCAGGACCCTGCGTATAAGCCTGTGGTCGGCGTTAAGAGACGGTATCCTCGCGGGGATTTTTTTCTTCAGGGAGATGCCGCGCTTCTCCATGTCAATTTCCATCTGCTTCACGCAGAAGCCTACAAGCTCTCCGACCCCGCCCGGTGTTTTAACCAGCTGCAGGCTGCTCTGCTCGATAAGCGTGATGTCCATAAGGTCGTTTATCATATCCAGCTCGAGGTCGCAGGACCTCATTGCCTTTTGCGCAAAATCCTGTTGCCGGGCGCTGAGCTTTCCATGCGCGCCCCTGCTCATTATGTCCAACCAGCCCCTGGCCGAGGCCAGGGGGTTTTTCAGGTCGTGGACTATCAGTTGGGTCAGGTTGTCCTTCAGCTCGCCCAGCTTTTTCAGCTCCTCGTTCTTTTGCTTCAGCTCTTTGTGAAGCTGCGCTACCCTGATATGGGCGCGTATCCTCGCCAGCAGCTCCAGCGCTTTGCATGGCTTGGTGAGGAAATCGTCGGCGCCGCAATCCAGGCCGCACACTTTATCCTCAAGATCTTTAAGAGCGCTGAGCATGATCACCGGGATATCCCGGGTTTCCCCGCTTTTTTTCAATTCCTGGCAGACTTCGAACCCGTCCATGCCGGGCATCATCACATCGAGAAGTATCACATCCGGCTTTTCGCCGGCGATCCGCTCCAGGGCCTCTTTCCCGCTGTAGCAGACATACACATTGTAGCCGCCCCCCTCCAGGATCAGCTGCAAAGTCCTGGTCACTTCAAGCGTGTCGTCGATGATCAATATATTTTCAGCCATAGATCTGTAGGTAACATAAGACCTGCTATCGTTAGTTCGTTCCTTAGTTTCTATCTTTCCGTTGCTTAAAAAATTTCCAAAAAACGCTCCCTTCCCTTTTGTTTTAATATAATACAAAAAGCCGGGCGTTTTTCTGTAATTTTGAAAAGCTCCCCCTGCCCGGCTGTTGCCGGGCGGGAGAATTGCGGCGGGCGGTTATTCTGGCTGGGTTGGTGAGAGCGCCGGCTTTTAAGGATTTTGAAGCGGCATTCAGGGCGGCTAATTATGTTAAACTTGTCTATGCGTTTCCCGGCGGGGGCCGGGTGCGCCCGCTGAGCGTTTCACTATGGAACAGTCTTCAGAAAAAATAGGAAGAGCGCTGCTGGCCGCCGGGCTTGCGCTGGCGCTGGCGGCGGCCGCCTGGCAGTACTTTTCGCCCGCGTCGCGCGAGCTCATGTCCGGCCGCGACGTAAGCCTGGCGCTGCTGGGCGAGCGCTCTTCCGCGCTGCTGGTCTACCACCCGTTTTCAAGCACCGTGAACGCTTTCACGATGGCCCACCCCAGGGCCAAGCCCGGGGTCTCCGGCTGGCACAGGGCCGTGGACCTGGCGAAGGCCGCCGGCGGCACCGCCGCCGGGGAAAACGTTTTCTACATAGCCCTCTCCTCGGCCCCGGACCTGGACGCGCTGTGGGGCACGCTTAACAACTGGCGGGCCGAACCGAAGCGCCTGCTGTCCGCGGTTTTCTGGGTTTCCGGCCTGAGGGACGGCGGGGCTACCAATATATCGGCGTTCGACCTGTTCTCCCTTTTCGGCGAGTTTTCAAAGCTGGGCTCGTCCAATTTTATACTTACCGAGATCTCGCGCAGGGCCCAGGCCGCCGAGATCGCCGACGCGGAAGGGCCGGCCTCGGCGCCGCGGGTGGAAGTTTACAACGCCTCGGGCAGGAAGGGCCTGGCCGCCAGGGCGGCGAAACGCCTGAGGGCGCTGGGCTTTGACGTGATAACCGAGGCGTCGTACCCCACGCTTGAAAAACATACCGCGATAATCGGCTTTTCCAGCGACACCGCGGCGGCGCTGAAGCTGCGCGGCTCACTGGGGCTTACGGAGCTTAAAATAAACGTGCGGTCTTCGCAGAAGAGCGTGGCGGGCGCCGCCGTGATACTGGGGCAGGATTTTAAAAGCGAATAAGACGAATTAATAAAGCGAATTGCGCGGATTAAAGTAGAATTATTCATCTTATTCGGAGTTTGCAGTTATTCGGGTCATTCGCAATCGGAGGCAAATATGGACATGGTGACTATCCTGAAGACGGCGGTGCAGGCGGGGTCGAGCGACATACACATCTGCGTGAACAAGCCGCCCATGATGCGCCTCAACGGAGAGGTGATCCCGGTGGCCGAGGGGCTGCCCCCGCTGACGGGCGACCAGACAAAATCGCTTATCTACTCCACGCTTTACGACGAGCAGCGCGCGAAATTCGAGAAGGACTGGGAGCTGGACTGCTCCTTCGCCGTCACCGGCGTGTCCCGCTTCCGCCTGAACGTGCTGGTGGCCCGCAACGGCGTGGAGGCCGTGATGCGCGTCATCCCCTCCAAGATCCCCACGCCGGAAGAGCTGGGCCTGCCGCCCGCCGTAGTGATGTTCTCCACCCTGCCCAAGGGGCTGGTGCTGGTGACCGGGCCTACGGGCTCGGGGAAGTCCACCACGCTGGCCGCCCTGATAAACCAGATTAACCAGAAGCGCAAGGGGCATATTCTGACCGTGGAAGACCCCATAGAATTCACCTATGAGCCCAACGCCTGCGTGGTGCGCCAGCGCGAGATTGGCCAGCACACCCGCTCGTTCGGCACCGCGCTGCGCGCCGCGCTGCGCGAAGACCCCAACGTGATACTGGTGGGCGAAATGCGGGACCTGGAAACGATACAGCTGACGATAACGGCGGCCGAAACGGGCCACCTGACTTTCGCCACGCTCCACACGCAGGATGCGCCCTCCACGGTGGACCGCATCATCGACGTTTTTCCGACGCACCAGCAGACGCAGGTGCGCGTTCAGCTGGCCGCCTCGCTGCAGGGCGTGGTTTCCCAGATACTGCTGGCCCGCAAGGACGGCCATGGCCGCGTGGCCGCGCGCGAGATCATGGTCATGACCCCGGCCATCTCCAACCTGATACGCGAAGGCAAGACCCACATGATCTACAGCGCCATAGAGACCGGCGCCAAGTACGGCATGATGCCCATGGACAGGGCCATGTCGATGCTCGTGAAGCAGAACGTTGTGTCTTACGAGGTGGCGGCCGCCAAGGCCCACGACCAGGAACTCTTCAAGAAGATGTGCAGCGCGAGCGGCGTATAAGGGAGGAACGTGTAATGTCTGAAATAGAAAAGCTCAAGCAGATACCGCTCTTTCGCAATTTCACCGGCGCCATGCTGGAGGAATTCTCGGGCTGCTTCAAGCATACGACCTACAATAGCGGCGACGTGATCTTCAAGGAAAGAACCACCGGCGACGCCCTTTACATAATAGTGTCCGGCGAGGTGGTCATTGAGAAGGCCATGGACACGGAAGGCAATAATTTTAAAACGCTGGCTATCCTTGCCGGCGGGGATTTCTTCGGCGAGATGGCCGTTATCGAGGGGGTCGCGCGCTTTGCGCAGGCACGCGCCTCCGCCGACAGCGTGGTTTACGAAGTGGAGCGCCGGCAGTTCTTCTCATTTTCAAAAGACCACCCGGTGACGGGCATAAGCCTCTTCGGCGAGATACTGCGGACCGTTTCCCGCCGCCTGCAGCATACCTCCAGCGAGCTTACCATGCTCTTCGACCTGAGCCGCCTGCTGCTGGCCCAGCATAAGTCGCCGGCGGAGTTCTTCTCCGCCGTGATCGACGAGATGCGCATTTACCTTGAAGGCGCCTGGAACGTGAAGGCCTACGGCTACAACATGTACAACGAGGAATACGAGGAGGTTTACTCGCGCGACTCATTTACAAGGGAAGGAGAGCCCCGCGCCCTGCCCGCCAGGCCGGAAGGGGGCTGGCAGGACGACAATTCCTACACGATGACCTGCGCCGTCAAAGGGAGGCCGCTGGCCTGCGCGGTGTTCGAGCGCTCCGACAAGCTCTCGCCGGTGGAGAAAAATAACCTCGCCACCATATTTAATACAATATCATCCATCGCGGGCTCCGCGATGGTAAACATAGAGCACCAGGCGGAAGCCGCGATGCTTGAAAAACTGAGGAATAGAAAGAACACTATATGACGACATCAAAAAGCAGCTTTAAGAAAATAGCGTTTGCCGCGGCCCGCGCCGGGGATTCTAAGAAGGCGCATCCCGTCACCATCTACGACCTGGCCGGCAAGTCGCCGCTGGCTGACTACGCCGTGCTGATGGTGGTGGAATCTTCGCCGCAGCTGGACGCCGTCGAGGAAGAGGTGCAGGTGCGGCTGAAGCAGGAAGGGATCTACTGCCTGCACAGGGACGGGATGCAATCCAAGAACTGGAAGGTGCTGGACTACGGCGGGGTGCTGGTGCATGTCTACGACGGCAAGGCCGCCGAGTTTTACGCTATAGACAAGGTCTATGCTGATTTCAGGACGGTGGAATGGGAAGAGAAGCCGGAGCCGAAACCCGCCGCTCCCGCTGTAAAAACAGCCCCCGCTAGAGAGGCCGCCGCGAAGAAGCCCGCCGTTAAGAAAGCCGCGGCTAAGAAACCGGCCGCTAAGAAAGCGCCGCTCAAGAAAACCGCGGTTAAGAAACCCGCCGCGAAGAAACCGGCCGCCAAGAAAGTGCCGCTCAGGAAAACCGCCAAAAAGAGCGTCGCCCCCAAGAAGGCGGCGAAGAAAGCGCCCGTTAAAAAAGCAAAACCCGCGAAAAAGACAGCTAAAAAAAACTCTAAAAAGAAATGGCCGTCTGATGGGCATAGCCCTTTGAAACGGCACCTGCGCAAGCAATGAAGCTCTCAATCCTTGAAGCCGGCCTGAAAAGCCGCGCGGCGGCGGCCTTTGCACTGGAAGAGGGGGCGATGGCCGGGTTCCACCTGGCCGCGCCACCCCCGCACATAAGCGCCGATGTCTCCATCGCCTGGCCGATCGCCGGCGCGAAGCTGCTTAAGAGGCCGCCGCTTAAAATAGCCGAAGAGCTCAAGGCTGTCTTAGGCGCGGAATTCGACGCGCAGTCAGTGCCGCCGGGCTTCGTGAATCTGAAATTCGGCGACGCCTTCCTTTTCGAGGCTTTAAGGGACCTGGGAAAACCGGATTGTTTTACCCTGCCGGAATTCAAAGGCGAAAAGATAAACCTGGAGTTCGTATCGGCCAACCCGACAGGGCCGATGCACCTGGCCAGCGGCCGCGGGGCCACGCTGGGCGACAGCCTGGCCCGCATCTTCAGGGCGCTGGGCGCAGAAGTCTCCACCGAATTTTATGTTAACGACGCCGGCAAGCAGGTGGAACTGCTCGGGCAGTCCCTTAAAGCCAGGTTCAAAAAGGCTGAGCCGCCCGAGAACGGCTACCAGGGCGCCTACCTTAAGGACATGGGGGAAGCCCTGCCCGGTGAAGCCTCCGGCTGGACCGACCTCCAGTTCTCGGAACACGCCGTCACCGAAATGCTGAAGCTGCACCGCGCGGACATGAAAGCTTTTGGCGTGAACTTCGACCGCTGGTTCCTGGAGTCCGAGCTGCACGCCGCCGGCGCGCCGGCCCAGGCGCTGGCCGTCATTAAAGAGCGCGGCATGGCTTACGAGAAGGACAACGCCGTCTGGTTCGGCACCGCCTCCGAGCTAGAGTCGGATGATAAAGACCGAGTCCTTGTGAAGGCCGACGGCCGCAATACCTATTTCCTGAACGACATCGCTTACCACCTCAACAAATTCTCCCGCGGCTTCACGCGCCTTATAGATATCTGGGGCCCCGACCACCACGGCTATGTGCCGCGCATGGAAGCCGCCGTCGGCGCGCTGGCCGGAAGCCAGGGTAAATTCAAAGTGCTCATCCACCAGCAGGTGGCGCTGAAGCGCGGCGAAGAGACGGTGAAGATGTCCAAGCGGGCCGGAGATTTTATTTCCCTCAAGGAGCTGGTGGACGAAGTGGGCGCGGACGCCTGCCGGTTCTTCTTTGCCGCCCGCGGCCCGCATACCCACCTCACTTTCGACGTGGATCTGGCGAAGAAGAAGTCCAACGATAACCCGGTTTATTATGTTCAGTACGTGCACGCGCGCATAAGCTCCATCTTCGCGAACGCGGCCGCCAAGGGCGTGGACCCGGCGGCGGGTTTTGACGAGGCCAGGATCCTGATCAACGCCGAGG
This sequence comes from Elusimicrobiota bacterium, assembly GCA_030651035.1. Lineage (GTDB taxonomy): Bacteria > Elusimicrobiota > Elusimicrobia > Elusimicrobiales > UBA9959 > UBA9959. Next base: position 72,669 of record JAUSCK010000293.1, read on the forward strand.
AGCGCGCGCTGATGCTGAAGCTGCTGTGGCTGGAGAAGACCCTGGCCGACTGCGCGCGGGATTTCTCCCCCCACCACCTGACCACCTACCTGACGGAGCTGTCGGCGTGTTTTCACTCTTTCTACGACAAGTGCAAGGTGCTCGACCCGGAGCACAAAGAGACCTCGGCCTACAGGCTTTTCCTGCTGGAGCATGTGCGGGGCATTATCGCCAAAGGCCTCGGCCTGCTGGGCGTGTCGGCGCCGGAACGGATGTGATGCCGGAGCCGCGGTAAAAACAAGTTCTCTTGCCGCAATTCCCCCCTGTCTTTCATTTTATCCGTAACACAAGAAGCCCTGGAAATGTTAAAAGCTTTCGATCCAAAATAAATAAACGCCCGGGCCGTCTCCATATTCGCGGTCATCGGCATACGCCACGCTCGGAACGAATATGCCGTGTTTTTGCATAACCTGCTTATGCTGGGATGGATCTTCGGGGGCGGGGGACACTGGCTGGAAAAGCGGCTTGCGCGGAGGGCTGAAGAGCCGCCGCCGCCGGCAGGGCCGGCGGTTTTGTTTGGTAGAATATCGGGAAGGGTTCCGGGTACCTTTTGGGATAATAAAGTTCAGGAGAAATTATTTATGGGTAATAAAAGCGCGGTTATTTCGGTAGTTGCGGTCCTGCTCGCCGCCTGCTTCTGGGCGGGTATGGTTTACCGGGAGCGTTCTCCCTCGCAGGCCGACGAGTTGACGCAGGTGCTGGTGGCCAGGGCTGACCTGCCGGCAAAGAGCGTCCTGAGCGAGGACCTGGTCGAGACAATGCAGATACCGCGGCGGTACATGCAGCAGGACGCCTATGAGGTGCGGAGCATGTCCGATATGAAACTGGTGAACAACCTGGTCGCGGCGGTAAGGATCCCGAAGGGGAACCAGCTCACTCAATCGTGCCTTATCGCCGGGAGCACGAAGGCGGTTGACCCCGCGATCCCGCCCGCGCAGCAGCATTATCTCGAAGGAGTTAAATATTTTCAGAACGCCAATTATGAGAAGGCGCGCGAGGAATGGAAGAAAGCTAATAAAATGGACCCGTCCAACGCCGATGCGGCCGCGGGCCTTAAGCGGATAGATCAGATACTCTCCGGAGGCAAATAGCCGGCAGGCCGCCGGGTTTCCGGCGCTGAAGCCGCCGGGGAAGCCCGGCGGTTTTGTTTTTGCCGCATACTCGAAGACGAGGTATGGGCTTGCAGGTATAGCGTGAACCCGGCCGTGATCCTCAGTATGGCGGCGTCAAAGTCGGTTTTGGACGCGCCGCTCCCTTGTCCCGGCAAGACCTAAAGGGACTTTTTACCGCCCCGTCCACCTTTTTTGTAAAATATGGGTTGGTTGTCTGACGGGCGATACGCTTCCGGAGATCGAACGCATGGCTGAACTTATCATCGATAAAAACTACAGGTCTAAACTATCCCTTCGGGAAACCGAAAGGGCCATCAAGTTCATCAAGGACAGCTTCCAGATAAATCTTTCCGTGGCGCTGCGCCTGCAGCGGGTTTCAGCCCCGCTGTTCGTAAGGGGCGGCTCCGGCATCAACGACGACCTGAACGGCAGCGAGAGGAAAGTTTCTTTTCCCATCAAGCACGATAATTCGCGGGCCGAGGTGGTCTTTTCCCTCGCCAAGTGGAAGCGCATGGTGCTGGCCGACTATAAGTTCCGCACCGGGGAAGGCCTCTACACCGACATGAATGCCATCCGGCCCGACGAGGATTCCCTGGATAACATCCATTCGGTCTACGTGGACCAATGGGACTGGGAGAGGATAATCACAAAGAAACAGCGGAGCCTGGCTTTTCTGAGGGCGACGGTCAGGAAAATCTACAGGGCCATGAAGGGGACGGAGCGCGCCGTCCACGCCAAATACCCGGATATACGCCCCGCGCTTCCCCCCGCCATAACCTTTATCCATTCCGAAGACCTGGCTGAAATGTACCCGGGGCTGGATCCCCGCGAACGGGAACGCAGGGCCGCCGAAAAACACGGCGCCGTCTTCATAATAGGCATAGGCGGGTCGCTTCACGGCGGAAAACCCCACGACGGCAGGGCGCCGGATTACGACGACTGGACGACGCCCACCGGCGGGGGCAGGAAGGGCCTCAACGGAGACATTTTTGTCTGGTACCAGCCTTTGAAGATAGCCCTTGAGATCAGTTCCATGGGGATACGGGTGGACCGCGGGGCGCTGCTGAAGCAGCTGAAAGAAAAGAACGCGCTCGGCAGGAAGGACCTCTTCTGGCATAAAAGACTCCTGAATAAACAGCTGCCCCTGACCATCGGCGGCGGCATAGGCCAGTCCAGGCTCTGCATGCTTTTCCTGAAAAAGCTCCACATCGGGGAAGTCCACGCCAGCGTCTGGCCGGACGACATGCGCGCAAAATGCTCAAAGGCAGGGATCAAGCTTCTGTAGGGCCGGGCCGGCGCTTAATTTTATGAACAACTTCATCATGCTTTCCCCCCAGTATCCTCCGCGACTGCGCTTTTTCGCCAACAGGCTCAAGGCCCGGGGTTTTAATGTGCTGGGCATCGGCGACGCCGACTGGGGGAACCTTGACGAGGCGCTCCGGGCCGACCTTTCAGAATATTGCCGGGCCGATCTCTCCTGCTACTCCGGCAACGAAGAGCTTGTTTGCGATAAGTATTCCTCCATACTCTCAGCGGTGCGGCACCTGGCCGATAAGCACGGCCCGGCCTCCTGCCTGGAATCTTTTAACGAGTGGTGGCTGCCGCTGGACGCGGCGCTCAGGCAGGACCTCGGCATTCCCGGCCTTAAGCCCGCCGACCTCCCGCGACTGATAAGGAAGTCAGTTATGAAGGAACGGTTCCGGCAGGCGGGGGTTGCCGTGGTCGAGGGCGAGATCGTAACCGGTCTCAGCGCCCTGCTGGATTTTTTTGAGCGCTCCGGCCGGGATATCGTGGCCAAGCCGGACCGCGGCGTGGGGGCATCCGATACCCGCCGCATAAGGAGCAGGGAAGAGGCGGAGCGCTTTTTCAACGGCCGCAACCCGGCTTTCCCGTATTACATCGAAAAATTCATTTGCGGCCCCGGCAGGGAGCTGTATTCCTTTGACGGTTTCACCGACGCCGCCGGGGAACCGGTCTTCTTTACCTGCCACCATTACATCGACGGCATCCTTGAGGTGGTGGAGGGCAACCCGCTCAGCTACCATAACCTGCGCCGCGACGAAATACCGGCGGACCTGAAAGCGGCCGGGCTGGCCGCGCTGAGGGCTTTTGACCTGAAGAAGAATTTTTTCCACATAGAGTTCTTCAGGCTGAACGGCGCCTGCTTCGGCCTGGAAATAAACGCCCGCCCCCCCGGCGTGCTGACCGTAGACATGATCAATCACTCTAAGGGCGTAGACTGCTGGGATCTTTACGCGAGGATGTGCGCCGGCGAAAAGCTGGATGTCAGGCTGCCGCGCGACCTGGTCTGCTGCTACGCGGCCCGGGTTTTTGACCGACCCTACCTGCTCTCCCACGAAGACCTGCTGTCCCGCTACGGCGGGGAAATAGTGTTCCATATGCCTATGGACAGCAAAGTAATGGGGGACTACGCCTACCTGGTGCTGACTGAAACCCAGGAGCGGAGGCAGGAGATCCTAGAGCGGATATCCGCGCTGCGGGGCTGACGGCGGAGTTAAGCGGCGCGGTTTTGGCAGCGGCCTGATAGTTATAAATTCAATGCTGGAGTCTTAGGGCGACCAGGAAGAGGTAGTCGGAGAGGCGGTTGAGGTAGACGGCGGGGCCTTTGGCTTTAATTTCCCAGGCGAGGATCTCGCAGACCCGGGTTTTGGCCCGGGCCAGGTGCGCCAGCGCTTCCGTTTCGTTCGCGCCGGGCAGTATAAACTTCTTCGGCGGCTTTATCTCTTCCGCGCGCGCGTTTATTATCGTTTCCAGCGCGGCGGTCTCGTCTTTAAGCGTCCCTTTCATGCCCGCTATCATGCCGCCGGCGCGGATAAGCGCGGCCTGCGCCGCTGAAATTTCATCCTTTGTTTTTCTGTCCTTTATCCCGGTTTTAAGCAGGCCCAGCAGCGCGGAGAGGTCGTCGGCCAGGGCGTTGAGTTTCACGCGGCAATGGGTTTTGGGCACGCGCCTGCCGCCGAAGAGGTCGGTGAACCCGAGGTCTCCGGAGCCCATTTTCGGCTTAAAATCTTTCGGCATATCAGAGCTTGAATTCGGCGACTTTCTTTAGGACGAAAGCGCATATTTCCGGCGGCAGCTCACCTGAGGCCGCGGCCAGCTTTTTCCCTATAGGCCCGGAGTCGAACAGCCCGTCCACCACCAGTACCGGGGAGGACTTGTTCATCCCGCCGTCGCCTTCCCCGTCGTCTATCCCGGAGTGTTTATAGCCGTTCTTCCTGGTCCAGGTAAGGGCGCGCGGTTTGTTTTCCCGGTCATAGCAGAGCTGGAAGCCCCACACCGAATCGTCCTTGTCAAACCAGACTATCAGGTCGAAGTAGT
>JAUSCK010000296.1 GCA_030651035.1 Elusimicrobiota bacterium
ATTATGCTGCGCTCTAAAGCCGGGCCTCACCTGCCTGCCTCAGGCTCGGCGCTACGCAAGCCTCGCCTTCCGGCGGCTTTTGCTAACCCTGTCCCCCAGCCGCCCGCTCCAATTATTATGCCTGCCGCTTCTTCTAAAAAATCCTGGACCGTATATATCGTCCGCTGCGCCAACGGTTCCTTATATACGGGGATAACCAATAACCTGGCTTCGCGCATTGCCGACCATAATTCGGGTAAAGGCGCCAAATATACCGCCGCCTTCGGGCCGGTAAAGGTGGTCTGGAAAAAGCGCAAAAAAGACCGCTCCGCCGCCTCCATCCTCGAAGCCGCCATCAAAAAGCTCTCCCGCAAAGAAAAAGACTCCCTCATAAAAAAATAAGTCCCCCATACCCCTGCCAGGCCCCGCGAACCCAAATATCCGTTCCTTCCCTCCCGCCTATTTTTGTAGAATTTACTTGTAGACCTTTCCGTTCCTTATATTTTTTCAGTCTTCTTTCTTGAACTTATGCCCAAAAATAAAAATTTCGCGGCGGTGGTGCTGGCGGCCGGCCTCGGCACCAGGATGAAATCCAACCTCCCCAAGGTCATGCATTACCTCGGCGACATGTCGCTGGCCGAGCGCGCCATACGCAAAGTGGCCGCGCTCGGCCCGGAAAAGATCATAGTCATAACCGGCCACAAGGCCGAGCTGGTGGAAGCCGAACTCACCCAAAAACTAGGCCCCGCCATCCTTGGAAAAACCGTCTTTATCCGCCAGAAACTCCTGAAAGGCAGCGGGCGCGCCGTGCAGGAAGCCATGCCGCAGATACGCCGGTACGAGAACGTGATGCTGCTGTGCGGCGACGCCCCTCTTTTCAGGGTGGAGACCGTCAGGAAGATGTTCGGCTACTACTGCAAGCGCTCGCCCGATTGCCTGGTGATGACGGCCGAATTGCCCGAGCCCGGCTCCTACGGGCGCATAAAGCGCAACCACGCCGGGGACGTGGCCGCGATAGTCGAGGCCTCCGACGCCGACGCCTGGGAGAAGGCGATAAAAGAGGTCAACTCCGGCACCTATTTTTTCCTCGTGAAGAGCCTTGAAAAGGCCGTGCGCACCCTTAAAAAGAAAGGCTCCAAAGGCGAGTTCTACCTGACGGACACGGTGGAGAACATAATCGCCGCCGGCGGCAGGGCCGCCGCCTTCAAGCTGGCCGACCCCACCGAGATGACCGGCATAAATTCCCGAGCCGACCTGGCCGCCGCCTACGCTATGCTGAACCGGCGCAAGGCCGCGGAGCTGATGGCCGCCGGGGTCACCATCGTGGACCCGTTCAACACCTATATCGACGAGAGCGTAGTGATCGGGCGCGACACCGTGGTCTACCCCGGGGTTTTTATTAAAGGCGCCACCGTTATCGGGAACAACTGCAAAATAGGCCCGTGCGGCGTTATCGAGGACTGCGTGATAGACGACGGCGCGGTGATAAAGTATTCCTGCGCGCTCGAAAAGAGCCGCGTGCGCGCCGGCGCCATCGTCGGGCCTTTCGCCCGCCTGCGCCCGCTTTCGGATATCGGCCCCTGCGCCGAAGTAGGCAATTTCGCCGAGGTCAAGAAGTCGCGCATAGGGCGCGGGTCCAAGATGCACCACCACAGCTACATCGGCGACACGGAGATGGGCGAGAAGGTGAATATCGGCGCGGGCACGATCACCTGCAACTACGACGGGGTTAACAAGAACAGGACCGTGATAGGGGCGGGCGCTTTTATCGGCTCCAACACCAACCTGGTGGCCCCGGTAGCCATAGGGGCCGGCGCTTACACGGCCGCCGGTTCGACTATAACGGAGGACGTCCCGGGCGGCGCGCTTGCCATTGCGCGCGCACGGCAGGTGGTAAAACAGCTTAAAAAAAGGACAAAATGACTTCCGAAATGAGGAAGCGGGGCACGTTCAAGATTTTCAGCGGAAACGCCAACCCGGCGCTGGCCAAGAAGATATGCGACATCCTCGGCGTACCGCTCTCCGAAACGAAAATGGCCCGTTTCGCCGACGGTGAAATAGACGCGCATATCCTCGAGAACGTGCGCGGAGAGGACTGCTACGTGGTGCAGCCCACCTGCCCGCCGGTCAACGATAACCTGATGGAGCTCCTCATCCTGATGGACGCGCTGCGCCGCGCCTCCGCGGGCCGCATAACGGCCGTCATCCCCTATTACGGCTACGCCCGCGCCGACCGCAAGCCTGCCCCGCGCGTGGCCATCACGGCCAAGCTGGTGGCGAACCTGATAACCGAGGCCGGCGCCAACCGGGTCATCACCATAGACCTGCACGCCGCCCAGATACAGGGCTTCTTCGATATTCCGCTGGACCACCTCTATGCCCGCCCGGTGGTCCTGGAATACATAAAGGGACGCAATTTCGAGAACATGGTGGTGGTCTCCCCCGACGTGGGCAGCGTCGAGCGCGCCCGCTCCTTCGCCAAGAGGCTGGATATGGGCCTGGTCATCATCGACAAGCGCCGCCCGCGGCCCAACGAGGCGGTGGTGTACAATATCATCGGCGACGTGAAGGGCAAGACCTGCTTCATCTTCGACGACCTGGTGGACACGGCCGGAACGCTGACGCAGGTGGCCTATTCCATAAAAGAGCAGGGCGCGGGCAAGATAATAGCGGCCTGCACCCACGGCGTGCTTTCGCGGGACGCGATAGAGAAGATAGACAAATCTCCTATAGAAGAGCTTATTCTGACGGATACTATTCCCGTAAATGCCTCAAAAAGTGCTAAAATTAAGATAGTATCCGTGGCCGCGCTCCTTGCGGAGGCCATCAAGCGCAATCACATGGGCGAATCAATCAGCGAACTCTTCCAGTGATCGCTTCTGGCGGATATAGTTTTTAACTAAATTGGCAGGAGGAACAGCAGATGCAACAGACATTGATTTCAGCGGAGATGCGGGATAAAGCCGGCGTGCGGAGCGCGCTCACCGCTTTCAGGGCCGGCGGCCGGATCCCCGCCGTCATATACGGCCAGGATAAGAAACCCCTGAGCGTTACCGTGGACGCGAAGGCCATGGCCGCCATCATAAAGGTGGACCCCAACGCCATAATCACTATAAAGCACTCGGGCGGCGAGGACACGGTCATAATAAAGGCCGTACAGCGCCATCCGGTTACCGACAAGCGCACGCATCTGGACTTCCTGCGCATCTCGCTCACCGAGAAGATCAAGGTGAAGGTGCACGTTAAGCTCGTGGGCGAGTGCTTCGGCGCGAAGGTCCAGGGCGGCCTGGTGGAGCATACCATGCGCGTGCTGAACGTCTCCTGCCTGCCCACCGAGATCCCGCACGAGATCGAGCTGGACATCACGGACCTGAACATCAACCATTCCCTGCGCGTTAAAGATATTAAAGCCGGCAAGGCCGAGCTGCTTGACGCGCCCGACCAGATAGTGGTCAGCGTGACCGCGCCGAAGGAAGAGAAGGTTGAGGAGCCTGTGGCCGGGGCGGTGGTGGCCGGTGCCGAGCCTGAAGTTATAGCCAAGGGCAAGAAGGAAGAGGGTGAAGAAGGCGAAGCCAAGGACGGCGCCAAGCCCGCAGCGGGCAAACCCGCGGCCGGCAAGCCCGAGGATAAGAAACCGGGAGCTCCTAAGAAGTAACGGGGGCCCGGCGCACAGGAGCAGAAGCTGGACCTTAACCTGTTCGGCTTCTGCTCCTTGCATTACCGGGGGATTTTAATTGAAAGACCAGGTACAGATGGCGGCCCTGCTGGGGAATCCGGGCAGGGAATACGAGAAGACCAGGCATAATATCGGCTTTATGCTGGCCGACCTCGCCGCCGCGCGTTTTGCTCCCGGGGGGAAATGGCGTGACTGGAAAGGCCTTGGGCTTTATCTCGAGTTCGAGGCCGCCGGCCGCAGGGTTTTCCTGCTGAAGCCCCAGACTTACATGAACCTTTCCGGGGCTGCGGTGCAGAGCCTCGCGTCCTTCTACAAGATCCCGCCCGCGGAAATACTGGCGGCTTACGACGACCTGGCGCTGCCCTTCGGAAAGCTGCGCTTGCGCAAGGACGGCTCCGCGGGGTCGCACAACGGGATGGACTCGATAGTTTCGGCGCTGGGGCCGGCCCTGCCGCGCCTGCGGCTGGGCATAGGGCCGCGGCCGGCGCAGATACCGGGCAAAAATTTCGTAATGTCGGGATTTTCTAAAGAAGAGGGGGGGCGGCTCGCTGAGTTCCTGGACCTGGCCTGCGAAGCGCTGAAGGCGGCCTTCGAGGACGGCGTGGAGCGAGCGATGAACCGCTACAATTATGACGGAGATAAACCCGTATCTTAAGATTTTTTTCGGGCTGGTCTTTATCCTGCTCGGGCTTGGCTACATTTACAAGCCGGAAATAATAGTGCGTATTAACCGCCTGATAAAGGACACTTTCCTGAACGATTCCTACGTGGCGCTGCACCGAAAAAACTGGGGTTTCCTGCTGCTGCTTGTGGGCGGGGTGCTCATTTATATGGGCTTCACCAGAACAGTCGGCGGGTAAGGCCTTTATTTTTCAGTGGCGTTCAATTGTATTTCAAGACCTTTGCTGATGAAGTTCACGCGGTCCCGGCGCGCCCCTTTCAGGTCGCCCCTGCGCGGGACTCCCAGCTGCCCGTGGGTGTTGAGGAGCGCCTCAAGGTGGATCCTGCGCGACAGCAGGTCCGGCATTATCAGGCTGGAGGAGGTCATCTCGAATCTGGCCGGGAAAACCGGGTTTATAATCTTTTTTACCGCCACCGGCACCCCGTCTTCGTTCCTGGCCACGATAAAAAGCATGCCGTTGGCTCCCGGCAGGCCGGGGATCAGCCCGGGGGCCACGCTGATGGTCCCCGATATCCTGAAAAAATATTTAAGCGCGACGGGGTAGCCGAAGCGCCAGGCCAGGAAGCCGGCCGCCGCCAATAAAACCAGCCACAGGAATTTCTTAAGCATCGGATAAAATTATTCGGGTGAGCTTGGCGCAACAGGGCGAAAAGACAGCAAGCCCGGATCTAAAGTCGCTGCTGTACCGGTGAATGAGGTCTTGGGTTCCGGCCGGCCGGATCAAGTCGGACGTCTCAGGATATTGTTGCGGACTTGCTTTGCCAGGTCATTTGCGCTTGCGCGCCGCAAAAGCACTCCTATGCGGGCCTTAAGCTCTTCAACGGCGAACGGCTTCGTGAGATAATCGTCGGCGCCGACGTTAAGCCCAAGTACCTTGTCGGTCACGGCTCCCCTGCCCGTCAGCATCAATATCGGCACGGAGCGCAGCCTGGGGTCGTTCCGCACCTTTACGCACAGCTCCACGCTGTCTCCGTCGGGTAATTCGCGGTCGAGCAGGATCAAATCGGGGCGGTGGGTTTCAAGCAGCTTGTATGCTTCTTTCAGCGTGGGAGCGGAAAGCAAAACGGTGGTTTCATCCGAAAGGACATCGTGCAATAATTGCTGTATATCGGGGTCGTCCTCCACCGATAATATTTTGCGTTTAATAGGTTCCATCGCATTTCCCCTCGAACGAGTGTAGCATATTTTCAGTATAATTGCCCGGAAAAAATATACAATGTGGTTCAGGGCATCATCTATGCGTCAACTGCGGGAGGGTTTCAGGAATTTAGTGATGATAAAAGCAAAAACATCTAAAATCCGCGGGATAAAGGCAATGATATGACCGCTGTCCGCGACGAAAAACCGTTTATAATACGCTATAGCTTCAGGTTCGATGACGGCGCGCGGAAAGTATTTGAAGTGCGTCTGGACCCGAAGACCCTCACCGCCCCGGCCGCGTCCGGGCCACTGCCCGACTGGGTGCGTCTGGAACACCTGCGGTGCGAGGGCTGCCTGCTCGATCCCGCGGCGCACCAGTATTGCCCGGTGGCCGCGAATGTCGCCGGGATCGTTTCCGCTTTTCAGGATATCATTTCGGTCACCATGGCCGAGGTGACGGTGGAAATGGACGAAAGGACCATTTCAAAGCGGGTCGTCGTTCAAAACGGCCTTTCGTCGCTTATGGGGATCTACATGGTGGTCAGCGGCTGTCCGACCATGGAAAAGCTGAAGCCGATGGTGCGGGTCCATCTGCCGTTCGCCACCTCCGATGAAACGGTCTACCGGGTCATGACCATGTACCTGGGGGCGCAGTACTTCCGCATGAAAAAGGGGCTGGCGCCCGACTGGGAACTGCGGCAGCTTAATGAGCTGTATGAGCGGGTGAAAGAAGTGAACCTCGGATTTTCGGCCAGGCTCCAGAAGGCCGCCAAAGAGGATTCCCTCAGGAACTCCATCTGCCATCTTGATGTGTTCGCGACCTTCCTGCAGATGGGCGCCCTGAAGAAGGTGGACTCCCTGGAGTACCTGTTCGCTCCATATCTAGATTGTGAAAAGGGAGCGGTTTGAGAATATCCGCCTTTAAAAGTCCGATTTAAGCCTGAGCCCGGGCATCCCGGCCCGCCGCCTTCATTTTAGTCCTTCACAGCTTTCCCTGCCTTTTGCGGCCGCCGCCGCTATAAGCGGTCCTTTATGACACAATCTGTTAATAATCATTCAATATTCCTTTTATTGACTTAGAGGGGGGTGTGTATTAAACTTGATATAGAGTATTTAAAGGGAAAACTATGGCAAACGAATACGGCGAAATCGAACAGATGGTCAATGACGTCACAAGCCTGGACACCGCGCGCATGACGCTGCGCTGGGCGCTGGAAAGGCTGAACTCCATTGAAAAAGAAAAGGCCGACCTCAAAAAAAACCTGACTCTCGCCGAAGAAACTTCAAAGCGGCTGCAGCTCAAGGAAGCCACCCTTACGGACGCCTACACCTCGCGCTCCAAGACCCTTGAGGAGAAAGAAGATTTTTACACCAAGCTGGAAGCCACGATGTCCCTGCTGGGCGAGGGCAAGCTGGATATTCAGCAGCTGCTGAAAAAAGAGGCCAAGCTGGACAGCCTGCGGCACAGCCTAGAGAGCGAATACTCGGATAAATTTGAGGAGCTGGACCGCAACCAGCGCTCCGTGATAGAGCGCTGGAACTCGCGGCTTCTTGACGTGGAAAGCCAGTACGCCGGCCGCCTGGCCGGGGCCCAGAAGAAATATGACGGGCTGCGCTCGGAGCTGGAGGGCGACTACCAGGGACGCATGACCGCGCTCCAGGCATCCTTCAGGTCGCGGGAGAAAGAACTCTCTGAAAGAATAGGCGGGCTCGAGGGCAGCGTGCGCCAGTCCGAGGAGAAGGTGGAGGCGCGCCGCCGCGAGCTGGAGAGCGAGTACCTCGCCAAAAAACGCGAGACGGAGGAAAGTTACCGCAAGCTTAAGAACATGCTGGAAACCGGCCTTGAGGAGAAGATCCGGTCCATGGACTGCGACCACCAGGAGCAGATAAGCTCCTTTGAGGCCTCCTGGCAGATCGAGCGGGCCAGGCTTCTTGAGGAGCAGCGCGTGCGCGAGGACCAGTTCTCGGCCGCGCAGTCCCGCATAAAATCGATAGAGAACACGCTGGCGGCCCAGCAGGAGATCCATCATTCAGAGCTTTTAAAGATCATCTCGGAGAAAGAAACGGCTTTCAGGGCCCAGTTGGTCCAGCTGGAAAATGAAAAGGACTCCAAAGAGGCGACGGTGAGGGAACTTCAGGCCAGGCTGGAAAAAAAGGCCGACGTCTGGGAGGCCGACCGCTCAAGGCTGCAGACCGAATTCGACGGGCGGCTGAACTCCATAGAGGCAGGCCTGCGGGAGCGCGCCGCCTCGCTTGAGACGGAGTATTCCGCGAAAAAAGCGGAGGCCGAGAAAACGATAGCTGCCAGCCGCGAGGAGTTCAGGAAAGAATTCGACGCGCAGCTCCTGACGGAGCGCCAGGCCATGGACGCCGAGAGATCCCGCCTGGAGTGGGAAAAGCGCGAGCGCGAAGAGGCGCTTGCACTTAACACCGTAAGGCTTATAGAGCTTGAAAACGCTCTCGCGGTCACCCGCGAAGAGCATCACAAGGACCTGATGGAGCGCATCCGCACCGGGGAAGCCTCCTTCCGGGAAAAGCTGGCCGGCTTTGAATCGGAAAAACAGGCCTATAATGAAACAATAAATAACCTTACCGACCAGCTGCGCCGCAGCGAAGCCTCCCTGCTGGAGGAAAAGAACCTGATCGCCGCGGAGTTCGAGGCCAAGTCCGCCATACACAGCGAGATGCTCGCCAGGACAGAGGCGTCCTTCGACGAGAAGCGCCGCGCCTACGAGGAGAGGATCACCGCGCTGGCCGCAGGGGTGGCGGAGGCCGCCAAGGCTTCCGCCCTGGAGAAGGAAAATTTCAGGAACGAGCTCGCACGCGTTTCCTCCGCCGTGCAGGCGATGGCCGACGAGCGGACCGCCGCCATCCGCGCCGACTACGGGAGCCGCAAAGCGGCCCTGGAAAAAGAGTTCGATCAGCGCGTAGAGCACAGTGTCGCGGTGCGCACCGCGCGGCTGCTTGAGGTGCTGGAACTGGCGAAAGCCAAGAACGCGGAGCTTGAGGGGATGACGGAGGAGCGGGTGGCCGCCGTCCGTACACAGTACGAGGAACGCAAGGCGGGGCTTGAGAGGGAATTCGAGACCAAATTCTCCGACCGGATGAAAACCCTTGAGTTCGAGAAAAACCGCGCGAAAGAAATGGTGGCCGCAACGCAGGACAAGATTGCCGAGATCAAAAAAGAATGCGAGACCGAGAAGAACTCGCTTATGACCGCCTACGGCGAGAAATTCGCCTTCATGGAGCAGGAGCTTGTAAAGATCCACGCCGACGGCAAGGAAGAACTGGCCATGACGCGCGAGAACGCTTTGAGGGAAAAGGAGAGCCTCCAGGAGGCGATGGGTGAGCGCGAGCGCGCCTTTGAAGAGCGCCTTGCAGCCGCGCAGCTGAAGATGCAGCAATTAAAGGAGGAGTACGAGGCTGAGAGAAACTCGCTTATGTCCTCTTACGGCGAGAAACTGACTTTCATGGAGCAGGAGCTTGTAAAGGCACAGACCGACAATAAGGAAGAACTGGCCATAATGGAGGAGGCTGCTTTAAGGGAAAGGGAGCATCTGCTGCAGGAAAAGGCCGATTATGAAAAAAAGCTGGCCCTGATGTGGGAAACCGCCATCGCGGAGAAAAGGGAAGTCGAGGCCAGGGCAAGAAAAACCGTGGCCGCTGAAAAAGCCCTCGCCGACGAGCGGTTCGCCGCGGCCATGGACGCGTTAGAAGCCGAGAAAAACTCGCTTGTTTCCTCTTACAGCGAGAAACTGGCTTTCATGGAGCAGGAGCTTATAAAGACACAGACCGACAGCAAGGAAGAACTGGCTATAATGGAGGAGAAAGCTTTAAGGGAAAGGGAGCGCCTGCTGCAGGAAAAGGCCGATTATGAAAAAAAGCTGGCCCTGATGTGGGAAACCGCCATCGCGGAGAAAAGGGAAGTCGAGGCCAGGGGAAGGAAAACAGTGGCCGCCGAAATAGCCCTCGCCGACGAGCGGTTCACTGCGGCCAGGGAAGCGTATGAAGCCGAGAAAAACCTGCTTATTTCCGCTTACGGCGAGAAACTGGTTTTCATGGAGCAGGAGCTTATAAGGACACAGACCGACAGCAAGGAAGAACTGGCGATAACACAGGAGAGCGCTATGAGGGAGAAAGAGCGCCTGCTGGAGGAAAACGCCGACTATGAAAAAAAGCTGGCCTCGCAGTGGGAAACCGCCATCGCGGAGAGAAGGGACCTCGAGGCCAGGGTGAGGAAAGTAGTGGCCGCCGAAAAAGCCTCCGCCGACGAGCGGTTTGCCGCGGCCAAGGAGGCGTACGAGGCCGAGAGAAACTCGCTAGTTACCGCTTACGGCGAGAAAATGACTTTCATGGAACAGGAGCTTATAAAGACGCAGATCGACCGCAAGGAAGAACTGGCGATGCTCCAAGAGAGCGCTTTAAGGGAAAAGGAGCGCCTGCTGGAGGAGGTGGACTCCCGCTCCCGGTATGTTGAAGGCGCGGAGCTGAAGATACAGGAGCTTGAGCAGGAAATGATGAAATACCGCCAGGCCGCCTCCGGAGAGCTGCTGAAGAATATCTCCGAGCAGGACAGCCGCTTCCGCGAGATGGCGGCCGAGGAAAAAGCCCGCAGCGAAGCCAGCGTCAGGCGGCTGGAAAACCTGCTGTCCGCCAAGGAAAAGCTGCTGGCCGAAGGCGACAGCTTCTACCGGCAGAAGCAGCAGGAACTGGACGGATTGCATGCCGAGCTTAATATGCGCGAGAGCAAGTTCAACGAAGAGCTCTTCGCGCAGAAGCAGGCGCTGAGCGACAAGGAAAAGGCGCTTAACGACTACCGGCTTAAGCTGGAAAAAGATTACGCCTATAAAGACACCGAGCTGGAGCAGATGAAGGCGGAGCTTACCCGCGCCATCATGGACTACAGGAAGAAATAACTATGGAAAAAGAACGCGCCATACAATGCGTGCCGGTGGAACTGCTGGAAAAACTGAAAACGCTGGCGGCAAGGCTCTGGGAAGACAGGAACCCGGCCTCCGTACACCTCAACGCCATCCTGGATGAGTTCGAGCCGGACGTCAGGACGCTGGGCAATGTAATAACGGAATACGAGGCCGATCATTCCGGGCGCCTGGCCTTCGCCCAAAGCGAGTACGCGCAGAAAGAAAGCCTGCTTAAGAAAGTGATAGAGGACCTTAAGGGGCGGATGGCCGGGATCGAAGCCTCCCGGGCCGAGGCCGTCAAGAAGAACGTGGAGCTGAGGTCGGAGTTCAACGCGCGGGAGGAGCTGCTCGCCGAGCTGAAGTCCAAAAACGCGGAGCATGAAAGCGTGGTAAACGCGAGATTTTCAACGAGGATGGAGGAGCTTTACATCAAGGTCAATAATAAAGAGATGGAAATCCTGGCCCAGTGGGAAGAGAAAAACAAGGCCCTGGAAACAAAGGCGCAGGAGCTTAACGGCAAGGTTGATAAAAAAGAGCGGGAAATACTGGCCCGGTGGGAAGAGAAAAACAAGGTCTTCTCGGCGAGGGCGCAGGAGCTTGAGAGCAATTACGCCGCAACAGGCAGGCAGCTGAAGCTGCGCGAGAGGGCCCTGGAGGAAGATTATAACGCCCGGAAGGCCGAGCTTATAAGAACCTTCGACCGGATACGCGCCGGCCTGGAAGCCAAGGAAAAAGAGCTTTCCGCGCGCGAAGCGGGGCAGGCGGGCGGTGCTTTATGAGCGACACCAGGGAACTTAAGGATTTGCTGGACAGGCTTAAGGGCGAGGTCGGCCCCCTGCCGCAGGCACAGCCGGAACGGGGCTGGGGCGAAGCGGCGCAATTCGGCGAACAGCCGCCCGCCGCCGCTCCGGCGCAGCAGGCGCTTCGGTCCGCGGCAGGCAGGACGGACCGCTATGCCGCCAGGCCCTACAGGGCGCAGGAACAGCCGGCGTCTTCGGGCGGGCCGGAGAACCTGGTCTGGAGCGAGAACAAGGAGAGCATGCTTTTCGGCATGCTGGCCTCGCTGACAGCCGCGCTGGGGGGCATCCTGGCCGGCCTTGACTACCTGGTGCTTACCGGGGCCGTGTTCTTTTCGTTTTTTTCCATGGTAACGCTGCTGGCGCTTTTCCGTTTCAGCCTGAATTCCAGGCGGGCCGTCGTAGAAGCCGCGGGCCTGGCCGACCGCGTAGACGCGCTGTCAAGAAAAGTCGAGATGCTGAGCTCCAGGGCCGCTTCGGGAGACGGGGTTTCGGTTTCAGCCGCCAGCCCCGACAGGGAGCGCGAACTGGAGCAGAAGGTGGAGGAGCTCCGTGTTCTGGTGAAAACCCTGGCCAAGGCCGTGAACGGAGGAGATAAGTGAAAACGCGGTACATTAAATATATATAATTACCCTATGAAAATATCGTCCATAGCCCTGTCGATCCTGACCTTTTTCAGCTCCATGCCGGCCTTCAGCCTGGACCTCGGGGCGCTGGGCAAGGAATATTTTATTGAAGCCGGGGACGTGATAAGCATCAATGTCCAGCCGGCGGAGGAATTCTCAAAGGAAGTGACGGTGCAGCCCGACGGAACTATCGAGATACCGCTGCTGGGCTCGATGAAGGCGCAGGGCATCAAGCCCGACGACCTGCAGAAAATACTGACGGCCAAGTTTTCCAAGTACGTCTCGAACCCCTCCATCACGCTGAGCGTGCGCAAGTTCTCCTCAAGCCGCGTGGCGGTGATAGGCGAGATACGCCAGCCCGGCTATTTTGAATACCGGGAAGGCATGCGCCTGCTGGACCTGGTGGCGCAGGCCGGCGGTACCGCCGATTACGCCCGCAGGGACAGGGTGCGGATCTTCAGGCGCGTTAAAGGGGTTAACGACAAGGTTTCCGAAGAGGTTATAAATGCCGACCTTGAGGACGTGTTCGCGGGTATAATGGAAAAAAATATCCTGCTGGCCAGCGGCGACATCGTTTATATCCCGCGCAAGGGCTATTCCACGGGCGCCAAGTGGATTTCCGATAATTTTACCCCCTGGATCACTCTTTTCACCTTCGTGGTAACGGCCAGCATAGTGGCGAGGAAAAACTAGGGCCATGAACGCCGATCTCACGCTCTACGATTACTGGCGCATAGTGAACCGCCGCAAGTGGATAGCCCTGCTGATCTTCTCGGTAACTGTTTTTTCCACCCTGTTCTACACGCGCCTGCAGCCCACCGTATACCGCAGCCAGGCCCTTATTAAAATAAAGCCGCCGGTCTCTTATTCCCGGATCGCCGGCTCGGTCGCCGAGGAGTTCGACCCCTGGAGCGCCGTGGCCACCGAGCTGAAGGTGATAACCTCCTCGGAGATCTCCGAGCGCGCCGCGGCCAAGCTGGGCATGCCGTCGGGTGCGAAGTCGGCTTCCGAGATAGCCGGGTCTTACAAGGTGGAGCGCCTGACGGAATCCAACCTCATCGCCATCTCCGCCTACAGCTCCGACCCGGTGAGGGCCGCCGACATCGTATTGGCCGTAATAGCGGCCTACCGCGACTTCGACCTGGAGCAGAAGAGCATGCAGGCCAGGAAGACCCTGGCTGACATCTCCGCGCGCAAGGACGAGGTTGAGGACAACCTGCGCACGCTGGAGAGGCGGAAGCAGAATTTCGTAGAGAAGAATCCCAAGACCGGGCTCGGCGCGGCGCTGGCCAACCAGCTGGCCGACCTGGAGATAAAGAAAAGAGAACTGCTTCAGAAGTACACCCCGAACCACCCCGACATACTCAACCTCAACCAGCGCATAGATGTTGTGGAGAGCAAACTTGAGGAGATCCCCGCGCAGGAGGTTACGCTGGCCCGGATAAGCCGCGAACTGCGCATGCAGGAGGACCTGTACACCACGCTCAACAAGCAGCACGAGGAGGCCAAGCTGGGCGTCTCGTCGATGGTTTCTTTTGTCAGCGTGGTAAACCGGCCCGTGCCGGAAAGCGCCCCCATATCGCCGAACCGCAAGCTCAATATGATGGTGGGCGCGGTGCTCGGCCTGTTCATAGCCGTAATGGTGGTTTTCCTGCTGGAGAACCTGGACGTTTCCATTTCCACTATTGAGGATATTGAGGATTTTATGAAGCTGCCGGTGCTGGGGATCATCCCCAACATCCTCAGCGAAAAGCACCTGGACAACTGGCTTACGCAGGTGTTCAAGAAGGAGCGCTACACCGTGGACGCTTTCCGCAGCGTGCTGATAGTGAACAAGAACTACTCCTCCGGCGTGATAGAGTCCTACCATACCCTGCGCACCAATATCATGTCCCACCTGAACACCAAGGAGAGCGTGTCGCTGGTGATCAGCTCGGCCGGAGCGGCAGAAGGCAAGACCCTCACCGCGGTCAATTCAGCGCTGGCCAGCGCGCATTCAGGGCTTAAGACGCTGCTGGTGGACGCCGATCTGCGGCGGCCCGCCATAAACGATATTTTCGGCACGAAGAAAGCGCCGGGCCTCAGCGACGTGCTGGCCGGCAAGGCTGATTGGCGCGAAGCCGTGCTTGAAAGCGCGGACTTTATAATGGGCGGACTGGATTTTGACCAGCTGATGCGCTTTTCGGGCATTGAAAACCTCAAGGTGCTCAACTGCGGCACCCAGCCGGAAAACGTAGTGGACGTCCTTAATTCCGCCAACTGGCGGGACCTGATGGAAGACCTGAAGAGCGAGTTCGATCTTATAATCTTCGACGCACCGCCGGTGCTGCTCTTCGTGGACGCGCTGGTGATAGCCAAGCACGCCTCCGACGGCGTGGTGCTGGTTTATAAGGCCGGCAAGATAGCGCGCGGCGCCCTCAAGCGCGCGGGCGACCAGATATCCGGCGCGAACGCCCGCATGCTGGGGGTGGTGCTTAACGGGGTGCGCGCCTCCGAGATGGGCCCGCAGTACGGCTACTATTACAAAGATTACAAGAACTACGCGCACCGCTAGGTTTTCATGCCCATAATAATAGTCATTGCAGCCCTTGCCGCCGCGGGTTGGCTGGGCTTCATGGCCGCCGCCGGGGCGCAATACTCCATTGTGTTGGTGCTGGGCTCCGCCATGGTGGCCCTGTTTGCTTTTTTCTCTCCCAAACTAAGCCTTCTCCTCCTGGTTTTTTCCATGCTGCTGTCTCCGGAAATAAATCTCGCGGGGCTGGCGGGCAGCGGCCGGAACATTGTGCTGCGCTACGACGACATTCTGCTGATGATCATCTTCCTTTCCTGGCTGGCCAAGACGGCCATTATCAAGGGCAAGCCGCTGGTTTTCCGTTCCCCGGTGCAGAACCCGATATTGCTCTATACGGCGGTCTGCGTCCTGTCCACGGCCTTCGGCGTGATGGGAGGAAGGATAAAGTGGGAGATCGCTGTTTTCTATCTCTTGAAATACGTCGAATATTTCCTCCTGTATTTCATGGCTTTCAATCTCATCGAGAGCAAGGAAGAGGTTCGCCGGTATCTGAAGGCCGGGGCCATAGTCGCCGCGCTGGTGACGGTTTACGCGGTCTGGTATTATTTCAGCGCCGGCCCGGGCGCCAGGGCTTCTACCCCGTTCGAGGCCCCGCTGGGAAATCCCGAAGAATCTGAACCCGCTTCGCTCGGGGGGTATTACCTGATCGTGTTCGGCCTGATCTTCGGGGCCGTTTCTGAAATGCCTTTCAAGACTTTTGTCTGGTCCTTTGCGGCAATGGGAGCAATGCTGCCGGCTTTCATACTCACGCTTTCGAGGTCCTCCTATATAGGACTGGCATTTTCAGGCGCGGCCGCCATTTTCCTTTCCAGGCAAAGACGGCTTTTCCTGGTAATCGTTGCCGCGCTCGGGGTGCTTGCTGTATCGCTTTCGCCTTTTCTCTCGGAACGGGCCAGGGGCCGGGTACAGGAAACCTACACCGGCAGCCAGGCTGCGACGATTTTTAAGACACCTGTGGGCGAGATCAGGCTGGAAGAATCCGCCGCGCAGCGGGTGCAGTCCTGGATGAGGAGCGTTACTTACTGGCTGCCTAAGAACGTGTTGATAGGCAATGGCGTAACCGGTTGCGGCCTCGTGGACGCACAGCTGCCGCTTGTTATAGGCGAAACGGGGGTTATAGGCACGCTCTTCTGGCTCTGGATGATAGCCGTATGTTTTAAGGTTTCCTGGCGGCTTTACCGCGCCAGCGCGGACCCCTTCGTGCGCTCCATCTCCCTCGGCTACGTGGTCGGGCTGATCGGCCTGCTCTGGCAATCGGTGGGAGTTAATACTTTCATCATCGTGCGCATCATGGAGCCTTTCTGGTTCCTTACCGCTATTGTAATGAAGCTGTCCCAACTGGAGGAAAAAAGTGGAAAAACCTCCCCAGCTTGAAGGCAGCGGCGGCGACGAGGTCTGGCTGGCGGGGGCGGTTTTCCTCGCCCTGGCCCTGCGCGCTGTTTTCTTCAGCGCATTGACCGGGTACGACGAATTCGCCTATTCGCGGATAGCCGGGGATATAGCCGACGGCACGTTCCGGTTTAAAGACGTCTCTGGCTATTACGGCTTCCGTTACCTGGTAACTTTCCCGGCCGCGCTGTTCCATAAATTATTCGGCCAGAATCCGTATTCAGCGGCCGCCTGGCCGCTTTTATGCTCGTTAAGCAACACAGTCCTGGCTTACTACCTGGGACGCGAGATCTTCGGCCGCCGGGCCGGCATACTCTCCGCGTTCTTCCAGGCTTTCCTGCCCATAAGCGTAGTATACGGAACAATGCTTTACCCGGATGAAATACTTGTTTTCTGGACCGGCCTTTCCGCCCTGTTCTTTCTCAGGGGCTCGAAAATGCCAGGCCGCTGGGGAGGGGCCGGGCTCCTGGCGCTTTCCGGCCTGTTCGCGGGGCTGGGCTGGCATACCAGGCTTAATTCCGCCGTGATGCTGCTGGTATATGCCGTCTGGATAGTGCGCCGCGGCCCGCGCCCGGCGCACCTGGCCCTGGCCTGCGGTTTCTTGTCGGCGCTTATCCCCGACTGGGCGGCAGGCGCGGCGCTGGCCGGTGATCCCTTGTTCAGCCTGCGCTCGCAGCTGGCCAAACTCTCCGCGGATCCCGGCGTCTATCCCGCGGGACACTTCGTCTATTTGCGCGGCCTGCTCGGGATCGACCTGTACGGCCTGGCTTTGTTCGGGTTTTATTTTTATTTTTTTATTGCCGCTTGCGCCGTTGCCGCATTTAAGAAAGAGCTGAGCCGCTTATGGGTGCCTCTCGCCTGGTTCGCGGTATTATTCGCTTATCTTGAATTCGGCCCGGCTTCAATTTCTCCCTACCAGCCGGTGCATAAGCAGCTGAGGTTCCTTTCAATGGGGTTTTTCCCCCTTATTATCACGACCGCGCATTTTGTCTCAGGGTTAAAGCGGCGTTATCTGATCGCGGCCGCCGCGTTCCTGCTTTTGACTTCTGCCGGAGCGTCCTGGAAAATGAGCGCTTACAGGGCCGTTGAAGCCGCGCCGCTGAAGTCGGCGGCCGGGTATTTGACTGGCCGTTCCCCGTCAGCCATCTACGCGGATGGGAACTGGGGTAATTCGCTCGGCTATTATTTGCGGGAAATACATAAACAGCCGTATTATCGCGGGGCCGGCGCGGCGGGCGGATTTATAAAACCTCTGGATGAAGCGGCCTCGGCCGCAGCTCTTTCCGGCGCCTGCGCCGTAACTGGTTCGTCGGATGGGAATAGCCCATGGGACAATTCCGGGCCATCCCCCGCCCTGCTGCGTCTGGGAAATAAGCCCGCTGATATTTTTATTATTAATCCCGGCGCGAAGATATATTGCTTTAAGTGAATGTAATGGACAAACCTTCAAACCAAGACGTCCCGGACTGCCTTTTCTGTGAAAAGCCGGGAGAGCTTCAATACAAGGATGTCGGCGACTTCTTTTTCGAGAACGCGGGCGCGTTCTCTTTCCTGCGCTGTCCCTCCTGCGGTCTCACCTGGCTTTCCCCCAGGCCGACACCGGAAGATATGGGGAGATTCTACGGGGATTATTATACCCACGCCGCCCCAGAGCAGGATAAAACCACCGCCTCCGGAAAAAGATTTCTCGGGGGGGGCCGGGATCTTATCCGGGACAGCATACTTTGCGGCTATTATGGTTATAAACATATACATGACACACACCGCCTGTGCGGCATAGGGGGCTTCTTGGGAGGGCTGCCTTTCTTCAGGAACAGGGCGGCGAACGTGTACAAGGCCCTTGTCCCATTTTACAGGGAAGGCGGGCGGATAGTGGATGTGGGCTGCGGAAGGGGCGATTTCCTCGCCTGGATGAAAGAACTGGGCTGGGAGACGCTGGGGATAGAGACGGACGCTATGGCAGCGAAAGTAGCCGCCGGGCGGGGGCTAGCGGTGGAAACCCGGCCGCTGGAAAAAGCCGGTCTTCCCGGTGACTGGGCGGACGAGGTCACCATGAACCATGTCCTGGAACATTTTTATGACCCGGTATCTGCGCTTACAGAATGCCGCAGAATACTAAAAAAAGGCGGCCGGCTCGCGCTGTACACCCCAAATGCCGCAAGCCTGGGACACCGGGTATTCGGACGGGAATGGAGAGGCCTGGAGCCTCCCCGTCATTTGTATATCTTTTCACCACGCGCCATTTTGTCGGCTTTATCAAAGGCGGGATTCACGGACGTGCGGGTAAGAACGTCAACCCGGCTCGCCGGAGCGATATATAATGCCAGCGTCTTGATCTCGAGGGAGGGAAATCTTAAAGGCCGCATCGCCCCGCGCCAGACAGGGGTTTCCGTTTTTAAGATAGTTGAATCATGCCTGTGCGCCCTGGGATTTCCCAAAGGCGAGGAACTGGAAGTTATCGTATATAAGTAAATGTCTTAAGTGAAATATGGGCAACTCCTTTAAACTAAAAACTTTTGAGAATGTCGGCTATAACGCTTTCGGCCGGGTTATTGCCATGGCGTTCCAGTTCGCCGCCAATATCGTCCTGGCCCGGAACCTGGCTTCTTCCGACTACGGCATAGCCGGGTTCGCGATGATCTTTGCCGATTTCTTTACGCGCTTCGGGGATATGGGGATACAAGCCGCCGTTATCAAAGAGCGGGAGCTCGACGAAAAAGGGCTTTATACCGGGTTTGTCATCAAAGCCGCGCTCGGGATCGCCGTTTTCGCGGCAGCCCTGGTCTTTTCTCCGTCGGCGGGAAAGTTGTTCGGCAACCCCGCAGTAGTGAACGTGGTTAAATTCCTGGCGCTGAACTTCGTGATAAACAGCTTTGTTTTCCTGCCCAGCGTCCTTTTAACCAGGGAGCTTGATTACAGGAAGCTGCTGCTCCCCCAGACCGCTTCTGTAGTGGCTAACTCCGTTATTTCCATACTCCTGGCCCGCGCGGGATACGGCTATTGGAGCATTATCCTCGCCAATGTGGCGTCTACGGCCATTTTCGCGGTCATAATTAATATTGTAAGGCCTGTAAAAATGCGCTTCCTTTACGACAGGGAGCGGGCGGACGGTTTCATCAATTTCGGGGGGAATATTTTTGTTTCCGGACTGATAGTCTTCCTGATATTTAACGTGGATAATTTCGCGATAGGAGTGTTAAAAGGGGCCGACGCGCTGGGGCATTATTCAGTGGCTTTCAACTGGGGGACCATGATCGGCGGTATGGTCGGCCTGGTTATACTGAGCGTGCTTTTCCCGACTTTTTCCAGGTTCCAGGAGGACAGGTTGCGCCTGAAGAATGCCTATTTGCGCGTGCTGGAATATGTGGGTTTTTTCGGCATACTGTGCAATTCCGGACTGTTCATGGTATCTAAAGAGTTCCTGTTCCTGGTGCTGGGCCGCGATACGGGGAAATGGCTGCCCGCGCTGACTTCGCTCAGGATACTTTGTTTCTACGGGATGATCCGGCTCCTCTTTGAACCGGTGGGAAGCGTGATACTGGCGATGGGTAAGTCGGGAGCGCTGCTCAGGGTGCAGGTGATAGTGGCGGCGGTGGAGCTTCTCCTTCTTTATCCGGCTTTAAGGTTTTTCGGCATAGAGGGGGTAGCGGCCGCGGTAACGCTGGCATATGCGGTCTCATTCTTCGCGCTGTTCCCGCTGCTTAAGCGGGAATTAAAGCTCAGCGCGGCGCAATGGGCCGCCCCGGTAGTGCCGGCCATATTCTCAGCCCTTGTCGCCGCCGCGCTGCTGGGCTCCGCCGGGAAATATTTCCCTTTTTCCCTATACAGCCTCGCGGGAAAGATAATTATTTTTACCGGAGTATACTGCTTAGTGTACGGAGTTGCAACTAAATGGAAGATGGCCGGAGAATTAAAAGAGATAGCGGCCGAGTTCAGGCGCGGCAGGTAATTTGCCGCGTTCGTTTATCTCAGAGGACCTGACCCTTTTGCGAGCCGATCTTTCCCGCCCTTACCAGGTAGAAAACAATTATAAAAATAAGGTCGAAGCCTGAAATCAACAGGCTGGCGGCTATAAACTGTTTCCCGAAACCGGCCAGGATAAGGATCGGGAGCAGGAAAACATGGGCCTGCGGGTCGGTCAGGTTATAATAGAGCTTATAGTACCAGGAGCCGGTGTAGGGGACATAGCCAGACGTCTGCTTTGATTTCTCCCATAAGCCGCCCAGCGTCTGCCAGAAATTATTGCGGATGCTGATTATCAGCAGCTTGCAGACCGTGACCAGCGCCCCCAGAACCGGCCATTCGCCGCCGAGGCCCGCCGCCAGCGGGATGTAGCAGATAAGGTAAAAATTCCCCACCAGTTCGCCCCAGTATTGCCCCGCCGGAGAGCCCGTTTCAGGGAAGGCCCGCGCCATGTCCCCGTCCACGCAGTCGAACACAGTGTACAGCACCAGGCAGAACGCGCCAAGGGCCATCAGCCCCGGCCGCCCGCAGGCCAGCAGCGGCACCGAGGCGAACCCCAGCGCGGCGGTGAGAACTGTTACGTGGTTGGCCGTAGCCCCGGCTTTAAGCAGCAGCCAACTTATAGGGAAGGAGACCGGCCTGGCGATATAATAGATCCAGGGGTAGGTGCCGTCCCAGGCCTTTTTTACGGGCGGATAACTTAAGAGAAGTTTCTTCCAGAGTTCGTCCATAGCGGGTCCTTATTTTTCAGGCGAAAGAGGGATCCTGAAAAGTTCGTTCAAATACCAGCTCGTTTCCGCTTCCAGGCGCGCCGTCTCGTTCTCGTCGCGCCGCGGGTTAAAAAGTTTTCTGTACGCCAGCGCGGCGGCGTCACCGGCGAGGGCCGAGGCGTACATAAGCTTTACCAGGAAAAGGGCCTTATGCCTTTTAAGCATCCTGTCGTGGGCGGCCAGGGTCACAAGGGACGCGCGGACTATGTCCCATTTCTGTTTCGAACTCTGCCCGCCCAGGTGTATGGCCGCCGCGCCCGGGTAAAACCAGATCTCGCGCCCTTTTTCGATCATTGTCCAGCACCAGTCGTGCACCTCGCCGTAAAAAAAGAAATCCTCGCACAGCAGCCCGGCCTCGTCCATAGCCGCTTTCGGCACCATAATGCAGGCGCCGGTCAGCCTCCCGGCCTTTAACGCGGTTTTATGGTCAAAGAAGGACCCGAGCAGCAGGCCGGCTTTCAGCCTGCCGGGCAGCAGCGCGGATAATTTCGAGGCTCTTGAAAATTCATTCCAGAAGCCCGGGAGCGGGTACGTGGACGGCCGCACGCGGCGCGCCGCGTCAAGCAGGACGGGGCCGACCATCCCGGCGCGGGGGTGGCTTTTTAAAAAATCAAGCAGTGATTTTCCGGCGCCCGGCTCCAGCATGGCGTCGCTGTTCAGCAGAAGCGCGAAACTTCCCTTCATCAGCTTCAGCGCCTGGTTGTTCGCTTTGGCGAAGCCGAGATTCTCAGCGTTGGCAATAAGGTTTATGCCCGGAAATTCCTTCTCTACCATTTCCCTGCTTCCGTCCGAAGATGCGTTGTCCACCACCCAGGTTTCATAGGGTGCGCCGCCCATGCCGGCGGCCAGGGAAAGGAGGCATTGCCGGAGCAGGTCCTTTGTGTTGTAACTTATTATTATTATTGAAACTTCGTCCTGTCCCATTATTATTTGAAAACATTATGGGGCTTCAGCTTCAGCCCGGACCTGGTTACTGCCGAAGCCAGCCGTTTCCTGGCGTCACTTAATTCAGCTGGCATTTACGAATTGTAGCAAAATCGTTCTTTCTATTACCTGAACTATAGAGAACGAAGTCTCTCGGGTTATGGCCGGGGGGCATTGCCGACGTAATGATCTGCCTGGAGGCTTGAGGATCCTGAGAAGCAGCCTGTTGAGGCTGCTGGTAGTTTAGTAATATCATATGTGGACCGGATTTTAATGTAAGGAGTTCGCAGTAAAAGCGCATTATGCCAGCTATCACGTAATGCTCTGTTCCGGGCAAAAATATGGCCTTAAAAAACACTTCAGAATTATGGGACAGCGGCTGGAGCAACAGAAAAGTGTCCGCGGAGGAAGACGCGTATAATCTGCTGAAAGAAGAAAGATCTGTCAGGTTTCAGCGTATCGAGAAAATAATCGCTGAAAGGTTTAAAAGTCTTAGCGGGTTGAAAGCGATAGAGATCGGCGCCGGCGCCGGGACAAATGCGGCGCTCCTGGCGAAAAGAGGCCTGGACATCACTATCCTGGATTATTCCGAGAGCGCGCTTTCGCGCTCCAGGGAAATGTTCGCAAGAAATGCCCTTAAAGCCGAATTCGTTCATGAAGACGCGTTAAACCTCAGCGCCGGCCTGCTGGGGAAATTCGATGTCTCGATGAGTTTCGGGCTGAGCGAACATTTTACAGGCGAGCGGCGATTGCAGATAAATAAAAGCCATTTCGACCTGCTGAAAAAAGGCGGCGTCGCCTTTATTTCCGTCCCGAATAGTTTGAACCTCCCTTATCGTATTCATAAGTTCGCGTCCGAGGCTTTAGGCTGGTGGACGGTCGGAGAGGAATATCCGTTCACACGGGGGGAACTTAAGGATATTTGCCGTAAAATAGGCGTGGAGAAATACTTGTTCCTGGGGGATTCCCTCTGGTCCTCCTTGTATTTTATCAGCCCCGCAAGGCTGATGAGAAAAATATTCAAAACCGGCCAAAATTTCAGTTGTGACGCGATCAGGACAGAAAAGGGAACTTCGATGGATGAGTATCTCAGTTACGCCCTGGTCCTGTGCGCTTTTAAGGATTAATTCTTGAAGATGCCTTCCAAAGAGCGGATCCATGTTTTCTACTTTATCCACGACCTGGCGCCATTCGGCGCGCAGCGTGTTGTGCTTCACACGGTGCAAAATCTGTCTCCGGACAAGTTCAGGGTGACTGTCTGCCCTTTCTGGGGAGATGAAACCCTGGCCCCGGCTTTCGCCGCCGCCGGTGCGCGGATCATCCCGTTAAGGGCCCGCCGTTTCCTGGACGTACGGGCCTGGCTCCGGCTGGCCCGCCTGCTTATTTCCGAAAAGCCGGATATAATCCAGACCAACCTCGCGGAAATGGCCATCCCCGTCAGGCTGCTGTCCCTGTTTTTGCCGAGCCTGCACGTGGTGCATTCGGTGCAGAATCCATTCAGCTGTTACCCCGTGTATTGGCGCCTGCTTGACCGCGCGACCCTCGCCCTTTGTGACGCTATAATATTTTGCTCCCGGAGTTTAAAAGAAGCGGCGGGGCTTAACCCGCGGCATTTTAATAATAAGTCCTTTATCGCCCAAAATGGAGTGTCTATTAAGGCAGCTCCGGCCGCGGATGGGCGGGGCTTGCGCGAGGAACTGGGGATAGCGGAGGCGGAAAAAATGATCTGCTGCGTCGGCAGGCTTGTCGGCCAGAAGGGCCAGGATATCCTGATCGAAGCGGCCGCGATACTTGCAGGTGAGAAAAGGCGGCTGCGGTACGTTCTGGCCGGGGACGGAGAAACCCTTGCGGAACTTCAGGCTCAGGCCGAGTTGCGCGGGGTCGGTCGGGATTTCCTTTTCCTGGGCCGCCGCTCCGATATCGCCCGTATTCTTTCCGCTTGCGACGTCTATGCTGCGCCGTCGCGCTGGGAAGGCCTTAATATCGCGCTGGGCGAAGCTATGCTGGCCGGGAAGCCCTGTGTCGCCACTGCTATTCCCGGACATGCCGACATATTGAAGGACGGAGTTACCGGAGTGGCTGTCCCTGTGCGGGACCCGATAGCTCTCGCGGCGGGAATAGCAAAGATGCTGGATAATCCGCAGGACGCCCGGAAAATAGCCGCTGCGGCGTCCACCCTTATCAGGACTGACTTTACAGTGGAAGCTATGGCGAAGAAGTACGAAAAGATCTACCTGTATTTGATGGGGAGGCCGGGATAGCCGCTCTGACCATCCGCTTATGACCTCAACGAAGAACGCCATATTATTTGTCATCGAGAACGAGCGCTACGGCGGGGGGGAGCGGGCTTTTGCCCAATTGATCAACGGGCTGGACAAGGAACGCTTCGAGGTTTACGCCGCCTGCCTCACGGGAAATCCCTGCTCCGACGTTTTTACGCGCGAGATAGGCACGTCGGCGCGGGTAATAAACCTGGACCTGCGCCGCCTTTTTAATCCGGGCGCCGTCCTGGAACTGAAAGGGATTATCCGCGACAATAATATAAAGATCGTGCATAGCCAGGGGGCGCGCGCCGATTTTTATGCCAGGGTGGCCGCCCGCCTGGCAGGGGCCGCGGCTGTTTCAACGGTCGCCGCGCCCGTGGAAGAGTACGATGTGAATTGTTTCCGGAGAGCTGTTTACACCGCCCTGGACCGCCTTCTTTGCTCCTCGACCGATAAATATATAGCCGTTGCCGGCCATCTGCTGCGGAAGCTGGCGGACGGCCGGGGCGTGCCGCCTGAAAAAGTCATACGGATATATAACGGCATTGATGCCGCCCTCTACGCCTGTACCGCTGAGCAGTCCGCCAGGGCGCGTTCAGCGCATAATATCCCGGCCGGCTGTTTTCTTGCCGCCGCTTTCTGCCGCCTGAGCCCGGAGAAAGGCCTGTTCAGCCTTGTTGAGGCCGCGGCGAAAACCGGAAGCGCCGAGCCCGTGAAATACCTGGTGGCCGGCGAGGGACCGCTTGGCGCGGAACTTAAGGCCAGGGTTAAGAGCCTCGGCCTTGAAAAAGATTTTATATTCACGGGTTTTGTCGAAGACATAAGACCTCTTTTATGCGCTGCCGACCTGGTGGTTCTTCCCTCCCTAAGGGAAGGCTTCCCGGTGATACTGCTGGAGGCTATGGCCGCCGGAAAGCCCGTGGTGGCTTCAA
Source organism: Elusimicrobiota bacterium (assembly GCA_030651035.1). Taxonomy (GTDB): domain Bacteria; phylum Elusimicrobiota; class Elusimicrobia; order Elusimicrobiales; family UBA9959; genus UBA9959. Next base: position 24,637 of record JAUSCK010000296.1, read on the forward strand.
AAATAGCAGGTATAGATGAAAGCGTCGAGGACGGCCGCACCGGCCTGCTGGTCCCCCCGGGAGACGGCGCGGCGCTGGCGGCGGCGATAACGGGACTGTGCGGAAACAGGGGCCGCGCCCTGGAAATGGGTGAGAACGGACGCGCCGCGGTCAGGGAAAAATTCGGCATAGATAAAATGATAACTGCCCATGAAGCCGTCTATACCGAGGTCCTGGCGAGGCGGTCAGGGCATTGATACAACATGAGTAAACGCCTGATTTTATTATCCGGGGTCATTCTGACCGGCCTGGTCCTCAGGCTGGCCTGTATCGGCAGCGGTCTGCCCAGCAAGTCGCTGTCGCTCAGCACCTATCATCCCGACGAGAGCATAGTGCTGTACAGCATTGCGGCCATGGAGCCCGGAAAATTTAATTTCCACCCCGGCGAGAGCATGTCGTGGGGAAGCCTTTACACGTATCTCACCGCGGCGGCCCTGAAGACGGCTTCCCTGGCCGGGTATGTAAAGGAGCGGGAGCGGAAATTCTTCGAAGAGGATTTAAAACAAGCCGACAGGCTTTACCTGGTCGGCCGGGCTGTGTCCGTACTTGCCGGCACGCTTGCCATTCTGTTCATGTTCCTGGCCGGGGAAGCTCTTCTGGGTACGGCGGCGGGCCTGATAGCCGCGTTCCTGCTGGCCGTTTCCGCCGGGGCCGTAATGTCTTCCGTTTATCTTAAGCCGGATTCCACCCTGCTGCTGTTCTGCACCCTGACCCTTTACCTGAGCGTTCTGATATTCAAAAAAAAGGGCGGGCGCGCCTGCCTGCTGGCCGGGCTCGCGGCCGGGCTTACCGCGGCCTCTAAATATAACGGGGCGGTATTCGTTCTTGTGCCGCTTTTCGCGGCGGTTCTGGCGCGGGACCGCAGGCTCTGGCAGATCCCGCTTTTTTTCTGCGCCGGGTTCGTTGCAGGGTGCCCGTACAGCCTTATAGACCCCGGCTTTTTCCTGAAAGTTCTTTCGGTAATGGCTAAAATGGGCATGCAGGCTCCTCCCCCGTGGAATATGGGCCTTCATGAAGGCCTGTCCGGTTATTTCGGCTATTACCTGCTTTACGCGCTGGGGTGGCCGCTTTTGTCGGCGCTGGCCCTTTCCCTTGTCTGGTCGGCAGGGCGGATATTTTTTAACCTGAAAGACAGGCCCGGGGGCGAAGACCTTAAGACCAACCTGTTCCTGCTGGCTCCGGCGGCGGTCATGTACGCTCTTTTCGCCTCTTCAAGCAGGCAGGTCGTTCTCTACGGCTTGCCGATGTGGCCGCTTTTTTTCCTGCTTATAGCCAAGGCGGTTTTGGAAGCCTGTAAAGCGGCGGAACCTTATCCGGCTTTCCGGAAAACCCTGCTGGCCGCCGGCTGCCTGGCAGCTGCGCACGTCTTTGTATATTCGGCCGCCTATGCCGGCCTGTTTGCCGGCGCTAACGTCCGTGAGGAAGCCTCGGAATGGATACAAGCGAATATCGGAAAGGATAAAGTGATAGGCCTGACCCAGAAATATTTCTGGACGCTGCCGGCGCTGCGGAAGCCGGGGCTCGGTTATAAGACGGTCTCTTTTCAGGATGACAGCTTGGACCTTTCGGGCGGGACGCTGTCTTTGAAGGATACCGCGGAGAAGGCGGACTACCTGGTCCTGAGCGATTTCGAGATAAGGGATTTTCTCCGCCTTCCCGGCGTTTATCCCGCTGAGTCAAGCCTCTTGAAGGAGATCCTCGGGCGCAAGTTCACCATAGCCGCCCGTTTCGAAAAGTCGCCGGCTTTCCTGGGTGTGGTATTCAATAAGAGCCACCCCCCCTGGGACTGGCTGTATCCGAATCCCACTATCTACGTTTATAAAAAAGCAAAACAAGCCAAAGGAGCGGTCTAAAATGTGCGGAATATGCGGCTTCGCTAATTACAGGAACGAAGAGCTTCTGAGAGGCATGGCCTCCCGGCTGGCGCACCGCGGCCCGGATGAGGACGGTTTTTTTACGGACGGGGAGAAAGTTTCCCTGGGGATGCGCCGGCTGAAGATCATCGACCTGGCCACCGGGGCACAGCCCATTTCCAACGAAGACGGCACGGTGACAGTGGTCTTCAACGGCGAGATCTACAATTTCAGGGAACTGCGCGCGGAGCTGGAAGCGAAGGGCCACCGCTTCCGCACCAGGACCGACACGGAAGTGCTGGTTCACCTTTACGAGGAGTACGGAGCCGGCCTCGCCCCTAAGCTGCGCGGCATGTTCGCTTTCGCTATCTGGGATTCCAGGCGGGCAGCCCTGCTGCTGGCCAGGGACCACTTCGGGATAAAGCCGCTTTTTTATTCTCTTGTCGGGGACAGGCTTTACTTCGCTTCGGAGATGAAGGCGCTCCTGCTCTCCGCCGATATCGGCGCCGGGCTGAATCCGGAGGCCGTGGATGCCTACTTCACCAGCCTCTACATCCCGGCTCCCCTCACCGTTTACAGGGCTATCCGCAAGCTTGAGCCGGCGCAGACCCTGTTGTTCCAGGGCGGGAAGGCGGAGATAGAGACATATTGGCGGGTGCCTGAATTCGGCGCCTCCGCCGTTAAAACCTGGGAGGAATACCTGGAGGCCGCGGACGGCCTGCTCGCCGCCAGCGTCACGGAACAGCTCGTCTCCGACGTGCCCATCGGGCTGCTGCTTTCGGGCGGCGTGGATTCCTCTACGCTGCTGTATTATATGAACCGGGGCGGGGCCGCCCCGGTGAAGACCTTCACCGTCGGCTACGGCAAAAAGGATGCGAGCTTTAACGAAACAGCCCAGGCCCTGCGTGTTTCGCGGCATTTCCGTTCGGACCATTTCGAGGCCATACTTTCGCCGGACCCGCGCGACGTAATAGAGAAACTGGCCGCCACTTTCGACGAGCCCTTCGCCGACGCCTCGGCCCTCCCTACCTTCCTGGTGACGGCCGAGGCCCGCAAAAACGTCACGGTGGCGCTCACGGGGGTCGGCGGGGACGAGTTCTTCGGCGGCTACCCGCGGCACCTGGGAGCCAGGCTGGTGCCGGCGTACCTGAAGCTGCCGCGCGCGCTCCGGGAGGGTTTCTGGTCGGCGGCCAGGCTGTTCCGGGAATCTCACTCCGCGCAGAACCTGCCGGGGCGGGTGAAGAGATTTTTGCGGGGCGGCCGCGGCGACTTCCGCTGCGCTTACGATTCCTGGATCTCTTATTTCAGCCCGGAAGAGCGGGCCCGGCTTTACAGCGCCGCCCATTCCGGTGCGGCCGGTTCCGCCCCCAAGCTGCCGGGCCGGCTGGACTCTCCGGACGATATCTTCGCTTATGAGCTCAGGAACTATCTCTCCGACGACCTGCTGTGCCTGGCGGACAGGGTTTCGATGTCCAATTCCCTTGAACTGCGGGTGCCTTTCCTGGACGTGAGGCTTGCCGAACTTATGGCGTCGGCCCCGCTGGCGCTAAAGACGCGCGGGTTCGGCCTTAAGACCATGCTGAAAACGCTCATGGCCGGGCGCCTGCCGCCGGAAACGCTCAGCGGCCCGAAGCGCGGCTTCCAGGTGCCGCTCGCCAGGTGGTACGGAGAAGAGCTGAAAGGCTTCGTCCGCGAGGTGCTTGACGCGAGCTCCCTGGAGAAGAACGGCTGGCTCTCTCCCGGCTCGATAGCCGGCCTGCTGAAGGAGCACGAAAGCGGGCGGAGGAACCTCAGCGACCAGATCCACGCGGTCATCATGTTCGAACTCTGGCTGTCCCGGAACAGGAAACTGGCGGCCGGCGGTGTCGCGGCCGGCATCAGGACCGCCGCGGGGCCGCTGACCGTGCTTGTCTGCACGGATATTATACAGGAGGACGACGCCGGCGGCTCGGGCCGCGTGGCCTGGGAAACGGCCAAGCGGCTGGCGGCCATGGGGCACCGGCTGGTGGTGCTTACGAAGGGCGCCCCGGGCAAAAAAAACTTTGAGACTTCGGAGGGGATAGAGGTCCACCGCTACCGCGGGAACCCGCTGAAGCTCCGGGCCGCGGTGAAAGATATACTCGCGCGTCACGGACGGATCGACGTAATGGAACTGCACCACCCCTACACGGGGCTTCTGGCCCTGGCCATGCTCAAGGGCGTGCCGGCGGTCTATAATTTCCATTCGCCATGGGCGGAGGAATACTCGATAAGGGCCCGCTACCTGGGGATAAACCCGCTGCGAAGATTCATTTGCGCCGGTTTGAGGAACCTGGCGGAACGCAAAGCCCTCAGATCCTCGGGAGTCATCCTTAACGCCAGCCGCTTTATGGCTTCGAAACTGAGATTCGCCCACACCCTTGAGTCGCGGATACTCCCGCTGGGTGTGGACCAGGATAAATTCCGCCCCGCGGCGGACGCCGCCGCGCTGCGCGAAAGGCTCGGGCTCCCTGCCGGCGGCTTCATGGTCTTTACCGTCCGAAACCTCGTGAGCCGTATGGGTCTTGAAAATCTTGTCGAGGCCGCCGCGGCCGTGATCAAAGAGAGGCCAGAAGTGTTTTTTGTTATCGGGGGCAGCGGCTACCTGCGCGGCAAACTGGAGGCTATGATCAAGTCGGCCGGGCCCTCCGGCAGCGTGCGCTTGGCCGGGTATATCCCGGAGGCGGACCTCCCCGCCTATTACCAGTGCGCCGACCTTTTCATCCTGCCGACGAAGCTGCTGGAGGGGTTCGGGCTGGTAACCCTGGAAGCTCTCGCCTGCGGCACGCCTGTGCTGGCCACCCCTGTGGCCGCGAACCCGGAAATACTCGGCCGGCTCGACGCCCGGATGCTGCTGGAAGATTGTTCCGCCGGCGGAATAACCGCGGGGATACTTGGGTTTATTCCGCGGTATCTGGAAAACCGCTCGGCCATAAGGAGCGCCTGCAGGAAATTCGTGGAAGAGAATTATTCCTGGGCAAAATACGCCGAGGGGGTGGAACAGGCCCTGTTCGAAGCCGTTTCCGCCGGGAAACGGGCATGAAAAACTGCCTATGTCCCGTCTGTGGCGCCGCCGCCGCCCCGGCGGCCGCCGGCCTGTTGAAATGCGGCGCCTGCGGCCTTGTATTTAAAACGGAAAAAGATCCCGGTCCAGCGGTCTATGCGCCCGGCCTGGAGGAGGGAATTTATGCCGCAGCCAAGGAAAACCTTTTCGCTTCGGCGCTGGATTTTCTTGGCCGGGTATTGCCGCGTAGAGGGCGCCTGTTGGATATAGGCTGCGCCGCGGGGGAGCTGATGAAAGCCGCTGCGGCGCAGGGCTGGGAGGCTGATGGCGTTGAACTCGATCCGAGCCTCGCGCATAAAGCGGCCGGGCTGGGTTTCCATGTATACTCAAGGCCGGTGGAGGATTCTTTCCTTGATTCTGAAACTTATAACGCCGCGACGGTTTTTGAGGTGTTCAGTCAGATGGAAGACCCGGCCCGGGCAGTATCGGAAATTTTCAGGGTAATGAGGCCTGGCGGATATATTTACATCAGGGAATTCAACGCGGCTTTTCACCTGCCGCTTTACGCCCTGGAGATGCGCGGGGTTTTTAAACCGCTCGGGCTTAGCCCCTCGGTAGTTCATAATTTCAATTTCAGGGCCAAAACCCTGCGCGTAATGCTTGAAAGCGCCGGTTTCCGGGATATAACCGTAAGGAACTCCCCGCCCACCTCCGGGGACCCTTACCGCACCGGCGGAGCGCTCGGGGGATTTCTTACCGGCGCCCTTAAAGTTCTATACTATTGGCTGACGCAGGCGCTGTGGCTTATTACTTTCAGGCGCGTCTTCGCCGGTTCCACACTGATAGCTACCGCACGCAAATGAAAGCCGCAATACACCAACTCCAATACTGGCCGGGCCTGCGCTTCTTCGCGAAGATGCGCCTGGCCGACCTTTTTATCTGCCTCGACGACGTGCAGTTTGAGAAGCGGGAGTTCCAGAACCGCAACCGGATACGCAACGCGCGCGGCTGGCAGTACCTGACGGCCCCGGTCATTTCCAAGGGCCGGTTCTCCCAGAAGATAAACGAAGTTGAAATGGATAATTCAGCCCCGTGGAGGGAAGACCACCTGCGCGCGATAAAGCTAAATTACGCGCGCGCGCCTTTTTTTAAAGAGCAGCTGCCGGCGCTGGAAGAAATTTACTCGCGGGACTACCGCCTGCTGGCCGACCTGGCAGTCGCCACCATGGATTTTATCAAGGACGCCTTCGCCATCGGGACCCCGGTGAAGTTCTCTTCGGAGTTCAGCGTAGCGGAAACCTCAAGCGCACGGCTGGCCCGGCTTTGCGCCGCCGCCGGCGCGGACGAGTATCTCTCCGGCGCGGGGGCGAAGGCCTACCTTGATCCCGGGGTTTTTAGTTTCGCCGGCATAAAGCTTTCCTGGCAGGACTTCAAGCCGCGGGAATACCCGCAGGCTTTCCCTGGGTTCGAGCCTGACATGTCTGCGCTGGACCTGCTGCTTAACTGCGGGCCGGCCTCCGGTGAATATCTATGAATCCTTATATAGCCGAAGCGGTTGCCGCAATGGACAAAGTCCCTCTCTCCAGGCTTGAGCACCCCGGCTCGCTGGCCATGGACCCCGCCTCCTGCCGCTTCCTGGCAGCCTTTGTGCAGGCGCTGGGAGCCAGGCGCGTAATAGAGTTCGGCTCAGGCTTCTCCACCATTATGATGGCCAGGGAGATCGCCCCGTTGGAAAACAACTATCTGCTTTCCATCGACTGTTCACCGCAATACTCCGCGCTGGCTAAAGAGGCTTTCGACGGTTCCGGCTGCCAGGCAAAAGTGGAATTCCGCGTGGCGCCGCTGCGGCCCAAATTATACGGTTCCCGCCTCCTGCTTTCCTACAACCTGCCGAAGGGCCTGCTGGAGGCCCTGGGGCCCTTCGACCTGGCGCTTATAGACGCGCCGCATCACGACTATGGCCGCGAGTCGGTCTTCTACGACGTGTACCGGGCTTTAGCCCCCGGCGGCTATATAATACTGGACGACGCCAACCGCGAGGACAGGGAAAGGGCCTATGTGCGCTCCTGGCAGGCCGCTTACGGCGATGCCATCGACCCTATACTGCTTGAGGGGATAGGCAACGGGCTGGGCGTGATAGAAAAACTTTCCGACGCCAAGCCGGCGTACCCGCTGGCCGGTTCCCTGCCGGCCTCGCTGAAAACCCTGCGCAACTTCGGCCGCCTGCTGTTCGGTTCAGAGGTGCCGGCGGTAAACAGCGAAGAATGAACAACCTGCTATCTGCTCTCTCTTCCCTTAATCCTTAATCCTTTCTTCTATAGGCCCTTTGTCCTTTGCCGTAGGCCTTTATATTTAATTCCCGGGTACCAACGGCCCTTTTGACCTGCATTCTTTGAAGCTAAACTATATACACAGTGCAAGCCCCGCACTTTTTCCGAAGCGGCCAAAGTGCGGGATAAAGGGAAAAAACATGGTACACAAAACCCATCTACACGATTTCAAGATCTTCAACATCATTTTTCTTTTCTCCTTCGCTATTTTCCTCGCCTGCTTTACCGACCTCACCTACGGCCAGCAGTTCGCCGGCGAAAGCCTTCTGGGCCGGGTCCGGGCTTCAGGGGCCTTCGACGTTTCCATGCTGACGGATAAGGCTGTTCCCGCTCCCGAGCCCGCCTCGCCCGAGCTTCTCAGGCAGTCGAAAGAGGCGCAGGCCAAGATGGTATCCGATTTCAGGGAAAGACTGGTGGGCCAGGTAACCTCCAACTGGAACCATCCCTCCAAAGTAGACGAAGCTATAGTCAAGGAGCTGGGGATCGCCTACAAGCAGGGCGTGCTGGAGCCCGTGATAGTAGCCGTTTTAAGCGACCCCAGGCTGGCGAGGTTCTTCCCGGCCGGCGCCAAGATGGAGCCGTCGGAAGCCGCCCGGATCTTCTCGATGTACGTCGGAGCGGAGCTCGAGTCCAACGGGCACGTGGAAGGCGTGGCGCCCGTTGAGCAGTGGGACGAGCTGACCGCCAGGCACCTTGCCCTGGCCAGGGGCGGCTCCCCGGTCTCTAACGTGCCCGCTTTTATCTCCGAGCTCGGCGCGCTGCAGCGCACGCCCTTTTCCGCCGGCAACTTCGTCGCGCCGCTGATCAACGGCCCCGCCTCTTTCGCCAGGCGCGCGGAACTGATAAAGGGCGCGAAGAAGAGCGTTTTCCTCACCACCTGGGCTTTTGTCGACGACGAGACCGGCCACCAGACCGCGGAGATGCTGATAGCGAAAAAGAAGCAAGGCCTGGACGTCCGCCTGATGATAGACAAGGATACCGCCGGGCTTTATGACAAGGGCATACTCGCAAAAATAGCGGCGGCCGGCATACCGGTGCTGCGCTACCAGCCCGCGGCGAAGACCTATTACGAATTCCATTCCAAGATACTTATCGTCGACGGCAAGTACGCGGTGCTGGGCGGCATGAACATCGGCAACGAATATTCCCACCTGGCCGGCGACCAGAAGTGGCGCGACACGGACGTTTTCGTGCAGGGCCCGGCCCTGAAGGACGCGATGAGGTTTTTCGCCGGAGCCTGGAACGCCCAGGCCTCCGAGGACGGGCTGGCCTCCCGCGTGTCCGCCTCCTCCTACGACGGCTCGCCAGCCGGTTCCTCCCAGGCTTCCATAGTCTGGAACGACCCCGGCCAGGAGCCTTATATACTGCTCTCCATGCTGAAGGCCGTCTACGGCGCCAGGGAGCGGATAAACATTGAGAACGCCATCATAGTGATGCCGCCCGCCATGAAGATCGCCCTGCTGGACGCCAGGGCACGCGGCGTGGAAGTGAACATACTCTCCAATTCGCTGGAGACCATCGGCGACAAGATAATGGGCGCCATGATACTGGGCAGCTTCCCCGAGCTGGTTAAGGCCGGCGCGAACGTCTATCTTAAAGAGGGCGGGCTTGCCAACCGCCTGCATTCCAAGTTCATGACGGTGGACGGGAGCTACGGGACCATCGGCTCCTTCAACCTGCAGCCCCGCTCGATACGCTACGTGATGGAGATAACCCTGAATTTCAGCGACCGGCAGGCCGTCTCGGCGCTGGATGCGGCTTTCAAGAAAGACACAGGCGCGGCAAAGAAAGCGAACAAGGTTAAAGATCTCGGTATCCCCTATATGCCCATAAAGGGGCTGATACACAAACTGATGTTCAACCAGCTGTAAGACGGCTGACTGACCGGTTCAAAAAGGGCCTACGCATGCGTAGGCCCTTT
>JAUSCK010000208.1 GCA_030651035.1 Elusimicrobiota bacterium
GGCGGGAAAGGCCGGGCTGCTGGCCGCGCATGGCCGTTACCTGGTCGTTTAAGGCAGCCGGCCTGGCCTGCGCACAGGCGCAGGTCTGGCCGGCCTCCTTATCGTGAAGAGCGGCCCGCGGCGCAGTGCCGGCTTTGCCGCCAGGCAAAGGCGGGCTGCGGCCGCAAGGGCCGTTTCCGCAGATCATAACGTCTAAACGCTCGTCGTAAAACGTGGGCATAAAGACGCGGGCGCGTCGTGGAAACGCTGTCCTAGCGCATTCTTGCGCGAATTTAAACGGCCATTCCGCCAGAAATGGCGATAAACGCGCTTAAAGGGCTTTTAGGGGGGAAGGGTCGTTTTGGCCGGGAAAGCGCCTCCAGGAGCCGCCGGCGTCGGTTGTATGGGGGCGTAAACCTGGGGAGCTCAGCGGCGTTTGGTTTTTCCGCCTGAGGCGGCCCCGACACACAAAGAACACAGCGGGTTATATCGAAATACAGTTAGGGCCGCAGATTGTTTATGAGTTTGCCAGCATTTATAAGCCCCGCGCCTTCCTCGTCCGGCTTGAGGTTAACACTTGCAGCCGCTTTGGTAAGGGCTTCTTTAACTTTGTCCGGAGTGTCTGCACCCAAAGAAGCCGCTAATGACGCCAAACCGGCGACATGTGGCGCAGCCATTGAAGTGCCGGACATGGTTCCATAAGAAGAGCCGTAATAAGTGGAATATACCGACACACCTGGAGCGATGAAATCTATCTCTGGTCCCCTTGAAGAGAATGAGGCGATTTTATCAGAGGAATCAGAGGCGGATACCGCTATAGCTTCGGGGTATTTGGCGGGATAGATAACAGAACCGGCGGTGTTGCCGGCGGCGCAGATTATTGTAACCCCTTTTTTGTAAGCAGCTGTTACTGCCTGCGCAAGGCTATCCACGGAATAAGAAGCTCCCAGGCTCATATTTATTAGGTCCATATTATTATCTACGGCCCATTCTATGCCGGAAATTATCCAAGAAATATAACCGCTGCCGGTGTTGTCTAATACTTTTACGCCGTAAAGTCTAGCTTTTGGGGCTACTCCGACGACGCCTTTAAAATCCCGCACGGCAGCGATAGTACCGGCTACATGAGTACCGTGACCATGGTCATCTAACGGCGGGGCTGTGGAAATTATTGCGTTAAAGCCGCCTGCGTAATTATCTTGAAGATCCGGATGGGAATAATCCATCCCGGTGTCGATAACGGCGACTTTAATGCCGACGCCCATGGTATTAGGCCAGACGACGGACGCATTTACTCTTTTCACACCCCACGGAATTTCTTTATCTTCATCGGATATGTTAGGGAGGGAGGGGACGGGAATGGTTTCTGAAATCCCGGGATCACCCATTGCTATCAGTTTAAGCGCAGGGTCAACTGAGGACAATAGTAGAACAGGAGGGGCCTCCTCTATCCATTTGAGATACTTATCTTCGTCTACGCGGACCACCCCGCCAAGAGAATAGATCTGGGAGTCCTTCACATTATCCGGGAAGACGGCCACAAGCGCGTTTATGATGTGGAATTCCTGCAGCACCTTGCCGCTTAGGCTTTCAACGCTTCTTCCGCGTTCTGCCGCGCTGACTACAAGCTGGAAAGAAATTATTTTCTGGGCGGCAGAAGCAATAAGCGAGCCTGAGAAAATAATCAGGATTGCTAAAAGCGAAGGTGTGATTTTCATCATGATCCTCATGGTGGAATATTAAGGAACCTTCATGGCAAAGACCGTGGGAAGATTCCTATTACTGATGTGGTGATGTTTTAGTCAGACAAAGCGTAATCTATAAACTTCCCCTCATTGTAATAATAAATCCCCTGGCTGCCTTCAAAGCCGCCATATTTAAACGCATCGGTCTTTAAATCTATTTCCGGTCGATTAAAGGCCGGCTCTGCTTTGATTTTACCGGGTGGAATAAGCTCAAGACACCCTTCAATATTGCCCACTTTTCTTTCATGATCCAGGGCTGTTGGTTCCTTTAAAAGAGGACCTGCGCTGAATTCTATCACGGTATATTCATTGCCGTTGGATAGTATGGCAATCCGTTTTCCGTGTGTTTTATTGCGCCCGATCAAAACCGCATCGGGCTTTGCATCGCCGTTAAAGTCGCCGATAACGGCCGGGGGAGTTTGATACCCTGTAATGGTTCTATCAAACCATAACACTTTATACGGGTATATTTTCCGCAGGAGAGGATTAAAATCCTCAGCTTTTAATACCTGGAATTCCGGATCATATTTTTTTAATGCCAGCTCTATTCCCGTAGAAAGAATGATTTTGTACTCAAAATCAATCCTTGGGGGACTTGGGGGAACGTCATAAATAACCTCCGCCAGGCACAGCCGCGGTAAAAGCAAACTCAACGGCAGAATTAAAAACAGTTTCATTTCATTGAGTATGGTTTAGGACAAACCGATACTTCCGGAGGGAGATAACTGGTGCACGTTGTATCATCATCATCTTTGGGATTCACTTGTAGGTCAGTCGGCCTTGCAAAATTGAAATGATAATGTTCCACCCTGTCTAAGGCATCAAGCTCCGATTCGGACAGCATGGAAATATCACGCCCGAAAAGTGACCCCGGCTCTTTTCCGTGAAGTATGGGTTCTACTTGATATATACAAGCCAACTCCTTTAAACAATTCCTTTTTTGCTGTGTGTTCACAGTGGATGAACGCACATCTATCTGCCGCCTATACCGATGGTAAAAATGGTATTGTCCATCAATCCAGCAGTTTGGGATCTCGTTTGTTTCAATGGCCGGAGAGTGATATCTTCCTCCCCAGGCAAGGCCCATGTCGTTAACTATCAATCTCTCACTGAACTGTAGATAATATTCCCATGCAACCTTCTTCATTTTTGCATTGGTATCCGGTGTGCCAAAACGATTTGACGGATGATACTGGCTGGTGGGTTTGAATTCGAAATATGGCTCTTCTGTAAGCTCCGTCAATTGAATCAGATTCTGTGCGGTAACGGTGACATGTTCTTCATCGGTAAGCACTCCGGAGCAGCCGCCGGTAAACCGGGCCTGGTCAAGAACAAGAGTGGAAAAGACCGGAGCTTTAAAGTCAATAATGAAAGAAGTATTGCCCGGAATGCCGGTTTTACATATTTCAATCGGCAACGGCTTACCGGTGCTCGAATTTAGATATGAATATGAGTATGGGTCTGTAGATGAATGATTGTGGCCGGCAATCGCAGGGCGGAAGGTATAAGACCAACAAACATTCCACGGCTGTGGATTCTGCCCCGTACAGGAGAATTCCCACTGCCGATATGCATTAGGCCTAAATTCATACGTGGCTTTCCCCTCTGCGACCGAGACCGGGGGAACAAGTTCTTTTCTCCCACCTTCTTTTATTTCGAAGAGTTTCTTTGTGGGGACATTATCCATGTTTGCTGGAGAAGTCAATAAAGTGGATTCGTCCTGCTTGGCTTCCTCTATTAAAGTTTTTAGACCTATGGATTTATCGCTTTTGCTGTCAAAGTTTATACTTGGCGCGGCGCTGAACGCGGGTGTAATTAATCCGAGAAACAATACTGCTTGGAATACTGGTTTCATGTTGTCCCCTTAACCCTGTGAAATAACGACTGTTAGAGTTTTATAGCAAAATGACCGCCGTGGTTCAAGATAATAATTTCCGCAGCGATATGGGTGGATTTATTTGCGTTTCCGACGGATGCTGGCGGGCGTTTTCAAAAGCCCTTTGGCCGGGTTGAAGTCCACGTCCGGGCGGGGCGGTATCCAGATGAGCTGCCCGGTCTTGGGGTGCCGGACATGGCGACCGGGGCGGGTCTTCTTGGTGAAGGAGCCGAAGTCTTTAAAGTAAACCCACTCGCCTTTCTGCAGGCTGGCGGTCATCTTGGCAAGTATCGAATCTATAATTCTGGTCACGTCCACCAAGGGAAGAAAGAATTCTTTGGCGATTGCGCGGGCGAGCTGGCTCTGTGTCATTTGCGCTTCCGCATGGGGTTCTCGTGCGCGGAGATCCATTCCATTACGGTCTGGGAGATCTTCCCCAGGTCGGTGGGGTTGTGCTTTATGACCTGGG
>JAUSCK010000312.1 GCA_030651035.1 Elusimicrobiota bacterium
ATTATCCATATACTGGCATTATACATAATGTCAGTATGGGGTGTCAAGAGGCCGGAAAGCAAAGGTGCGAAGAATATTTTTACAGGAAAGCTGGCTACAGAGGGGATTAGGTGCGAAAAATCACTTACTCTTCACGGCTGCTGTAACCGCGGCGGATGCCCCGGATAATTTTCGGAATTGTTAGAAGCGAACGGGCAAGATATAGTAATATATTAACCAGTGAAAAACCAACTTAAAGATCTGATCCGCGCGGGAGGCCTCGTGCTTCCCGGCGCTTTCAACGCCCTTAGCGCCAAACTGATCCAGAAGCTCGGCTTCAAGGGCGTATATATCTCCGGCGCCGGGCTGAACAACGGCGCCGGTTTCCCGGACATCGGCCTGCTGACGCTGACCGAGTTCGCGACCATGGCCCGGTATATAGCCCGGGCCACGGACCTGCCCTGCGTGTGCGACGCGGATACCGGTTTCGGCGAGGCGGTCAATGTTTCAAGGTGCGTCGGCGAGCTGGAGCAGGCCGGAGTGGCGGGTATTCATATTGAAGACCAGGTATTCCCCAAGCGCTGCGGACACCTGGCCGGCAAGCAGCTGATCCCCGTAGAGCAGATGGTCCGGAAGATAAAAACGGCCGTCCTCAGCAGGAAGGATAAGAATTTCGTTATCATCGCGCGCACGGACGCGCGCTCGGCGGAAGATTTCCGCGGAGCCGTGGCGCGCGCCCGCGCCTATGCGCAAGCCGGCGCGGACGTGATCTTCCCCGAAGCGCTCAAAAACAAGGGAGAATTCGCCGATTTCGCCCGCCAGGTCAGAACCCCGCTCCTGGCCAATATGACTGAGTTCGGGGTCTCTCCGCTTCTGAACTCGAAAGAGCTTTTTGCGCTGGGCTACAAGGCCGTCATTTACCCTATGGGAGCCTTCCGCGTCATGATGAAAGCCAGCGAGGATTTTTACACCTCCCTGCTCAATGAGGGCACCCAGGCCTCCCAGCTGGGCAAAATGCAGACCAGGGAAGAACTTTACGCCCTGCTCGATTACGATAGCTACGCCAGACTGGACGAAAAAGCCTACGGCGGGTTCCGCAAAGAGAGGACCAAATGAGCCATATCTCCAATGTCAGGCCGGAAACGGACGCGGTAATTTCCAAAATAGCGGACTACGTGGATAGTTATCAGATCGGGAGCACCGAGGCGTATGAAACGGCGCGCTACTGCCTGATGGACAGCCTGGGGTGCGCTATTCTGGCTTTACGGTTCCCGGCCTGCGCTAAACTCCTTGGCCCCGTAGTCCCGGGAACGCTGGTCCCGGGCGGAGTCCGGGTTCCGGGCACGGATTTTGTCCTTGATCCCGTGCAGGGAGCGTTCAATATAGGCGCCATGATCCGCTGGCTGGATTACAACGACACCTGGCTGGCCGCGGAGTGGGGGCACCCGTCCGATAATCTCGGGGCTATCCTGGCGGTGGGCGATTATGTGGCGCAGAAGCGCCGCCGCGAAGGGGGCGCTCCGCTGCTTATCAGAGATATCCTGACCGCCCTCATCAAAGCGCATGAGATACAGGGGGTCCTCGCCCTGGAAAACAGCTTCAACCGCGTCGGTCTCGACCATGTAGTTCTTGTTAAAGTCGCCTCGGCCGCCGTGTCGACCGGGCTTCTCGGCGGAACCCGGCAACAGGTCATTGACGCGGTTTCCCAGGCCTGGATAGACGGCCAAAGCCTGCGCACCTACCGCCACGCGCCCAATACCGGGTCCAGGAAATCCTGGGCGGCCGGAGACGCGGCCAGCCGTGCCGTAAAGCTGGCCTGGATGACGCTCCAGGGAGAGCTGGGCTATCCCTCCGCGCTGACGGCCAAAACCTGGGGCTTCTACGACGTTTTGTTCAAGGGAAAGGAATTCTCGCTCCCGCAGCCGTTCTCGTCATACGTGATGGAGAACGTGCTCTTCAAGATCTCGTTCCCGGCCGAGTTCCACGCCCAGACAGCGGTGGAATGCGCCGTCAGGCTGCACCCGCTGGTGAAGAACCGCCTTGATGAGATAAAAGAAGTGCGCGTCCACACCCACGAATCGGCCCTGCGCATAATCGATAAGAAAGGCCCTCTCCACAATCCTGCCGACCGCGACCATTGCCTGCAGTATATGGCGGCCATCGGCCTTATTTTCGGAGGCCTGGAGGCCGACCATTACGAGGATGCCGCAGCCCGCGACCCCAGGATAGACGCTCTCCGCGACAAGTTCACGATGACCGAAGAGCCCCGCTACTCCAAAGAGTACCTGGAGCCCGCCAAGCGCTCCATCTCCAACGCCCTGCAGGTATTCTTCAAGGACGGGACCAGCACGGAGAAGATAGAGGTGGAGTATCCGCTGGGACACCGCAGGAGGAGGAAGGAGAGCATTCCCCAGCTGCTGAAGAAACTGGAAGCGAATTTAAAGACCCGTTATCCCGATCACAGGTGCGGCGAGATAATGGATTCTTTCTCCGACCCGGTGAAATTCGAGAGCATGCCGGTTGACCAATGGATGGGGCTTCTGGCCGTTCGAACGCCATAGCCCCCGGCCAAATTTTAGAAGTCCGCAGTCCGGCAGAATTGAGCCCCGCCAGCTCCCGCAGTTTCTGCGTTTCTGCCGCCGGGAAATTAAAATTTACTTTTACTTTCTTCCCGCCTAAAAGGAAGTTCGAACCGCTTACTCCCCTCCCGCCTTGGGCGCGTCTCCTTTTTCTTATACTCCACAGACGTTGCGCCGCGCTCCACGGCCCAAAGGCGGAACTGTGCTCCCTGGTGGTCCCGCGGATTGAGCCGGAGCATTTTCCGGAATATGGTTGCCGCGCTATTGCGCAATAACTTCGTCAATCTCAAAGTCGCCGGAAGGGTCGGCTTCCCCCGTGATGCAGGAAAAGCACAGATATCCCGCTACGGCGGACCCGACAGCCCAGATCGGATTTCCGCAAGCGCACAAGCGGCCGGACTTCCCGGCATTGACCGCCGCGCGCAGGCGTTTACGGAAATCCAGTTCGTTCTCGTCCTTGTTGGCTTTGAGCTGCCTGGCGACATACCTGTCGAATGAGATGGGTTTAAAGGGCTCATATTCTTCTCCTGTGCAGGTCCGGCACGGGCAGCCCCTTCCCGCGGACCATGCGCCAAAGGCTTCTCCGCCGCCAATGGACGGTGGCCCACTCGCCGAGAAGCCGGTTGGCGGCGTCCGGATCAAGCTCCCGGAGAGCCAGGAGCCAGTCCACGCAGCGTTCATAATCCGGGCCCGCATTAGACGCAGGGTCGGGAACAAATCCAGGGATGTTGCGCTTCCAGAAAGCCTGCAGCTCCGGGACCAGGGCCGCCGCGCCGAGGCCGGAGAGCCACTTACGCCTGGAGGCCAGTAAAACCTTGTCCGTAGCCCAGCCGTATCCGAGAATTCGCGCGAGCGCTGGTGAAAAAGTTTTAAGCCAGTCCCCGCTTTCTACGTCCAGGCTGAGGCGGGCCAGTTCATTGAGCCCGCGTCGCAGGGAATTCCGATCAGTCTCCAGTTCCTTAAGCCGGAGCCGAATGCTCTCCTGAAATCCCGCCGCGCCCGCCCCGCCTTCCCAGGCCGCGCTGGCGAGGGCGCGCACCCAGGATCGATCCGCGCGCGGCTTTTCCCACGGGCCGGCCTGGTCCCGGTCGAAATCAAAGCGAGCGGCGCTTCTCTCCGTCACGAGGGAACGCCACTGTCCGAAAAGTTTGTCCCGCATGGCATCAAGGTCCGGGGCTGGAACCCGGCCGAACGCGGCAAGCGCCTTGTCCCAGTTCCTCCAATCAGCGAGAAGGTCCGATTGCAGCCGGATCGCTTCGGCCGTGTCTTTCCGGCCCAGGGCGGCCGCCGCCTGATTCCAGGCCGTCAATAGGAAAATAAACCGCTCGTCGGGTTTTTCGCCGGCCGGACCGCCGCCCCGGGAGGCGATCAGGGTCTCACGCGGATCCCAGTTCTTTCCGTCACCGAGGCGCAGGAAGGACGCCGCGGCTTCGGCGCAGACCCGGCACAGTTCTTCGTTCGCCTTCCGGCGCGTCAATTCCTTGATCACGGGGATGGCCAGGGACCAATCCTGGCTGATCCTGGACCGGCAGGTTTCCAGATACCCTGCGCGGTCCTGGCTGCGGCACAGGTCCTTGTAGACAAGGAACCAGTCGGAATGGGCCGAATTCAGAACCTTCTTCCAGCGCTCTTCGTCCTGGTGCGCACGGATTCCGTCCAGGATGTCTCTCTTGCCGTCCTTGCCGAGCCCGCGAACAAAGGCGGCCAGGGTCTTCCCGTCCAGGGCCAGGCCGCAATTGGACTCCTCCAGCGCGCGCAGCTTGTCGATCAGCTGAAACAGGCTCCGGTCTTCGCGTCGGCAGCTGCGCAGCTCCCACTCAAGCAGGCAGCCGGTGGCCTTGGGGCCAAGGCAGAAGTCCTCGTTGTCAAATGGGGATATCCACTCGGGCAAAGACGACGCAATCTCGTCGACGCTCTCGGCGACCGCTTCGGCGAAGCTGAAATCAGTGTCCAGGCCCTCCTCGAAAACGCGCGGCAACAACGCTGCCATGCGCGCCGCGATGGGCTCAAGAGCCCCGGTCACGGAAAGAGGATCAAAGTAAGGTTGCTCCCAGTGATGTTCACGGATAACATAATCGCCTTCCTCGTCGCACGCTTCGCTGATAACTTTGTCCCAATCCTCCCAGGCCCTGTTCCATTCCTGAACAACCTTGGCCGGCCCGGGATTCGGGGAGGCGTTCCCGGGGTAGGATTGCAAAGCCCTGCACAGGGCGGCGCCCGTATCCGGGCCCAGCCTGGCGGCGAGACTGCCAAGGCCCTTGCTTCCAAGCGTCGACAAGGCGCCCGCAAGCACGCGCTGAAGCTCTTCCTCGGAAAGTCCGGCCGAGAGCCGGTCAAGTATCTCCTTTTCTGCCCGGTTGCCGGGCTTCGAAACAGCTTTGGTTTTCCTCATATATCAGACGGCCTCCCTTGATAAACATTTCCCTGATTATAAAAAGGCTTATGCGGCTTTTTGCTTTTTATCGTTTAAGAATGAATCTCCCCCGGGTATAAAGGAAAGAAACATGCTCTTAAAAAGCTTCCCATGGTTCGGCACCAGCAGGTGCACTAGCTCGTGGACAATAACCGCCTCCTGAAACTTGCGAGGTTTGGCGAACAAGGCGGTACTAAAGGTTATCTGCCCGGAGTTGGAGCATGAAGCCCATTTCTTTGCCATCAGTTGGAAGCGTACGCGGGCAGGCGTGGCGCCAATTTTCTTAGCCCATTCTGCAACCAGTAGCCGGAATTTTACTTCCGCTGGTGCAGGGTTTACTCTGGCTTTTTTCCCCGTCATACTGGTCACCATTACGCCTTCCGTGTTCCCCAGGCTCCGCATAGGTATAGCCTATAGCTCTCAGCAGTTCTATGGCCGGGTTTTCCGATAAGTTAATTTCGTTCCAGTCCTGCAATGTCATTTTAGTTTTTAACCCAGGAATATCTGACAGTCAAATCACTACACACGGACCAGCCTAAATACTTATCGTGCTTTAAACGACCCGTGACGATTGCCGGCGGAATTCCACACCTGGAAGAAAAGTCTTTTACAGCCTCTCGGCTGAAATCGCCGTTAGCGACAAACCTTTTATATGCCTTCGAATCTATCAAAAAGTCCTTGGCAAACTTGTTTGCTTCTTCTTCAAAAGCATCTTTCACAACACCCTCAATAAAGAATTTTTTCTTTTCGTGCAGAAGGATATGCCCCGCTTCATGGAAGAACGTGAACCAGAGAATATCGTTTGTTTTATGCCGCAGGGAAAGTTGAATTAGAGCCTTATCCTTTGATAACCAGCGCGTAGCCCCGGTCGCGCATGTTTTAGGGAGCTCTTGCACAAAAACCACAGCAACACCTGCACGCGAACAGATCTCCATCAACTCGGGGATAAATTCTTTAGGATCGGTTTTGTTGGCTAGTTTCTTTGCCTTACTCAATGCGGCGCAGAACATTGCTTTGTTGTATGGAAGGCAAGGTATTTTAAGGGCTTCACGCTCACCCTGGCGCAGCCACACAGACATGGCATACTTGTCACTTTCAAAATGCGCTGATTTTCGGTAAGCGACACTGAAATTATTAGGCTGCCTGGATTGCTCCCATTGTTTTACAGTGGCAATCCCGAAAAAGCTAAGCAATTCCTGTAATGTTTCTATTTTCTCTGAACAAGCGGGGATCAACTTGCGCTCTACCATCTCTTTTATAGGAAAATTAATTATCCAGCCGAGGTGGTGTTGAAAAGCGGACTGTTCTTTCTTGCGTGCAAGATACTCCTGATAATTTCTTTCGCGCTCATTCCAGAAGGACGCCGGAATACCGAGGACAAGCTCAAGCTGCAAGGCGGTTTCCGAAGTAAGGGCGGTTTTGCCTTTTATTATTTCGTTGATAGTTTTAATGGGACGCCCGGTTCTTTGCGCAAGCTGCACCTGCGACATACCGACTGCCTCCAAGGTTTCTTTAAGCGTTTCTCCAGGGGGAGAGACGTAGTCAGGTAGGTATTTGTTCCCGGCCATAGCATTAACCCTCGCGGATAGTAGTTTTTAAGCGCATCACCCGGACAAGCATGCCCGGGGTATTAGTGGTAATCCACTATTTCAATTATTTCTATTACTGTAACTCCGGCCCAATCAAGGCCGCCATTATTTTTTACGGGTAATGTTTCATTGGCGGGTGCAAACACTAATCTTTTAGGGTGCTCAAGATCAACCGCCAGTTGACCGCTCCTTGCACCCGTTAACTCATGGCATCTACCAGGCAGATTCCTCATTATTTGCAGATTGGGGACCGCCCTTAAGTCGTCCAACCGTCTGCGTAGCACTTTAGCAAGTCTGGCGCCATATTCCCTCTGCATAGCAGCGTAGCTATTGCAGAGAGTTTCCAGTTTCCTGCTTTTAAATATTATACCCATTAGAGCACCAACACTGCAACTAATGTTTAACCCTTTGGGTTAATTTTTTTATTAGAGAAACATGCCGGCAACATGCCCTATAGAATAGTTTCAAGCTAACGTGCGCGCTGTAGAAATAGTGTAGCAGATGAACCCGACAACGGTGTGTCGCGTTGAAAAGACTATTTATGGTTTTTTTGCCTAATTTATGGGTGGGTTATTGCGCCGTATCATGACTGGGCGGGAGCAAGAAAGGCGGGCCAGGCCGGGTGCGGCGGCCGCAGCAGCGGACGCCGGGGTTGTGTTTTAACATTACGTGGCCACCGGATAATTCATGAGATAGATATAGAGAACAGGCCCGCGCCGCGAGCGGAGCGCCGCGCTGCAAAGTTGACATTTTGCCGAAAATTTGTAATTGTGTTTATAAGCATAAACCCGGCTGCATGAAGTAAATTAATCGTCTATAAGTAAGAGAGGACCATGTTTATTTCATCGATTTACGTCAGCGGCGCCGAATTCGTTTACAGCATATCCTATAAAAAGGAGATCGTAATCAAATCCACCTGTTTAGAAGTGAAGGAAATGACCGGGAACAACCTGGTAAATGTTTTCATGGATTCTCTGCGCGGGATCGGTTTTTCAAGCAAGTTAATTGATTACGTCGTTACCGCCGATCTATCAAACAGCAGGGACAATGAGGTGGTTAAATTTGACGGCAACTCCAAGGAAATGGATCCGGCTCTGTCATCCTCGTTCTATCTGGCTAAAAGCCTTAACAAAGACCTGTTCGTTTTGCCGAAAGCATTGATCGATCACGGGAATTTGTATGACGGGGATTCAAAAGTGCAGTTTGACAGCTTGTTCAAAGACATGCGCGAAGGATTTTGCGATTATTTGTGGAAAAATATGCTCAAAGACCTTCAAACAGGAAAAAGCAGCTTAGAAGATCATCATTGAGATTTATAAAAAGGAGAAACTAAAGATGGATTTTACGTTTAATGAAGAGCAGAAGATGGTCATTGACGGGGCCCGCCGCTTCGCCAAGGAAAAGCTGGCGCCTTTCGCCGCCGAGCTGGATGAAAAAGCGGAGGTCAACATTAAAGCTTTAAAGGAATTGGGCAGGCTGGGCTACCTGGGCATGTCGATCCCTGAGGAATTTGACGGCTCCAACGCGGGAATAATCGCTTACGCCGCCTCCATGATAGAGTTCAGCAAGGCGGACGCCGGCGCCGCCGTGGCCGTTTCGGTCCAGAATTCCCTTGTCAACGACGCCATCCTCACTTTCGGAACGGAAAAACAAAAGAAGGATTTCCTGCCCAAGCTCGCCACCGGCGAGTGGATAGGCTGTTTTACCCTGACCGAGGCGAACTCCGGCAGCGATCCAGGTTCCCTGCGCACCGCGGCCATCAGGGACGGCGACC
This sequence comes from Elusimicrobiota bacterium, assembly GCA_030651035.1. GTDB lineage: Bacteria > Elusimicrobiota > Elusimicrobia > Elusimicrobiales > UBA9959 > UBA9959. The sequence continues at coordinate 8,335 of JAUSCK010000312.1, forward strand.
ATTTTGTGCTGACGGGGACTAAAAATTTCACCACGAACGGCGGCATAGCCGACGTGATACTTGTATTCGCGCAGACCTGCAAAGAAAAGGGCGCCAAGGGGATCTCGGCTTTCCTTCTTACAAAGGATATCCCCGGGTTCAAGGTAGGCAAGCACGAGAACAAGATGGGGATAAGAACGTCGAGCACCACCGAGATGGTCTTCGATAATTGCATCGTCCCGGAAGCTTCGCTGCTCGGCGAAGAGAACAAGGGGCTTAAAGTGGCGCTCGCCACGCTCGACGGCGGGCGCATAGGCATAGCCGCCCAGGCGGTGGGCATCGCCGAAGCGGCGCTGGAGGAAGCGGTCCGCTACGCCAAGGAACGGGTGCAGTTCGGCAGGCCGATCTCGGAGCTGGAGGGCATCCAGTTCATGCTGGCCGAGATGGCCACCGAGGTGGAAATCGCCAAGACCATGCTCTACCGCGTGGCGTGGATGAAGGAATCGCATTCTGGCAAATACACCAAAGAAGCCGCGATGATCAAGCTTTACGCTTCCGAAATGTCCCACCGCGTCTGCCATAAGGCCCTCCAGGTCCACGGCGGCTACGGGTTCATGAAAGAATACAAGATCGAGCGGCTGTACAGGGACCAGCGGATCACCGAGATCTACGAAGGAACCTCCGAGATCCAGAAGTGCGTCATAGCCCGCAGCATCTTAGGAGAATAACATGAACGTAGCGGTAATTCTGCAGCAGGTTCCAGACACCGAAGCGGTAGTAAAGCCGAACCCCGCCGTCCCCGGCGGGATCATCGAAGAGGGCGTGAAATTCATACTTAATCCTTACGACGAGTACGCTGTGGAAGAAGCCCTGAAGATCACGGAAAAGGACGGAGGAGAGGTGGTAGGGGTCTGCATAGGGCCCGACCGCGCCGAAACGGCTATCCGCATGGCTATGGCCATGGGGCTGGAGCGCGCTATCCTGATCTCAGAGCCGGCCGCCGTCGAAGCCGATATCGTTACGCAGGGCGCTATCCTTGCCGCGGCTTTAAAAACCCTGTCGCCCAGGCTGATCCTCTGCGGCCGGGAAATGATAGATACGCAGAATGACGCCATCGCCGCGGTGGTGGCCCACCGGCTGGGCATACCGCATGTGCTGGCCGCAAGCAAGATCGACGTCGCCGGAGACAGGGTCACGGTCATTCGCGACATCGAAGGCGGTTCCCTTGAGATAGAAACCGCGCTTCCTGCCGCGATCTCTTGCCAGAAGGGGCTCAACGAACCCCGCTATCCCACTCTTATCGC
>JAUSCK010000313.1 GCA_030651035.1 Elusimicrobiota bacterium
GGAATGATATCCTGTCGCCGTAGGAGGCCCCTGCCATGGAGCGGGCGTACACCATCAGGCCGGTCTTGAACGGCTGCCCGTAGACCTTATCGGTTTCAAGCGTGAACCGCGCGCCGCCGGGCGCGGCCGCCGGGTATTCCGCCACGCGGCCCTCCACGAGGACGCCGGAGCGCGGCAGCGGGAACGGCAGCTTTTCCGGCGGCCTGATAAAAACACCCCTGAACAGGAGTATGCCGCCCGCATAGAACAGGAGCAGCAGGAACAGCGGCCTGCGGTAATAGGAAAAAAGCATTAATTAACGCCCCAGGGCGGACTTCCTGCTATTCACCGCAGAGACGCGGAGGTCGCAGAGTTCAGAAGAGAAAATATTAATCCGTATTTCGCCGCTCTGCTTACTTTGTTCTCTGCGACCTCTGCGCCTCAGCGGTGAAATTCTTAACAGCTTCAGTTTTATATCTTAACGCGGCCTTTAAGGGCGTAGCCCAGCGTGACCTCGTCCATGTAGTCGATGTCACCGCCCAGCGGCACGCCGTAGGCTATGCGCGTGATCCTGCCCACGTAGGGCTTCAGCAGGCGTATCAGGTAAATCGCCGTGGCCTCGCCGTCGGCGTCGGGGTTGGTGGCTATGATAACTTCCTTGACGGCGCCGTCGGCCGCGCGGACGCGGTCCACCAGCTCTTTCAATTTGATCTGCTCCGGCTGTACGCCCGCGGCCGGGGAGACAGCGCCGTGCAGCACGTGGTAAACCCCGGAAAAACTTTTGGCCTTCTCTATGGCTGCAAGGTCCTGGGGGCGCTCGACCGCGCAGATGATGGAGCGGTCGCGGCCGGAATCCGCGCAGACGGGGCAAAGGCCGCCCTCGGCGTAGTTATAGCATTCGGGGCAGTGCTTTACCGAGGTTCTAACCTCGCGCAGGGCTTCCACCAGTTTTTCTATCTCCGGGTTCGAAGCCCTGACCACATAAAGGGCGAAGCGCTCCGCCTGCTTGGGGCCTACACCGGGGAATTTGCGGAAAACGCCGATAATTTTTTCCAAAGCTTTCATAAATTTAGCCACAAAAGCACATAAGTCACAAAATAAGAATGGTTTTATCGGTTATGTGCTTTCTGTGCCTTTTGTGGCCAATCCTCTGCTGCCTATTTAACTTTGGTTATCTTGGTGATGCGGCCGTGAAAAACCTTGTTCAGGTGCTTCAGCTCAGGCTCTGTCCCGGCTGAAACCTGCCTGTGGCCCTCCGGCTTGGGAGCAGCGGCGGCTTCCTGCGCGGCCTCCGCCTCAAGAGAGTCCTCCAGCATTGTCTCTTCCTCGCCGGGCGCGGCCGGGCCGCTGTCGTCGAGGTCGGGCTCTTTCGCCGCCCGTACCGGAAGCGCAGCGCATTCGGGGACCAGCGTTATTTTCCTGCCGGCGTACCGCTCAAGCATCCCTTCCAGTTCGACCCTCGATCTTTCGATCATGCCGGTTTCGAACTTATTGGAGCTCAACAGGCGCCACTTATTCTCCTCGGAAAACACTATTCTAACGGAAAGCATTACATTGTACAAGCCGGGCATTTTTGAAGAGACCTGGCCCAGCATCTTCTTCCAGGCGTCAGCCGGCCCCGCACTTTTTCCCGTGCCCGGGCCAAAGTGCGGGGCAAGGGCTTTGGGAACTGTCGGCTGCGGGCGGGCCGTTTCAGCCGTAACGGGGCTGGAGACGGCCTGCTTGACGGGTGCGGCCGCTGCTGCGGTGCCTCCGCGGGTATCGGCCTGCGGGGCTTGCCCCGCACTTTGGCCCGGGCCCGGGAAAAAGTGCGGGGAAGCTAAGGCGTCATTTTTTTTTTGATCCCCGGCTGGCGGCGGTTCGGGAGAATCTCCGGAGGAAAGGCGGGCCTCAAGGCCCTCGAGTTTTTTCAGCAGGCCCTCGAGGTCCTGCGGCACTTCTATAAGCGTGAACAGCGCCATTTCGGCGGCTATCGGAAGGGCGTCGGAAAATTTTACTTCCTCGATTATGACGCTGAGCTTGCGGGACAGGCGGGCCAGCAGGGCGGGCGGCGTTCCGGGCGGCAGGCCCTTAACCGGCTCGACGTCCTTAGAGAACCCCTGCGCGGCCAGGAAGGCTTCCGCGAAATTATTGCGCAGGTCCCTGAGCGCCGCCAGCGGGTCGTGCCCTTCCGCGTTCAGGCGGTCGAAGGCGGAGTGCAGCGCGGCGGCGTCGCGTTTTACCAGCGCCAGCGCCATGGTATTGACCACCTCGTCGCCGGGGTGGCCGAGCAGCTCGTTAAGAACGCCCGTCTTAACTTCCCCGTGGCCGAACGAGGCCGCGCGGTCAAGCAGCGTTATCGCGTCGCGCATGGCGCCGCCGGCGGAGCGGGCGATGATCTTAAGGGCTTCGGGCTCGGTCTTTATCTTTTCGGCGGCGGTGATCTCTTTCAGCCGGGCGATTATGTCCGCCTCGGAGATGGGGCGGAAGCGGAAACACTGCGAGCGCGAAAGTATGGTGAGCGGCACCTTGTTCTGCTCGGTGGTGGCCATGATGAAAACCACGTGGGCCGGCGGCTCCTCCACGGTCTTGAGCAGCGCGTTGAAGGCGCCGGTGGAGAGCATGTGCACTTCGTCGAGGATGTAGATCTTGTACTTGTCGCGCGAGGGCGCGAAGCTGACCTGCTCGATGATGACGCTGCGCACCTTGTCCACCCCCGTATTGGAGGCCGCGTCTATTTCCAGGACGTCGAGGGACTTGGACTCCGCGATCTCCACGCAGGAGGCGCACTTGCCGCAGGGCGCGCCGTCCTTGGGGCGGTGGCAGTTGAGGGTCATGGCCAGGATCCTGGCTATGGTGGTCTTGCCGCAGCCGCGCGGGCCGTAGAACACGTAGGAATGGGCTATGCGGCCCAGCTTCACGGCGTTCTGCAGGGTCTGCTTTATGGTTTCCTGCCCCATGACCTCAGTAAGGTTCCCGGGGCGGTACTTAGTGGCAAGATTTTCGTAAGACATAGTTTTTAGATTACTGCGGGACCGCCATGCTTGACAGCCGGACGGCAAAGCAGCGCTTAGTAAAGCTGCCTGCCCGCCCGGCTGCCCCGCTGTCCAGCTAATTGAATTTCATTCCCGCGCCGATCGACAGGAAGCTGTCGTTGGCGGAGCCGTTGTTGAATATCTGGTAACCGACATTGGCCCGCACCATGCTGAAGTCCAGGTAGGCGCCAAGCAGGTAAGCGGCGGTGCTGTCTATGCCGTCCTTGTACTTGGTCTTGGTGTACGCCACGAACGGGGTAACCAGGGGCTGCCCGGGCAGGTCCATTTTCACGTTGACGCTGGATTTGGGCCTGGAGTAACTTGCGAAATTAAGACCGGGCACGAACCCCTGAGGAGTCTTCACATCGTCATCGCCGTACTTATAGCCGGTATAAGAGGCGGAAAGGTTTAGCATCAATATTTTCGCCCCGGCGAAGAGCGAGCCCTCGGTCTGGCCGGAATCTTTGTCCGAGCCGACGGTCTGTGCCCGGGTATGGATGGTATGCTTAAGGCCGACGCCGACGTCGATGCGGGTAAGGCCCTGGCCGCCGCTGGCGCCGCCCCGGGAACCGGGACCGGCAAGGCGGGAATGGCCGCCCGAGCCGGGAGTAAGGGAGACGGTTATATCTCCGCCCGCGAATATGTTGGAGTATTTGTCGACTTTCGGGGTGGTTCCGGCAAAGCCGGCCACTGTGAACTTATCCTGTTCCATAGCGGCGCGCACGGCGTAGGTGCGGAAGGTCTTGCCCGCCGAAGTGCCCAGGTCGGTATCATCGGATTTATAGGTGGCCAGGGAGGGCTCTATAGCCAGGTTACCGGTGCCTATTACCAGGTTCAGGTTCATTCCCTTATAGCCGTGCGGGCCGCTGGTCCCGGAAAGGCTGCCGTCGAAATAAGCCGCCGCGTTAAGACCGAGCACCGCCACCATCGTTACCGCGCTAATAACTTTTTTCATTTTTATTTCTCCTTATGAGACTCCTGCCCCCGCCCGCGCTGTTTTACCAGCGAAGATTGTGTACATATTATACGATTTTTACCCGCCGCCATAAAGAAAGAAGCCCCGCGGAATACCGATTC
>JAUSCK010000316.1 GCA_030651035.1 Elusimicrobiota bacterium
GGATTTCGAGGAGCTGGTGGCCGGGGTGGCTCACCAGGTGGCCAATTCTATCAGCATCATCCGCAGTCACGCCGAATTCTGCGCCGCCTTCCCCGAGGCGGAGGGCGCCAAAGAGTCGCTGGACGTGATAGTCCGCAATATCGTGAACCTGCAGAAGAAGATAGACACGATAATGAATTTCTCCCGGCCGGTGATCCCGCAGCGCTCCCCCGAGTGCCTTGCCGCCGTGGTTTCGGAGGTGATGGAAGGGCTCCGCGTTGCCGGCCGCCTTCAGAACATCAAGGTGAGCCTGAAGGGCGGGGAAAACCTGATCCCGATCGGCCTGGACCGGGTGCGCTTCGCCTCTGCGCTGGAGCAGCAGCTCCTTAACGCCGTGGAGGCGATGCCCGGCGGGGGCGAGTTGGCCGTGTCGCTTTCCGGCGGCGGGGGCAGGCAGCGCCTTGAAGTGGCCGATACCGGCGCGGGGGTCGAGAAGAAGAACCTGGCCGCTGTTTTTCATCCTTTCTTCACCACGCGCCCCGGCAAGATGGGGCTTGGCCTTACCCTGGCGCGCAACGTGGCCAGGGCGCACGGCGGCACGCTGGAACTTCTAAGCGAACCCGGGAAGGGCGCCAGGGCGGTGCTAGAATTGCCGGAGATCTAAAGGAGCTATGGCACGTATCCTTATTGTTGACGACGAACCCGATATGCGCCTGGCTGTGCGCAATGTCCTTAAGCTGCGCGGCTATGAAATTGCCGAGGCCGGCGACGGGCCCGCCGCTCTTGAGATGGCCAGGGAGGCCCGCCCCGACCTTGTGCTGCTGGACATGCGCCTGCCCGGTATGGACGGCATCGAGGTGCTGGCCGGCCTTAAAAAGATAGACGAGTCGGTGCCGGTGGTCATGATCACCGGCTACGGCCACATACAGTCAGCGGTGGACGTGATGAAGCTGGGCGCGAGCGAATACCTGCAGAAGCCTTTCGAGAACGCGCAGCTGGTGGAAACGGTGAAAAGGTTCGTGACCGGCCCGCAGGCGAAGTGCGTCCCGCCGGCCCAGCGCGGCGAGGCCGCCGGTGCCGTTAAAGCTCCGGAACCCGCTCCGAAGCAGCCTGTTGCCGCGGCTGTGCAGGCGCCTGAGCCCGCCGCGCCCCGCCGCAGCCCGCTCTACGCCCTGGCCGCCTCGCTGATCCTGCTGGCCTCGAGCTTTGTCATTTACCGGCAGGTCTCGGGGAACACCGCCGATTATTACCGGGAATACCCCGGAGTCGCCGCCAACATCTCCTCCCTGGTCTGGGCCGAGGGAAAGCTTTTAGCCGGCGACTGGCTTGCGCAGTCCGTTTACCGCTACTCGGCGGACAAGGACGGGCTGCACCTGGAGGAAACTTTCCCGCTTGATAAAACGCACATAAGCGGCCTGGCCGCGGCCGGCGACACCCTCTACGTGGCCGATTCCTGGAAAAAGACCATCGAGGCCAGGAAGATAGCCCCCGGGCTGCCGCTGATCAGAAGTTTCCCCGCCCCGGGAAAGGTGAGCACCCTGTTTTATGACGGCGAGTACCTGTGGACCTGCGACAGCGAGGGCAACGCGGTGCTGCGCCGGCCGGATTCGGAGCTGACCCCGTCGGTTTCATTTAAGCTCCCGGAGAAGCCCGATCAGCTCTACAAGGATAAGGACTACCTGTGGACGGCGGTCTCCTCTACAGGGAAGATCTACCGGCACACGCTGGACGACGGCCTTCCCCTGGACGGCGTATTCACCCTTAAGACCTTAAGCCAGGGCTCTCCGCTTTCAGCCTTCACCTGGCGCGACGGACGCCTGTGGCTGGCAAGGGACGGCGTGGGCATCATTTCCGAGGTCGGCACGGCGGAACTCGTAAAGGAAAAATAGCGCCGCCCGTAGCCTGATGCGTAAAAAAGGACCCGCTTTTCAGCGGGTCCTTTTCTTAGGCGCCTCTGCCCGGGGCAGACCGCGCGGTCTTATGGCTTTACAGCACGCAGGTTTTCAGCCCGGAGCAGTCGATAATATCCTCGCAGTTCTTGGAGCCTCCGGCGCACGTCAGCTGTGTTTTTCCGTCCGCCACCGTATAGACGAAGGCCAGCGTGTAGGCGCCGTAGGGACCGTCCTTCCTGGTGAAGGTGAGGGTGAAGCCGTCCGCCGAGGCGCCCGTTATGGTGCAGGTGTAGAATTTCGCGGTGTACAAAGCCGCCGTGGCTCCCGGGAAGGTCAGGTCCAGCTGCAGGAAGTCGTTGGTAAACTGCCCCGTGCCGGGCTGGACGCGCCCCTGGGCGCCGCGGACCGCGCCGTAAATGCCTTTCGGCTCAACTACGCGGGATTTTTCCACCACCCTGAAATATTGTGGTATGGCTACTGAAGCCAGGATACCGATGATGAGCACGACCACCAGCAGCTCTATCAGCGTAAAACCTTGTTTGTTTTCCATAACGCCTCCTCTGTGAATGTCAACGCTCTGTCGGCTACTGTTGAAAGTGTACCATACCGGGCTGGTTATTTGTGTGTGGCTAATGTGAACTTATTGTGACGTTTTCGGGCCTGCCATGACCGGCTAATCGGGCTCGACCCATTTGTAGCCGAGCCCTTCCACCGTTACCAGGCAGTCCTGCATTTTCCCGAGGGCTTTTCTTATGTTCTTGACATGGGTATCCACTACCCGGCTGGTGTTCTCATAGGAGCGGCCCCAGATCCTTTCCATCAGGAACTGGCGGGTCATTACCCGGCCGCTTTTCTTGACCATCAGGTAAAGTATCTCGAATTCCTTCGGGGCCAGGTCAACGAGGCTGCCCGAGACGCTCGCTTCGTGCCGCGGGTAATTTATAGACAGCTCGCCGGAAATTATGATCTCCTCCACCCCGTCCCTTTCGTCGCTGAAAAGGCTGCGCCTTATGAGGGCCTTTACCCGCGCCACGAATTCCGCCGGGCTGAAAGGCTTCGTCATGTAATCGTCGCCGCCCAGCTCGAAGCCGAGCACCTTGCTGAGCTCGGTCCTGTCCGTGGTCAGGAATAAAATAGGGACAAGCCTGGAAGGGCCTTCTGAAGCGCGCACCTGCCTGCAGAAGTCAAGGCCGCTCATGCCGGGCAGGCGCAGGTCCACCACCATCAGGTCCGGGGTGAACCGTGCGATCGTGCTTATCGCCTGTTCCGCGGTCGTCGCGGTGAGCACATTGAAGCTCTCCAGCTCCAGGCGCTCTTTAACTGCTTTCAGCAGCGCAAGCTCGTCGTCGATCACAAGGATGGTCTGTTTTGCGCGCATATTAAGCCGGAAGGAATACCGTGAACACGCTGCCTTTGCCAGGGGCGCTTTCCACTTCTATCCTGCCGCTGTGCTGCTCGATAATGAATTTCGCTATGAACAGCCCCAGGCCCGTCCCCTGCCTGGCCGCGGGGTATTCGCGCTTGCCGTGGTTTATCCTGTAGAACTTGCCGAAAATGTTGCCGGCTTCCCCTTCGGGTATCCCTATGCCGGTGTCGCAGACGCGCACTTTCTGCCAGCCTGGCTCGGCCTCTATGAACACGCTGACCGAGCCGGAATTCGTGAACTTTACCGCGTTGCCTACTATGTTCGACAGCACCTGGTAAAGCCTGTCCGGGTCGCCGCGCGTGTCGGGGATATCCTGGTTTACTATGAATTCAAGCTTCAGGCCTTTCTGCGCGGCGTACGCTTTAAAAGCCCGCACCGCCCGGTCGGCAAGGTCTTCGAGGTTCACCGCTTTTATGTCCAGCGTCATTTTGCCGGACTCTATCTTTGAAAGCTCCAGCAGGGAATCTATGTAGCTGTTCAGGCGCTGCGAATGCTCGTTTATGGAGACCAGCTGTTCCGGGATCTTGCCGTATTCCCGGGTCTCGGCCAGCCTGCGTATGATGTCGGAGCAAAGCTCTATGCCGGTCACCGGCGAGCGCAGGTCGTGGGTTATGCTTGAAACGAAATCCCGCTTCATGTCGGAGACCTCTTTGAGCTTGTCCGCCATGCTGTTAAGCTCGGAGGCCAGCCTGCCCATTTCGTCCTTGCTCGTGACGGGGATCTTGTGGTCAAGGCGGCCGGAGCCGATTATGCGCGCGCCCTCGGCCATGGACTCTATAGGGGCGAAGATGACGCGGGTTATTATCAGCGCCCCCGCGCAGCCGAGCGCGAAAGAGATCGAGAGTATTATGAAAAAGCTGGCCGAGGACCGGCGCAGCGAGGAGTCCATTTCCTGGTAGATAAGCTGCGTCGAAAAATCAACGCTGGCGGTGATCGACTGCTTTTTCGCGTTCAGGGAATTAAGCGAGGCTTTAAGTATCTCCACGCCGTTATCGCTGCGGGTCTCCCAGATCCCGGTGCGGGACGGGGGGAAGGTCTTGAAGTGATAGGCGAAGGGGGCCGGCTGCGGGCTGTAGTAGCGGTCCACCAGGAACACCCGGCCTTTCGGGCCGCTGCAGGAGACCTGGATTATCTCCGGGGTCTTAAGGAAGGTCTTGAAATACCTGTAGGCGTAGGATTTATCCGGGGTAGCCGACATCTCCTTGCACACCTCCGACATCGCCAGCAGGATCTGGAGGTTCTTTCTCTGGCTGTTGGCGGAGATGGAGGACAGCTCGTTCTGCTGGAACAGGAGGGCCATTACCGCGGATACGGCGGTAAGAAGCACGAGCATGAAGATGATAAGTTTGCTGCGAATGCTCATATGCCTGCCTGGAAAGGAGAAAGCAGGGATGTGCGCCCGGCGCGATTCGAACGCGCGGCCACTCGCTTAAAAGGCGAATGCTCTACCCCTGAGCTACGGGCGCTTAACTTCCCTGGAACGTTTTAATTATACAAAATAAGCGGAGGGAAACAATGCCCGCGCTGAAGCGCGGGCAGCCGCCCTCCGGGTAATTTTGCTTTTTAGGAATTGGCTATCCTGGCCCTGCGGGCCCCCTCGTGTAACTCGGGCCGGCTCCGCCGGGGATACGCCCCGGCTTGCGCTCGAAGCAAAGCTTCGGCTCAGCCGCCCTCCGGGTAATTTTGCCAACTGGCAAAATTAGGGCTATAATATACCGCATGGCGGTTAAGAGAAGATCTAATGTGCGGATGCGCGGCAAGGTGCGCAACCAGCTGCTCAGGCGCGGGGGCGCCGCGGCGGGCATAGCCATGGGCCTGCTGCTCGCCTTCTGGTTTTTCGGCGCGGGCATAAAAGCCTCCCGCCAGTTCTTAGAAGGCCGGATCTTTTCCTTCAGGCCGGACTCCTTCGAGATAACCTGCCCCTCGCCGGAGGTGGCTTTGTCGCTGAGGGAGCTGGCTGACAGCGCGGTGAAGTTCCGGCTCAGCCGGGGCCGCTGCGCGGAGATGGAGCGCGAAATAAAGCGCCGCTATCCGGGCCTCGCCTCCGTAAAGGTCTCCAGGAATTTCTTCACCGGCAGGGCCGGCATAACCGCCGTGCCCGAGGAGGTGGTCTCCGCGGTGCTCGCCGACGGCGCCACGGCCTATCTCGGGACGACGGGCAGGCTGATGCCTGAGAAACTTACCGGGTCCGGCGCGGACCCTTTTGCCGTGGAGCTTGCCGGGGCGCCCGGCGAAGCCCCGGAGCTGGCGGCCTTCCTCGCCGCCCTCAAGCCGCTCGCCGGCCTTTTTTACTCCAGGCCGCTGGTCCTTTCCTGTGACGGCCGCAGCTGGGATTGCCGCCTTAAACTTGAAGACGGAACGACCGTGCTCTGGGGGAAATTTGAATTCACACGGTTAAAAGTATTAAGATTGAACGAGGTCATGAAAGACGCCTTCCTTAAGACAAGCGGCCCGCTGCGCGCGGACTTGCGGTCTTTCAGGGAAGGAAAGATTTTTGTTTCCGCAGCAAAGTAGCGGCCGTTACTCCTTATTACATTTGCCGGGACGTCCCGGGACCTTTTTCTTAACAGCGGGTTTCCGCTCGGTTTCTGGAGCTTTCATATGGGAAAATCTGAAATAATCGCCGGGCTTGACATGGGCTCGGGCCGGGTGACCTGCGTAATAGCCGAGCGCGACGACGAGCACAATAAAATAAAGGTGCTGGCCGGCGCCTCGGTCCCCTGCAAGGGGCTCAAGGGCGGCGTGGTGGTCAACATCGAGGAGACCGCCAGGGCGATAGAGCACGTGATGGACGCCGCCGAGAGCAAGGCCAGCGAGGTGGTGGGCGAGGTTTACCTGGGCGTGCGCGGGGCGCATATACAGGCTTTCGACAGCAAGGGCGGCTATAACATAGCCCGCACCGACAAGGAGATAACCAGCGAGGACGTCTCCAACGTGATCGAGAACGCCAAGACTTTCCAGCTTTCCCCGGACCGGGAGATACTGCACGTGATCCCGCAGGGCTTTTCCCTGGACCGGCAGCGCGGCGTGCCCAATCCCGTCGGCATGGAGGGCGCGCTGCTCGAAGTGGGCGTACACATCATAACCGCCTCCATCCCCGCGATAAACAACCTGGTCAAGTCCGTTCACAAGGGCGGCTTCAGGGTGGTGGAAACCATCTACACGCTGCTGGCCGTAGGCGAGCTCGTGGTTTCCGAAGAGGAGAAGGAGCTGGGCTGCATACTGATAGACGCCGGCGGCCAGACCACCTCCATCGGCATCTACTCCGAGGGCAGCATACATTTTTCCAAGGAAATAAACCTGGGCGGCGACAGCATCACGCGCGACATAGCCTACGGCCTCGGCACCACCATAGCGGCCGCGCAGGAGATCAAGGAGAAGTATGGCGCGGTCATCTCCAAAATACTGGCGGACGACAAGCCGATAAGCATAACCAAGCTGGACGGCCGCACCAAGAAGGAAGTGAAGCCGCGCGAGCTGCTGGACTTCATACAGCCGCGGGCCGAGGAAATTTTCGACAAGATAAACCAGGCCGTTCAGAGCTCCAGCTACGCGGACCTGCCCGGCGGGGCCATCCTTACCGGAGGGGCCGCCCTGCTGCGCGGCATGCCCGAGGCGGCGGAAGTGATGCTGGACCTGAGCCAGTCCAGGCTGGGGCTGCCCGCGCAGGAGATCCTGCAGTGCCCCGAGGAATACATGACGCAGTCCTTTATCGGCGCGGTGGCGCTTGTGTGCTATCCGCACCTGAAGACCTGGAACACCGACGTGCCCGGGCCGGCCCGGGGCGGCGCGATGGAAAAGAAGCTCTGGCGCTGGTTCAAGGACCTGTTCTGATGTCCGAAAACAGGATACGCTACAACGATTTCCGCGACCGCGAGGCCGTGATAAAGGTCATAGGCGTGGGCGGCGGCGGCGGCAACGCCGTGAACCGCATGGTCGAGGCCGAGATACGCCTGGTCGACTTTGTGGCCGTCAACACCGACGCCCAGGACCTGCGCCGCAGCAAGGCCCCGAACCGCATCCAGATCGGCGAAACGCTCACCAAGGGGCTGGGCGTGGGCGGCGACCCGGCGAAGGGGGCCGCGGCCGCGCTGGAATCCTCCGACCTTATCAAGGAGGCGGTAGCCGACGCGGACCTGCTTTTTATAACCGCCGGGATGGGCGGCGGCACCGGCACCGGGGCCGCCCCGGTGGTCGCCCGTATCGCCAAGGAGATAAACCCGGACGCGCTGCTGATAGGCGTGGTGACCCGGCCTTTCGGCTTTGAGGGTAAAACCCGCGCCGACCAGGCCCAGGCCGGCATACACGACCTGCGCGCCCACACCGACTGCCTGCTCGTCATCCCCAACGACCGCATACTTTCGGTGGTCGGCCGCGACACCACCAGCGAGGACGCCTACCGCAAGGCCGACGACGTGCTGCGCCAGGCCATACAGGGTATCTCCGACGTGATAACCTGCGCCGGCGCCATAAACGTGGACTTCCAGGACGTCAGGAGGATAATGACTAAATCCGGCGAGGCCCTGATAGGCATAGGCCGCGCCTCCGGACCGGACCGCCACATAGAGGCGGCCAGTCAGGCCATCCACTCGCCCATGCTTGAGAGCGCCGTGATCGATGGGGCTAAGGGTATCCTTGTCAATTTTACCGCCTCCCGCTCCATCCTGATGGTGGAGTTGAGCGACGCGATGGAGTACATAAGCAAGCACGCCAACCCCGAAGTCCTGATAAAGTACGGGCAGGCTTTCGACGACACGCTGGGCGACGAGCTGAAAATAACCGTGATAGCCACCGGCTTCACCGCCAAACGGAACGACCTGGTGGGTGAGCTCGGGCGCCTGCGCGGGCTTAACCGCGGCCGCGCGCGCCGCCATGACGACGACCTGACGCAGCTGGCTCCTCCCGCCGTTCCCGGGACGGAGGATGTGGAAAAACCGGCCTACCTCCGCCGTCCCACCGGCGCGCGGAGGCTTAAGTAGGGCGTAAGAGCTGACCGGGCAGAGGGGAAATTATTTATGGCGTTAAACTTGAACCTTCTTCTGAAAGTGATGGTGCAGAACAAAGCCTCCGACACCCACATAAGGGGCGACTCGCAGGTTTTCCTGCGCATAAACGGGGCCATCACCCCGATAAATTCCTCCAACATGACGGCGAAGGAAGTGGAGGAGCTCGTCTTCCCGCTGTTTACCCCGCGCCTGAAAAAGATCTTCGACGAGAAGCACGAGTGCGACTTCTCCTACGAGGGAGCCGACCTGGGCAGGTTCCGCTTCAATGTCTTCATGCACAAGGGAAAGATCGGCGTGGCCATCCGCCATATCCCGCTTATCATCCCCACTTTCGAGCAGCTGCGCCTGCCGATAGATTCCATCAAGAAGATCCTGACCAACGAGCGCGGCCTTATACTTGTCACCGGCATAACCGGCTCCGGGAAAACCTCCACGCTGGCCGCCATGGTAGAGTATCTCAACCAGACCTGGGACTCGCACATCATCACTATAGAGGACCCGATAGAGTTCTCTTTCACGGAAAAGAAGTCCATAATAAGCCAGCGCGAGCTGGGCGCCGATACCACCAGTTTCGTGGACGCGCTGCGCGCCGCCATGCGGCAGGACCCCGACGTCATACTGGTGGGCGAAATGCGGGACCTGGAGACCACGCAGGCGGCTATCACCGCCGCCGAGACCGGCCACCTGGTGTTCGGCACCCTGCACACTATGAACGCCGTGCAGACCATCTCCCGCATCATAGACATGTTCCCGCCGCACCAGCAGGCGCAGGTGCGCATGCAGCTTTCCGAAAGCCTGCGCGGCATAGTCTCACAGCGCCTGCTCTCCTGCACCAAGGGCGGCCGGCTGCCGGCGGTGGAGATCATGGTCAACACGCCGCATATCAAGAAGATGATCTCCGACAACACCATAGACTCCATCACCCAGGCCATCGCGAAGGGCGGCTTCTACGGCATGCAGACCTTCAACCAGTCGCTGGTGAAGATGCATAAGGACGGCATGGCCAGGCTGGAGGACATCCTGAAGTCCGCCTCCAACCCCGACGACGTGCTGCTCGCCATAAAGGGCATAGAGCAGGACATAGAGCCCGGCCGGACCAAATAGTCCCGCCGGCGGAAAATTTAATTTCGGTTCACAAGGAAGGTTCTTATGTTCGCTGAAGGCTATATCGGCATCGCGGGGATCATCGGCGTCGGCAAGTCCACTCTTACGATGGAACTGGCCAAGGCGCTGAACTTCGAGCCGGTGCTCGAAGAGGTCGGGGGGAACCCCTACCTGGAGAGCTTTTACGGCGACATGAAGCAGTTCGGCACCATCATGCAGATCTGGCTGCTCAACCACCGCTTCCGCCAGCACCGCGAATTCGTCTCCCGCATAAGCCTGGGCAAGATCCGCGGCGTGGTGCAGGACCGCACCATCTGGGAGGACACCATCTTCGCGCGCATGCTCAACAGGCACCCGGACAAGATCATCTCGGACATGGACTACAACACCTACCTGGACCTGTTCGACAACATGGTCCTCCGCGAGATGGTCTACCCGCAGCTGCTGATCTTCCTCGACTGCCGCATCGAGACCTCCATCGCCCGCATAAGATCGCGCGGCCGCAACATGGAAAAGAGCATAGATCCCTCGTACCTGAGGAGCCTGCAGGAGAACTATTACGAGTTTATCGAGGAGATGGAGGATGCCGGCGTGCGCATCCTGCGCCTGAACTGGGAAAGCTACCAGCCGATAAGCGAGGTGGCGCGCCTGGTGCACGAATATTCGCTGAAGCCCTCCCATTTCACCAAGTGGGTGCGGCCGCTGCGCAGGATGGGCATGGACAACAAAGCCAACCTGCCAAGCAAAGTGGCGGTGTGATGCGCCCTGACGGAATCGTGATAGCCATAGACGGCCCGGCGGGAGTGGGCAAGTCCACCGTGGGCAGGCTGGTGGCGGGGCGCCTGGGCTACAGCTCCATAAGCACCGGCAAGATGTACCGCGCGCTGGCGTGGAAAGCCCTTGAGAACGGGATAAGCCTGGAGGACGACGAGAGCCTGGTGAAGCTGGCGGGGTCGCTCAAGTGGGGCTTTCCCAAGGGCCCCGGCCCGGAGGCCGGCGTGTCGCTGGACGGCCGCGGGCTGGACCTGGAGCTGTCCGAAGAGCGGGTCAGCAAGGCCTCCTCGGGCATCGCGAAACTTGCCGGCGTGCGGCTGTTCATGTGCGGCATGCAGCGGGCGGCCGGGATCTCCGGCGGCGTGGTAATGGAGGGGCGCGACATCGGCACCAACGTTTTTCCCGACGCCGAGCTCAAGGTTTACCTGGACGCCTCCCCCGAGGCCAGGGCCAGGCGCCGGGAAGGCCAGCTGAAGGAGCAGGGCCTCGAAGCGGATTACGCCCGGATACTGGATTTTATAATAAAGCGCGACGCCCAGGACTCGGGCCGCAAGATCAACCCGCTGAAAAAAGCGGAGGACGCCCACTACCTGGATTCCACCGCCCTGCCGTGCGAGAAAGTCGTGGACGCTATAGTGGACCTGTTCAAGCGTTCCCCGGCCGGCCGCCGCAGCGCCGTATAGCCGCCGGGCCCGTTATGCGGGACCCGGCCATGAATATAAAATGCCTAGCGAACCGCACAAAGAAAGACCGCTGTCCCTTGTCCTGTTCTATGCCTTTTTCAGGTTTTATTTCCGGCTGTTCAATTCTATAGAAATTACGGGTCTGGAGAAGATCCCGCCCTCCGGCCCTCTTATCATAGCCTGCAACCACCTTTCCAACTCCGACCCTCCCGCGCTCACCTCGTCCATCGCGCTGGTCCGCCTGCCGAACGTCATAGCCAAGAAAGAGCTGTTCTCGATCTGGCCTGTCGGACGGATCCTGCGCAGCTGGGGAGGCATACCGGTAGACCGCAAAAGGGAGGGGGGGGACCTTAGCGCGCTTCGCGGCTGTCTTACGGCGCTTAAAAAAGAGGGCTGTCTCGTCATCTTCCCCGAGGGCACCCGCGCGCAGGGCCGCAAGCTGAAGCCGAAGCCCGGCGTGGCCCTTATGGCCCATAAATCCGGCGCCCCGGTGCTGGCCGCGCGCATTTTCAATAGCGACAATTTCTCAAAATTAGGTAAAATAACTATTAAGTACGGCACGCTCAGGAGTTTCGAACCCCCGGCCGACGGTGACCTGAAGGCGGCCTATGCCAGATTTTCAGAAACTTTAATGTCCGACATCTTTTCACTCTAAAGAGGAGTAGCACTCACATGGAAACTAACCAGACCCAACACGCGGAAGACCAGGAAAGCGCAAAGCAGGAGACGGCGCCCGGAGCGGAAGAAGACGTCTCGATGGCGGACCTGCTTAAGGCTGAGGCCCAGGTCTCCGAAAAAGTTCATTCCCGCGGGGTGGTTACCGTGAGGGTGGTGCAGGTCACCGCCGAGCTTGTGCTCGTGGATATAGGCGAGAAAAAAGAGGGCGCCATCCCGCTGGCCGACTTCCAGGACGAGAAACCCCCGCAGCCCGGCGACGAGGTGCAGGCGATCCTGGAGAAGAAGGGCGGCGAAGGCCGCTATACCATGCTGTCCCACCGCCGCGCCCGCGAAAAGGCCGCCTGGGAAATGGCCAAAAAGATGTTCGAGGCCAAGGAGCGCGTGAAGGGCAGGGTCACCGAGATAGTCAAGGGCGGCTATATAGTGGATATTTCCGGGATGCGCGCCTTCATGCCGCTCTCCCTTTCCGAGCTCGGCGGCGCGCACAAGCACTACCTTCCGCCGAACGCCAGGATAAAGTTCTATATCACGGACTTCAGCGAGCAGGACCGCAGGGTGGTTGTCTCCCGCCGGCAGGTGATGGAGGAGGACGAAAAAGAGCGCCGCGACCAGGTGCTGGCGGAGGTGGCTCCGGGCAACATCGTGCGCGGCGTGGTGTCCAAGGTTACCGAAGAGGGCCTGCTGGTGCGCTTCCAGGGCATCGAGGGCCTGGTGCGCCCCGAGGACGTGGACTGGAGAAACCCGGTCGAAGCCCTTAAGACCTACAGGCGCGGCCAGCGCGTGAAGTGCAAGGTCCTCGCCGTGGACAGGGAAGGGGCGAGGCTCGCTTTCGGCCTGAAACAGCTTATGCCCAACCCCGTGGACATGCTCAAGCGCAAGTTCGCCTACCGGTCCCTCCTGAAGGCCAAGGTGGTTTCCGTCGCCCCCGAGGGCGCCGTCGTCAAGGTCAGCGAGCAGGTGGAAGGTTTTGTAACGCCCGAGAATTACGGCTCGGAGGGCGCGCCCAGGGAAGGCCAGGAAATACAGGGCGTTGTGGTGGGCATAAACTCCGCCGATTTCCGCCTGACCCTTTCCATAAAGAGCAGCGAGGAGTCCGAGGACCGCCGGCGCATGGCGCAGTATTTAAAGGGCTCCCCTTCTCTGACCCTGGGCCAGATCCTGCTGGAAAGCTCGGAGGATGAAGGTGAGTTATGAGGCCCGCTTAAAGACCGCCCTCAGACAATTGCTTCACTCCTACGGGGCGCCGCTTGGCATGTTCTTGTTTTTCGTGCTGGCGGCGCTTTACGTTTTTATGGGGCGCGGCCGGAGCCCTGTCGCGGAATTCCCGCGGGCGCCCGGCGAATTCATGCAGTCCGCGCGCGCCGAGCGCAGGCTGGCGGAACTGCGCAAGCTCCTCGCCGATAACCCCGACGACATAGCGGCCCTGGCCGAGTCCGGCAGGCTCAAGTACCAGCTGGGCCAGCCGCGCTATATAGAAGCTATAGCCGACTTCGAGCGCGCCCGCAGGCTGGGGCTGTCCGACGCCCGCACTTTCTTTTACCTGGGCAGCATGTACCAGGCCGTGGGCCTCTACGATTTCGCGGCGCAGGAATACCGCAAGTTCCTAAACAATTACCCGGGCGATTCCGAGGCCCGGATGCTCCTGGCCAAGCTCAGCTACGCCGCCGGGGATTATCCGGGGGCCGCGCGCGAGTACGAAAAGCTGCTGGCTGAAAAGGGCCGCGACCCGGTGATGCTGGAAAACCTGGTGCTGGCGCGCTGGAAGGGCGGGCTGGACTATTCTACGCAGCTCTCCGAGCTGCGCACCCTCGGCGCCGCCGGGGCTTTCCTGGCCGATTACGTAGAGGGGCGCGCCAGGTACGAGCTTAAGGATTATGCCGGCGCGCAGGCGCTGCTGAAAAAGGCCGCCGAGGCCGCGTCCTCGGCCGGGGCTTTCGCGGACCGGGCCGCCCTCCTCTGGATGGCCGGCGATTCGGCCTACAGGAATAAGGACGCGGAGGCGGCCGGCTTCTACCTGCGGGAGCTGATGAAGGTCAGCCCGGGGCACGAGGAAGGCCGCATCCTGCTGGCAAAGATCGACAAGGCCCGCGCGGCCGCCGAGAAGGCCGCGAAAGCGCAAAGCGCCAAAAAGAAGAAGTAAGGTCCGTAATGCGAACCGCGAATACCTTCAGCCCTTTCCTCTGCGCCGCGCTGCTGGCGGCCGTCTTCTTTTTTTCCGCGCTTCCCGCCGCTTCCCTCGAAGAGAATAAAGTAATAATAAAAGATTTCGAGTGGAAAATTTACGCCACGGAGCATTTTGACATACACTATTATCCCGCCTCGCAGGCCTGGCTGCCCTACGCTTCCGGCGTGCTGGAGGACGCCTACCGGCGCCAGGCCGCGGACCTGAACCCGGCACTCTCGAAGCGCATCCCGTTCTTTATCTTTGCGACCAGCAACGATATGCAGCAGTCAGGCATCGCCGATGTCTCCGACGGAGTAGGCGGCCTCACGGAGCCCTTCAAGGACCGCTTCATGGTCTGGTCCGACGGCTCCAGGGGGTGGCTGAAAGACGTGATAAATCACGAGTTCGCCCACGAGGCGCAGTTCAGCGTGCTGATAGACGGCTTCTGGAAGAGCGCCCGCATACTTAAAACCTACATCTACCCGCTGTGGATGATGGAGGGCATAGCCGAATACGAGACCGGCCTCAGCGATTACGCCGTGGAAAAACTTTACGTGCGGGACGCCGTCCTTTCCGGAGGGCTGATCCCGCTCAGCCGCCTTAACCAGTTCGGCCACCTGAAGCCGCACCAGACGACGCTGGCCTACAAAACCGGCGGGCAGGCCATCCGCTTCCTGGCGGAGCAGTACGGTCCGGACAAGCCCCGGAAAATGCTGGAGCTGTTCCGCACCCGCTACGAGGCCGGCTCCGTACTTTCGCCGCTGATAGGCCTGGACCTGCAGCAGTTCGAGAAAAAATTCGCGGAATACCTGGAGCTGAAATACCTGGCCGAGGCCAAAAAGGAGCGCCTGCAGGAGCCGGAGCTTTACGGCGCGCGCCTCACGCGCGGCTCGGGGAACATCCCGGAGTTCAACGTAAGCCCCGCCCCTTCGCCCGACGGAAAAAGCCTGGCCTTCCTGTCCACGCGGGACGGCCACCCGCCGGAGCTGCGCGTAAAGGACCTTGAAACCGGGAAGGAGAAAAAACTTACGGCCCTTTCCGCCGGCGCCGAGAACATCCCCTACGGGCGCTTCACCAAGCCGCTGAAGAGCCTTTCCTGGTCT
>JAUSCK010000317.1 GCA_030651035.1 Elusimicrobiota bacterium
CTTATCATACCCGGCTCTGCTATAGCCGTCCTTGTCATACCCGTACTTGTTTTACCCGTCGTTATCGTAGCCGGGCTGGTTGTAGCCGTTCCGGTCGTAGCCGTCTTTGTTGAAGCCGGCTTTGTTATAACCGTCCTTGTCGTAGCCGGACTTGTTGTAACCATCCTTGTCATAGCCTGACCTGTTATAACCGTCCTTGTCGTAGCCGGCCAGGTTGTACCCGTTCCGGTCGTAGCCGTCTTTGTTGAAGCCGGCTTTATTATAGCCGTCTTTATCATAACCGGACTTGTTGTAACCATCCTTATCGTAGCCGGCTTTGTTATAACCGGCTTGGTCGTAACCTAGCTTATTATAGCCGTCTTTATCGTAGCCGGACTTATTGTAGCCATCCTTATCGTAACCGGACTTGTTATAGCCGTCCTTATCGTAACCGGCTTTATTGTAGCCGGCTTGGTCGTAACCTAATTTATTATAGCCGTCTTTATCATACCCGGCTTTATTATAACCGTCTTTGTCATAACCAGCCTTGTTGTAGCCGTCCTTATCGTAGCCGGCCAGGTTGTAGC
Source organism: Elusimicrobiota bacterium (assembly GCA_030651035.1). Lineage (GTDB taxonomy): Bacteria > Elusimicrobiota > Elusimicrobia > Elusimicrobiales > UBA9959 > UBA9959. The sequence goes on from JAUSCK010000317.1 coordinate 567, forward strand.
CGTTCCGGTCGTAACCATCCTGGTTGAAACCAGCTTTGTTATAACCGTCCTTGTCATACCCGGACTTGTTATAACCATCCTTGTCGTAGCCGGACCTGTTGTAGCCGTCTTTGTCGTATCCGGCTTTATTATAGCCGTCCTTATCATAGCCAGCTTTGTTGTAGCCATCCTTATCATAACCAGCCTGGTTGAAGCCGTTACGATCGTACCCTTCCTTGTTGAAGCCGTTGCGGTCGTAGCCTTCCTTGCTGAAGCCGGCTCTATCGTAACCATCCTTGTCGTAGCCGTCCTTATTGAAGCCAGCCTTGTCATAGCCGTCTTTATTGAAACCGGCCTTGTCGTATCCCTCTTTGTTGAAGCCGGCTTTATCGTAGCCCTCTTTGTTGTAGCCGGCTTTGTCGAAACCTTCTTTGTTGAAGCCGTCACGATCGTAGCCTTCCTTATTGAAGCCGGCCTTGTCGTAGCCGTCTTTATCGAAGCCGGCCTTGTCGTAACCTTCTTTATTGAACCCGGCCTTATCGTAACCTTCTTTATTGAAGCCGTTCAGGTCGTAGCCATCCTTGTCGTAACCGGTCTTGTCGTAACCGTCCTTGTTGTAGCCGTCTTTGCCGTATCCTTCATTAAGTTTTATATCAAGCGTCGTAGTTTCGCCGGATTTGATAATCACTTTTCCGTCGAACGTATCGAACCTGTCTTTGAGCGCTTGTACGGTATGTTCGCCGGGCGCGAGCGCGGCTTCGTATTTGTTGCCCTGCAGCGCTATCTCGTTGCCGTCTATGAACAGCTGGGCGGCAGCCGGGATCAAAGTACCGGACAGAGTGCCCTTGGGCAGAGCGACTGTAAACGGCTTTCCGTAAACCCAACCCGAGCTGGCATTCCCTCTGTTTCCCTGGACATATATGAGGTAGCTTCCGGCCGGCATGTCCACCGTCCAATTATAGGACCCGTTATTGGGCGTGGTTTCGACTATCGCCTTTATTGCCTGCGTTCCCGCCCCGTTAACTATCGATATATATATCGGCCAGGACGGGTTTCCGCCGGTCCATTTGATCTCCAGAGCTGAGCCGGCTGTCAAAGCCTCTCCGCCTTGCGGAGAAACAAGGACCAGGGGAGGTATCTGTGTAAGTTTTATATCAGCAACCGTGGCTTGGCCTGACAGGACGGCGGCTTTCTGTTCAGCCGCGTAATAGCCGTCTTTGGACGCAGAGATAGCATGCTCTCCGACCGCAAGCGTGGCTTCGTATTTACCGCCGGCCACCTGGACCGCCGCGCCGTCTATCAATACCTGCGCGTCCGCGGGGTTGACCGTGCCGGTCAGCGTGCCCTTGGACTGCTTCATAACGACATCCACCTGCACCAGCCCGGTGGACTTCAGCGTTTCAAATTGCCTGTCCGCCGTTTCATATCTCGCCTTCACAAAGGAGAGGGCATGGCTGCCGCCGGGGAAGTTCCAGATGCTGAATTTCCCATTCTGGTCCGTCTTTGTCCCGGCAACAGACTTGTCCAGGGCGGCGGAGACGTCCGCAAGCGGCCTGCCGGCTTCATCCTTTACCATGCCGGTCAGCGAATACAGCTTGCGCTTAAGAAGAAGCCCCGGAACCGACTTCGCTTCACCGGGAGCGCACGTAAAGTCCACAAAGGCGGAGTCATATTCGTCCTTGGAGACGAAGGCTCTATAAGCGCCTTTCTTCGCCCCGTCGAAGGAGTATTTCCCATCCCCGCCGACGCTGGCACTGAGAGCCGAGGGGCCGGCGAGCGATACCGTAACGCCCGCGGCTATCGCGCCGTCATCAAGCCTGACAGTCCCGTCAAGCTTGCATTTATCGGCCTCAAGGGCAAAGGCGGGAACGGTCAGGGCCTGGCCCGCTTTAAGGGAAATATCCTTCACCGCCTGGGAATATTTATCCAGGGAGAACTGCAGTTTGGCGTCCCCGCTCAGGACCCCGTTAAAGACATATGCCCCCCTGGAGTTGGTCACGACGACATCTTCCGCCTGCCACTCGACGTCGCTCTTCGTCCCGAGGGTGTTCCAGTCCATGCCGCTTATCGTCTGGCCGCGGGCCAGCCTTTTCACCGCCACGCCATACAGGGGGTGCCCGGCCTCGTCGGTCACAGTGCCGTTGATCCTGCCGGTGCGGGGGTCGTTCCTTACCTTGACCATCAGCGTCATGGAACCTTCTATCGGCCTGCCGTCATACGTGGTCTTCATGGTGGCTTTGATCTGGTAGTCGCCATCCTTGAACTTGGACGTATCCCAATAGACCGTGAAGTCGTCAGATTTCACATTTGACTGGCCTATCGAGATCCAGTCGTCCTTCCGGGTCCCGTCTTCCCTTTCAGACAGGTAGAGCCCCTCATAATAGTTCCAGATAAGCAGCGGCTCGCCGTTCTTGTCCTTGAATATTTCGATCTCCTTGCCCATGACTATGACCGATTTCTCGCGAAGGGCAATGTTCCCCGTGACCACCTGGCCCTTGCTGGGAGAGAACACCTTCGGTGTTATGGTGGGGAGGAGCAGTTTGGCGGCATTGGAAAGGCTGGAGTTCTCAACGCCGGTGACCACGTTCAGGGTCTTCGCGTTCTGGCTTACAAGCCGTCCCTTCACCTCTTTCATGACGCTGAGCTTGTCTTCTAGCTCTTTTTTCGCGTCGAATTGCTTCGTGGCGTCCTGGACGGAAATAGTCTCGGGAACGCGAAGTTCGGCCGTAATGGTGTACACTCCCACAGGGGCGGAGGCCGGCAGCTGGCACATAAGCTCCGTACCTCTTTTCTCGCCGGGGGCCAGGACCAGGTACGTCGGGGACATCCCCGGATACTCCTTGCCCGAGATCGAAGCCCTGGCTTTCAGGGAGACGAGATAGCCGCCCCAAAGACCGTTGCGCACCGAGGTATTGGTCGCCTCCACGAAGACCGGGATCAAACCGCCCGTAGTTCCGTTCTTGGGCAGCATCTTTATGGCTATCGTGCCGGTGACCGGGGCCGATCGCAGAGTTACTTTGCCTGTTGAAGCGGTCTGTCCCCTCAAAAGGGTCAGGCCTCTGACGTAGGGATTGTAGCCCGGGAACTTAATGGTTATGCTGTAGTATTTATTGGCCGTAACATCGGTAAGGCGGAACTTGCCGTCGGCGTCGGTATATTCGGTTCCCTCTATACCGGAAACCTCGACCGTCGCCATCGTCAGCGGCTTGCCGTTGGTGCCAAGGACAGTGCCTTCAAGATTGCCAAGGTCCAGCACCGTCAGTTCCTTGAAAGTGAATGTCCCGATCAGACCTTTACTGTCGGCAGGGCTCAGGTTCACGGCGAAATAAAGGACGCCTGCCCCGTCGGCCAGGAATCTTTTGTCCGCTCCCACCAGGAATGGTTTTCCTGCGCCTATCTTCGCAACCAGGGCGCCCCACGCTTCTCCAGGTAAAACGGAGCCGAACCCGCCGGACTTGCCCTGTGTACCCCCGGGGCCGAATCTGAAGGGATCTTTGGATATCTCGCCGCCAGCCTTCACCACTATAGTCTGCCCTTTCTGGATCACGCGCGCGGTAGCCATCCAGCCGGCCGAGCCTCTTATCGTGGGCGCAATCGCTATAGAGCCAACATCCGTAGCCTGGCCCGGCAGGACTTCCACATTCTCCTTCACACCGGAAGCCACCATCCCGCTGGGCAGGGTCTTTGTTGCTTTGACCTCGTAAATTCCCTTATTGACCTTCGCGCTGAACGCGCCATTCTTATCGGTCATCACTTGATAAAACCCGATTTTGACTAACGCGCTCGCAACTATCTTGCCGTCTTCAGCCAGAACCTTGCCTGAAATTATAGCCGGCTTATACCGCAGCATCATGACGCCCAGGTTCAGGACGTCTGCTTTATCCAGGGAAACGTCGAAAGCCTTCAGCACGGACACGTACCCGCCCTTGCCGGCGGACAGGGAGTACTTGCCGTCCTTTGAGAGAAGGAAGGTGTAGGAACCGTCGGCCGCGGAAAGTTTCTTTTCTGTTCCGATCTGCAGTTCGGCTTCCGGCAGGGCTTTCCCGGCTTCATCCACCAGTTTGCCGGTGACCTGGCATTCGGTCGCTTTTTTGCCCATAATGGACAGGGCGAAATCTATCCAGTTCCACGGCGCGCGCTTGGCTGTCTCGGAGAGGTTTATGTTCACATAGAGAAGTCCGCTCTCCTGAGCGACGAACTGGTGGACCAGGCTGCCGGAGTAGCCCGGCAGTTTTACCCAGCCCATGTGCTTGGAATCAAGTTCGGATTTCTCCCAGGCCTTGGCCGCGCGCGTTCCGGGGACCAGTTCGCGCCACCCGGGTTTAGTGAGTTCCGGGGTATAATCCTTGCCGGGGGTTCCTCCGGTGCGGGGGACGAAGAAAGGGGTGCCGTCGCCTATACGGAATATCAGCGCGCCGCCGGGAGCGGCCGGCACCGGCCGGGGGGCGGCGGTCAGGGCGGCGAAAGCCCTTTTAAACCAGGCGGTGTTCCAGCAGAAGAGCCATTCGCCGTTGGAATTGACGCTCATGCCGTCCTGAAGGCGCAGGATCCTATTGGCTTTCACGGAGACCGTGTCGCCGGCCTTTACCTGTATGCCGGTGGTTTTCCAGCCTTCGCTGATCTTGAGCTGGACATTTGTCATGCCAGCCTGAGAATATGATGGAATACAGGCGCCGATGAATCCGAGCACGACCGCCATACGGCGCATCGCTTTGATTATTTGTCTGAACATTGTTTTGCCCCCAGTCGCACTTTTTAGAATACCTATTCTTTAATAACCCTAATTAATGCCTTCCCTATCAATTATAGCGGAGTAGCCGCCCAATAGCAACGTATATCTGTATACATGTATAAACATATACATTACCGGCCACAATACGCTCCGGCAGCAATCAGGCGCCGGTCAGGTTTCCCAGGGCGGGAAAACAGCTGCGCCGCCGCCCGCGAGCAGGCAGATATGCGTGGCGCGCGGCTGGTTCTTGCGCTCATAAAGGCCCCGTGCCAGCCCGGCCAGCCGCTCATCGGACCCGAAGCCGGAAAAAGACGGCGGCCCCGCTACCAGCACCAGGCCCGCGCGGTCAAGGCCGCCCTTCTTGCCGGAGACCTTGGCCTGCCTTATTTTTTTGTCGTATTTAAGCTCGAGGAAATCCACGGAAAGCCCGGAGGCCGCCGCCCGCGGGGAACAGACCTCGAAAGCGTAGGCGAGCCCGCCCCGCGCGGCCGAGATATCCGCCGTCTTGCCGCGGCCGCGGCTGATGAAGGCCAGTCCGGAAAAACCCTCCGACCGCAGGAACGCCACGGCCAGCATTTCGGCCAGGGCCGCCTCCAGCCTGTCCGGCGCCAGGTTGTTCCCGTCGAAGCCGCTCATAAAAAGCGCTTCGTCCCCGGCGCAGCCAAGCGCCAGGCCGGCTTCGCGCAGCAGGCCGCAGACGCCCGCGATGAACCCGTCCGGGTCCTTCTTAAGCGCCTTCCGCAGGGACGACGGCAGGTTCCCGGCGAGAACGCCGCCCAGGTAGCCCCTGAGCGCTGCCGGCAGGGCCGAGGCTTCTATTAATTTTATAAGGCTGGTCTTGTTCATGCGCGGAACAGGCACAGGAGAAGCGTCAGGCGCGCTTTGGCAGGCGGGGGAGGATAGGCGCGGAGCCCTTATCCTTCCAGCCGGTGAGGGCGGCGATAAAATCCTTCCATTTTCCCTCCAGCTCGGCGCTGCCGACGCTCCCTTCAGGAGCCGAGGCCGCGTAAAGCATGGAGCCGAAGAGACTGTCCTGTATGATCTCCGCCACGGCGGCGGGCTCACCCTTCAGCCGGAACAGGCCCTCCCTCACGCCGGCCAGCAGGTGTGCCATTATCCTTTCGCGCCCGGCCGCTATCATCTGCGTGAACAGCCCGGAAAAATTCTCGCCGCGCCCGGCCAGGTAGTACAGCAGGATGAGGATCTGCGCGTCCTGGCGCCGGTAGCGCAGCGCCCACATCACGTTGCCGAGGCAGTGCTTCAGCAGCCTGCTGCCGGCGCCGTCCGCTATCCCCATCAGCCCGCTTACGACTTCGTGGTTGTGGGCGATGATGGTTTTGACGAGCTCCTCGAAAAGGGCGTTCTTGTCCGGAAAATGGTACATCACGGCGGACTGGCTCAGCCCGATGTCGTCGGCTATCATCTGGAAGCTCGCCTCGGCAAAGCCGTGCCTGGCCGCGAGCCGGATAGCCGACAGGATTATCTTCTGCCTGGTGTTCCCGCCTTTTCTTGTTTCCGGCCTTTCGTTCATAATAAAATTCTACCTTACTCCCCCCGCCATGTAAACCCCGCCCCGCATTTCAAGCCCGCCGCTTCGCCGGGCAGCGCGCCCCGGGAAAGTGCGGATAGAAAGCCCCGGGACAAAGTACCTAAAGCGGGCTGGGCCCCCGGGCCCATGACAAGATGCGCGCCGCATAATACAATGTATTACAGGGTATTAATAGCGTAGCACACTTGAGGCGCGGCGGCAGGGAGAAAAAAATGCTTAAGAAAATATTATTCGCGGTTTCTTTCGGCTTCAGCTGCGGCGGCAATGCCGCCGCGCTGGGTGACATGGCCTACGATCCCCGGCTGGCGGGCTCTGCGGTTTATTCGGACCCCGGCTTCCAGGACTTCATAGAAACCTCTTACGGCTACCTTAACCCGCTCAATAAACCCCCGTATACAGTGAATTTCAGGGACGCGGTCGCTTCACCCGCCGTTCCTGCGCCCGCCCCTCCCGCCCGGTCCCATAACGGGCACATACACCTCACCCGCGACTGCGCGAGCCTGAAGCTGGGCCCCGGCGAAGGCCCGGTTGAATCAAAAAAAGCGGAACTTACCAGCCAGAGATATATTGAAGAGTGCAAGCCGGTGGCGGCCGGCGACAGCGGCCTGATAATAGAGCACTGCTATAACCGGCCGCTGGAGGAGTGGACGCGCACGGTAAAACTTCTGGCAAAACCGCGCCAGGTCCCGCACGGCAAAAAAGAAATTTTTGAGGTATGCCTTGAGGGAGAGAAACTGGAGCTGGCCCTGGTTTCGGTTTTTAACGCCTATGCGGTCGCCAAAGAGGGAGAGACCGAGGTGCTGTTCACCCTTACCCCTTCGGAAGAACCCGTTCCCGCGGAAAAGAAGGCCCCCTGACCGAAAAGTTCGCGGGGAAAAGGCCCGACTGCCTTTTCCCTGCGGGTACCTGCTTAGTAGAAACCGAATTTACTATTTCTTGCGCTGGAGCGCGGCGTTCAGGCGGGACCGGGCCTCTTTCAAATCCGGGTCTATTCTTAATGCCTCCCGGTACCGGAGGATGGCTTCCGCGGTTTTTCCCTGTTTTTCCAGGGCGGACCCCAGTTTGCAATGAACGATAGCTGTTGCGGGCTCCAATCTAATCACCTCGCGGTAATGGCCTGCAGCTTCCTCCAGCTTGC
>JAUSCK010000009.1 GCA_030651035.1 Elusimicrobiota bacterium
CCGTACAGCAGCGAGAACCGGGCCATGACGGTGTTCCCGAAAGCCGCGCCGAAGTAGATCATCAGGAAGTAGATGCCCACGTTGGAAACTTTTTTAAGGTGGCCTTTATGCTCCACCGAGAAAAAGAAGTAGAAGAGCACGGAGATCGCGCCGAACGCGATCAGCAGCGAGTTAAAGATGGCCATCGGGCTCATGGAAGCCAGCAGGGAGAAGGGCTTTATGGTGCCTTCTATCTGGCTCATGAAGTCGGTGGAAAGGCCGGCGGGAATGTACAGCCCGGACCCGTAGCCCATCATGAAGGTGAACCCGTAGCGCGAGATCCAGGAGATCTTCGGGATGAACTGGGTCAGCAGCGAAAGCCCCATGATGGAGGGGATTATTACCAGCCAGTCGCCGTTCGAAACAGGTTCCCAGATCTTCGGGATCCAGACATTGGTGACCGAGACCTGGAACAGCCAGCCCATGCCTGCGCCCAGGTAAAGATGCTCCGCTATTTTGAAGAACGGGTTGTCCTTGTATAGGAAGCTGAAGAGAAAGATCGTAAGCCCCGCCGCTAACCAGCCGCCCGCAATAATCCATGTTTCTGACATAATCACCTCAAGAGAAAGTTGCTGTTAAAAGTACTTAACGAACAGAATAATAAGATTCGAAGTCAGGATAAGCGCCAGCACCAGCAGGTGCGCCAGGTTGAGCGCGTCGATGCCCGAGGTCCCTTTGCCGGGCTGCTTTATCAGCGACTCGTATTCCGCGGCGCCCTTCATGCCGCCAATAAGGCCTTTCAGCTGGTTGGTCTGCAGGTAGGGCCCGTAGCCCGGCTGGCTGATAGCGGTAACGCCGCCGGCCACCGGCACGCTGTATTTGTCGCCTACATAGGCCACCCAGTAATCCAGTATCGCGGTGCCCGTAACGCATACTATAAGCGACATATCCTTATAGTTTTTCACGCCCTGCAGGACGGGCATGCCGCTGACGACGGTGCCGTTCCTGTCCTTGGTGTAAATTCCGTAGAGGTCCGAGGACATCTGCGTCATGACCGCAAGTATGTTGGGCTGGTACGGGAGGATAACGTAATCTTTCCCGTCCGTCTTCTTGTATTCCTTGGAAACCTTGGCGAAGAGCTCCTCTATCAGCCCGGTGGAGCCGGCAATGTAGGTGACCACGCCCACGCGCAGGTTCTTGCTGAAAGCGTGCCGCACCAGCGCCATGGCCATCGGGTGCAGCTCCGGCCGCGTGGAGGGGTCGTAGTCCAGCGAGAGAAGCACGAAAGAGCCGGCCGGCAGTTTTTCTAAACTATCGTAAACCCTGGTAGTGGACTGGGAGATGCTCTTGTTGGGCAGGCCGATGGGCTTTATTATCGGGATGAACAGCGTGATAGCCAGCAGCAGGAAGATCCAGCGCCTGTCTATCTTAAAGAACTTTTGAAGTGTTTCCTTGAGCATAAGCCTAGTCCTTCCCCATGTATTGTTTCTCAATGCCGAAGATTATTTTCAGCGAGGTCACGATCGCGCCGATGGAGATGCCTATCATGATGCCGCGCTTCCCGGCTACGGCGGGCACCTGCATGATCCATTCTATAACGTCGGGAGCTCTCTGCCCCGTCCAGCCCAGCACGGAATCCCAGATTATCTGGCCCAGCGGGACTTTGCCGAGTATCAGGATGAAGGCTGCCACGAACAGCACGAAAGCCTGCATGGATTTTATCCGGAACGACCTGTAGGCGGTGGAAACGATGTAGAAGGCCAGGACGGCGAACATGGTCCCGCTCAGGGCGGTGTAGATGTACTTATAGGCCCAGCCCAGCGGGGTCAGCACGCCTTCCACCATCTGTTTGCCGCCGCTGACGTAGGCGGGGATAATTATGGCCAGGAACCCGACGAATACGAAGATGCTGTAGCCCCAGCCGTCCGCCTTCCTGGCGATCTTGTGGTAGTGGGAGAAGAACAGGCTGATCAGGCCCAGCAGGAACGCGAAGGCGACCACGATATTTTCCCACTTGTTCATGGTCTCAATGTAATCCACCGACGTCTTGTGGGGCACATAATAAGACACCAGAGTAAGCACCCCGGTTATGAACACTATAGCTAAAGGTATCTGTTTTTTTATCAGTTTCATAAGTTAATAATTCCTGAACAGGTGCAGTATGCCCTGCACGAAATCGGTCCAGCCGAACTTTGCGCCCAGGGCGACCAGGATCATGCCGAAGAAGACCGAGACCATGACGACAAGCTTGCCGAAGTCCTGGACCTTAAGGGCGCTGAGCAGCATGGGTTCCTTGGACAGGTAGGCCCCGGCGGCGTAAAGCTCCTCGCCTATCAGGGTGTAGTCGCAGGCGGTAAAGAAGAAAGGCAGCTGGTGCTCCACGTCGGTGCCGGCGATCTGGATGGCGCCGGAAGTGGCGCCCACTTCGGCCAGCAGCAGGGATTCGGCCATGAAGTAGCCCATGTAGAAACAGGCCGCCGGCTTTTCGCGGGAGATCATCCCGTCCACCGAGGCCGCGTAGGAGAACTGGTCGGCGCTCACGAACTGGTTAATGTCCTCGCGGTAGGAGTCCGGCCGGCCGGCCTCCAGGTAGGACTGCTTGACTATCTCTTTGCAGACGGTCATGACGACGGGGTCGTAGTGGGGGACCTTTATCTGGCTGTCGTATTGGGCGACCTTTTTAGAAACCTCGCCCAGGATGAAAGCGGAGGCGATGGTGGAGATGGAGCTCATGGAGCCGATGCCGGGCACGTAGAAGATGGGCTTGCCCATCTCGGTGGCGCGGCCTATGGCCTCGTCGATAGCGTCAAGGCCGGCGATGCGGCGGATGAAGAGGCCTTTCCGCTTGGCGTGGGAAACCGCCCAGAAAAAGATTACTATAAGCCCGATGAGCAGGATAAGGTTATTGAGGCGGTCCAGGCGGAACCAGTTGCCCACCGGGGTCACGGCCACGGGCAGCGACTCAGCTATCAGCTTCTTGCCTTTTTCAAGGACTGAAACCTTGAACTGGGAAGAGAGGCCGATCTGGCCCTCGCCGAAAATATTATTAAGCTCCACTTTTACCGCGTGTTCCTTGACGGAACCGCTCCAGGCCCAGAAGGGCAGCTCGATGTCCTTGCCGGTCCTGGCGCCGGAGTCGAACCTTTCGGCCTCTACCCAGCCGCCGGTCTGGAGCGAGGAGGCGTAAACCACGTAAACGGTATCCTTCGCGTCGGAAGGATTCGCCGGCCACCTCAGGATGGCCGCGTTGCCTACGTCGTAAGGCATGTCCACGGCCGTGAGGCCGTCAAGGACCGCCGCCGCGGGGGCGGTTTTGGCGGCAAAAGCGCCGTTCGCGGCAAACAGGAATAAAAATAAGGTGAGGAGAACTTTGTGTTTGATCATAACTTGTAATAATATACACTTTATGGATTTTTCAGGCAAGCATCATTTCGCGTCTATGTTCTTCATTATTACTTCTTTCATCACGTTGAAGGCGGGGGGGGCGCCGGCAGGGAGCTTATCCATAAGCTCGTACACCGCTATGCGGTTAAAGGCCCTCCCGTTCTGCGCATCATCGAAGGTGAATACCTCCCTGGCGTGCCGCTCCCAGAAGGTGTAAAAAACTCCGCGGGCGCGCTCGTCCCAGTAGAACATCCGGTAGTCGCGGCCAAGCCTTATGGCATCCGCCGTGTTCAGCAGTATATGCGTCACGCCGTCCGCCTTGAGGCGGGCGTAAAGGTCGTCGCCGTCTTTGGACGCGGCCGAATATTCCACTATCGCGGTTTTGTCGTAAACGGAGCTGACGATATAATCTTTTTTGAAATAGAAGCTCTTCTCGTCGCCTATCATAAGCGTCTTGGAGTCCGGCCCGGTTTTCTCGTTTATGAATTTGATGCCGGAATAACAGCTGTAAGGATAAGTGGGCTGGGTATGGGCCAGGTATTCCTCGGCCGGCAGAGCCCCGGTCAAAGGCCGCCAGCGCCCCTGCGAATAAAAGATCAGCCCGGCCCAGTACAGTCCGGTAAAGCAGACGGCGAGGGCCGCGGCTTTCAGTACGATCTTCAGCGCCTTGTGCCCCGGCGAGAAAAGATAAGCCGCCATTATCAGCCCGGCCGCGGGATAGGCCGGCATAAGAAAGCGCACCATGCTTGAAGAAACCGACCACCCGCCCCAGACGGCCAGGAAAAAGATCCAAAGCCCGGACAGCGCTGCGCCCGCCGGCCCCGACAGCAAGAAAGCCCCCGGCAGCAGCAGGATGAAAAGCGGGCTGAAATATTCGGAGTTCCCGACCTGCCCCATCGTCACTTTCCAGGGCGTCAGCAGCCAGGACAGGGGCTTCAAAGGCCCCAGCTGGCTGGCGTTGGCTATAAAGTTCGTAAGCTTCTGCGGGTCCGAGTACTGGTCGACACCGAAGAGGCCGGGCGCGAAAGGATAGACAGGGTTGCCCTTGTAAAGGTAGTTCTTGACCAGCCAGGGCGCCACGAAGACAGCGGCTATCAGCGTGAACAGCGCCAGGTTTTTGATGACGGCCAGCGGCTTGGACCGGTGCGACCAGGCATACGCAAGCATAACGCCCACCGCCGTAAAAAGACCGGTATACTTGACGCCCATGGACAGGCCGCAGAAGCAGGCCGCCAGCCAGAGCCAGCGCATATCAGCGCCCGGCAGCGGCGCCGGGGAAGAACTGTCCCGCCCCGTTCCGTCCTGCGCGGAGCGGGACTCGTCGTCCGTCCTGTTCAGGACCGCGTAGACAGCCAGCGTGGAGAAGAACATCAGCAGCGCTTCGGTGCCCGCCGACCAGGCGGAGAACATGGCGTGCCCGACGGTGTAAAAGATAGCCGCGGCCCAGAGCCCCGTCCGCAGGGAAAAATAGCGCGCCCCGATGGCGAGAACCGCCCCGGCCGTGAAGATTCCTGCGCCGTAATTTATGAACTTAGCCAGGATCTCGCCCTTAAGCAGCAGCGCCGCGCTGTAAAGCATCCCGTGCGAAAAAGGCAGGTTGGAATAAAAATTGTACGGCATCGGGGTTATCCCGTGCCTGATCGCGTAATAATTGGGCACCGCCAGGTGGTAGACAAGGGCGTCGTAGAAAATTTCCGGGCTCAGCGTCCCCGCCAGGTTCAGCAGCATGGCCAGCAGCAGCACCGCCAGGGCGGCAAAATCGGCGGGTCCGAAAACCACGGGCCCGCCCCCGGCCGGGGGAAGCGGTTCCTTGAGCAGCGACCAGGTCCCGGCGGCAAGGGCCAGGACCATGAAAACGGCTACCGGCCAGAAGTACAGAAGTCCGAACGCCGCCAGCAGGAAAACATAGACTGCCAGCAGGCCGAACCCGGCGCCGCAGGAGAACACTGTTTCCTCAAGCGCGCCGGCGAACCTGAAGCCGGCCGCTTTAAGGGCCGCGCGCCCGGCCGAGAAACAGCAGAACAGGAAGACCGCGGCCGCCAGGATATTAAAAAGGTGCCCGGGCAGGACGCTGAAAATGCCGGCGGTATACTGCTCCGGGGACAGGATCGAGAAAAGCCGGCCAAGGTCGGGGGCGAAGCGGGAATAATAATTTTTAAGGACAAAAATACCCCACGCCGCGAAAACCGGCCACACCAGCCAGCCCGGGAAGCGGTCTTTAACCGCCGGCGCCGGCTCCGGTTTCACACGGTCCTTCTTGTGTTTTTTAGCCATATCAGCAGAATTGAACATGGATAAACAGGATGAACAGGATTTTATTTTCCGCTTTTATCCTGTCTATCCTGCTCATCGATGTGAATGATCCATTCACCAGTTCTCCGCATGCGTAAGCGATAATATTTAAATGATCACTTCTCCAGCACTTCTATGTTGGCGCGGGGGACCACTATAACTTCTCCGCCGTCCAGGGTCACTTCCAGCACGCGGGCGTGGGACTCGCTGCCGATCACAGTAAGCTCCGGCGGCAGGGATCTCACCGTGCCTATCACGCCGAAATGCGGCTCGCGGATGATGCGTATCGGGTCGCCGGGCTCGATCCAGCCGCGGCCCTGGTCCTTCTTGCACTCGGTCACGTTCCTGGGGAAGCCCGGCACGATTATTTCAGGGCGCATCACGCCGGCGCGTATCTGCGTGGCGCCTGAGACGGAGGCTTTCTCGCCGTTGCGGGACAAGAGCAGTTTATAAGTATACTCCGCCATAGGTATCATGCCGAAACCTTCGGTCACTATCACGGTGATCCCCAGCTGCTCGCTGCCGGTCACCGCCACGCCTATGTCGTAGCCCAGGAGCTGGCGCAGGTCGCGGTCGTGGATGCCGCCCACCACTATGGCGCTGACGCCCAGCTCTATGGCGCGCTTTATGGTAGAGAGGCTGGCGTGCTTGCCGCCGATGACGATCTTTCCCCTGTGGTTCTCCATTATGTCTTCCGGGGCCAGGTCCTGGTCGGGGCTTGACACCGCGACCGAGATCTCGCCGTTGGTCTCGCCGCCTATGCCGAAGATACCCTGTATGAAGGTGCCCTCCGCCTCGACCGTTACGCCGAAATTGGGGGTGACCTCCACAACTTTGCCCTTCACGTAGGCCTTTATCGGAAGGACTTTCGGCGGCTCGCGCAGGAGCACCTGGCCGGTTATAAGGGAGACCGCTTCCACGGTGCCGTCCACCGGCGCCTCCACTATGGTCTTGAACCATTTCACGAAGGGCTTATTCTCGGCGATAACTTCGCCCTTCTTCACCGGGTCGCCCTCGGACTTGAGCATGAAGTTCTTTATTTCGTCGGGGGCGACGGCCAGGCGGTTCGCCACGTTGACGGAGAAGACCTTGCCGGGCAGCTCGGTCTGGGCCACTATGTCCAGCGAGTCGACCAACTGGTCCATGCCGGCCAGCACCTGGCCGGGAATGGGCAGCAGCCGCTTCTTCTTCAGCAGCGTGCAGGGCATTACTTTAAGTCCGGGCGTATAAGCGTGAGCCATATTCTATCTCCTTAAAAAAACGAAAGTCGAAAATCGGCAATCGAAAGTCGAAAATCGCAGAGTCCCTGATCTTCGACATTCGATTTTCGATCGGTTTTACACCGGGTACATCCCCATGGCCTTGTACCACTTGTTCATGTCGTCGCGGCGCTTGGAGGGGTCCTTTGACAGGCTGAAGGGGCGGCCGCGCCCGTCCAGCACCAGGCCCACCACGCCGCCCTCTATATCCGCCTCGACGCGGTTGCCGGAACCCGCGCCCATGTCGAAGCCTTTCACCGGCCTGGCCGCCAGCTTGGCCTTGGGCGCGGCGAACGGCACGTGCACGATATCCCCGAAGCGCAGTTCCCCGGCCTGCCTGCTGCCGTCGGAACCGGTCACTTCCCACTCCATTATAAGCTGGCCTTCCTTAGCCAGGCCCTTCGGGGCGAGGCAGGTGCCCAGCCGCACGAGGCAGTCGTTGTAGAACACGTCCAGGGCGGCCTTTTCGCTTACCTGGGCCAGCACGCCCAGGTGCGGCATCATGAAGATGGAGTCCACCGCCATGCGGGTGACGCCTTCGGGCTGGTAGGCGTCTATCATCATCAGCATGGACTGCGTACGGCGGGGGGAATGGGCGAGGATGCCGCCCGAGCCGATCACGTAGTCCAGCCGCATCACGTTGATGAGGCTAGCCCCGGAGGAAGTCTGGTCGAAAGCGTCGGAGATGGAGCGCTCCTGCTGCACGCCCTTCAGCCCGACGGCCAGCGCCTTGTGCGGGTCGAAAGCCAGGCGCAGCGCCTCGCGGGCGACGGCGTGCTCTCTCTGCAGGTCTTCCACCGTCT
>JAUSCK010000015.1 GCA_030651035.1 Elusimicrobiota bacterium
TCGTAATATTGAACTCAAAGATGCCGTTGGGAAACAGTTCGTCCCCTTCGCTCAAAGGGAGCGGCGTGAAATCCTTATCCGGCGTCATGTGCCTGGGATGAAGACTGGCCTTATTGCGTCTGCGTCTGGTTGTTCCCGCCATGTACAGCTTCCCCCTCAAAAGTAGAGGCCGTCTTGCGCGGTGGCCTCGCATCTGAACTTTTTCCATTTTGGAAACAGTTGCCCTTCACTATGGCTGGTCTTTTTTTAGCCGCCGCAGCATTTCTTGTATTTTTTGCCGGACCCGCACGGGCACGGTTCGTTACGCCCAATCTTAGGCGCCCGCTCCATCTCAGAAAAGATAGGGAGCTGACCGTTGCTCTCCGGTTCTTCGTCGCCGCTGCAGGCCTCTTTTTTCCAGCGCTTTTGCCTGGCGGCTAGTTCGGCAGGGGAATAGAAGCTGAGCCAGTCTTTTTGATATTGCGTGAAACAGGTCTTGCCGGAAGCGGCTTTTTCAACGTTGTCCCGGCTGAACTCCCTGTTCAGAACGACAGTCTCAGCCAGTTCAAGCAGCAGGTCTTTGTGCTCCGCTTTCCCGAAATTAAGCAGCGTCTGCCCCGCCCACACCCGGCCTTCGGGGTCTTCCTTCTTATCAGCGGCTATGGCGACCAGAAAGGAAAGCGCTTCGGGCTCGAATTCCGGGTTGTTCAGCGCAATGGCTCCCAGTCCTTCAAAGGCGGTACTTCGGGGATACCAGTCCCAGGCGGAATTACGCGCTATGATCTTAAGCTTGTCTACGGCGCACAGCCCCACGCGTCCGAAAATAGCGGGGAGCGCTTCGGTGATCCAATAATTGCTGGTTCCCGCAGCAGGAAAAATAGTGTCTATAAGGGGGTTTACTGCCTCTTTACCGCCGATGGCGCCGGTAAGGAACACGGAGTGCAGAACTGCGCACCAGCCGGCGTCGCCCCGTTCCCAGTTTTTAGGCTCGGCGGTTATTTCGGCCATGGGCGCTATTATGCGTGTTCCCCTGGCGATCACTTCCCGTGCGAATTCCATGGGCAGTAGGTCCGCTCCGGTGAACATCAGGTTTATAAGTTCAGCATCGCTCAGGGCGGTATAGGCGACGGCTTGCGCGTTCGTGTTGTTTTCCATTTCGGTTCCTGCCGGACTCAAAGGGCCGTCCTCTTCGAAACTTTCGAGGAACCGCGTGCGCGGGTTTTCAAAAACCACGTCCTTGGGATTGAATTCTTCCGGCTGCCAGCCGTCAAGCCAGGCGATCAGCCTGAAATCGTCGTCGTCCTCGTGCGGGACGAGTTCCCCGGTAGCCACCTTAACGCAGACAGCGTAGCCGCCCAGGCCGCCGCAGTCTTCAGGAGGACAGGTCCTTTTTCCGTCCAGACAGGCGGGGTATTTCATTCCGGGATCTTTGGGAAGTATCCGCTCAAGTAGCGCTTCGTGGCGCCACCCGTCGCCGAAATCGTACTCGTAAACCGCGGTGTCGCCTTCTTCTTTCAGGAAGGAGGAAATCAGAGCTTGCGTGGTGAACGCGTCCGGTTCTTCGTGCATGTCTTCTATAGCGTAAGGGGATTCAATGCGGACCGGGTTAGCGCCGGGGATTTCATAGGCGTGCAGATGGCTGTCGGTCCAGCCCATGGCGTTCTGGATGGCCACATGCAGGTCGTAAAAAGTCTAGGAGCCCGGAACCTGTATCCGCCGCCAGATCGGCGGCTCGGCCCCGATAAGTGTTATCTTGAACTGGAAGACTGTTTTGAATGGTCTCTTGCGCGGAGTTGTAAGAGAAATCTCGAATCCTTCAGCCATATCCGTTAAACCTCCTTCTCCCGATTGTTTTGTTTATTCATTGGGAAACCACCATTTTGTTGCCGTCAACAAAATGGTCCCGTAAAGCTCCGGTCTTTTACTCGTCTTTTTGTCGCTTCTTTTTCTTTGACTCTAATTCTTTTACCGCAAGGTCGAAGTCAGAGACCATTTTCTTGTCGTGTTCTTTGCGGTACTTATCAAATTCAAGTTCAGCTTTTTGTGCCGCAACCTCGGCGCTGACAGTGCCGGCATTGGTCAGGATCTCTCTTTCGCTGATTTTAAGGAACTCGTCAAGCTTGGTTATCCAGTCTTTCATCTTCATCAGGCGGCCGTTTGCTGCCTGAAATTCCGCAAAATCCAGATATAGTGAGACTATCAGGTTAAGTTGGTTAAGTTCCTTTTCGGTCAGGTAATTCTTGGCTATCTTCGCGTCCTGCTGCGTTATGTAGTTGCCCTTGAAGTTAACCAACCCCATCAGCGGCTTTGTGCCGTCCGCACGCTTCGCTATCATTTCGGCGGCGGTTTGGCCGTGTATGGCGTAGTGCATTTTGTTCTGCACCGTGGCAAAGAATTCATTGGTCAGTTTGTCGTCTTTCCGGTAATCGATGCTGGTGGTGTAAATGTCAGTTACTTTCTGGTAAAAGTTGCGCTCACTGCTGCGAATGTCGCGGATGCGTTGTAACAGTTCCTGGAAATAGCGCGCCTTCTGACCGCCCTGTTTGAGGCGTTCATCGTCCAGGGTAAAGCCTTTGACTATATATTCCTTCAGCCGCTGGGTAGCCCAGATTCTGAATTGGGTGCCTCGCGGTGACTTTACCCGGTAGCCGACAGAAATAATAATGTCAAGGTTATAGAAATTGGTGGGTTTGGTAGAAAATTCGGAATTTCCGAATTTTCTCAAGGTCAGGGATTCTTCAAGTTCCTTTTCTTCGTAAATGTTCTTAATGTGTTCGTTTATTGTGGACTTTGCTTTTTCAAATAGTTCAGCCATCTGGTCTTGCGTCAGCCAGACGGTTTCATTTTCCAGGCGTACGTCCAGGCGTGTTTTTCCGTCTTCCGCCTGATAAATTAGAAAATGTGATGGATCCTCTTTGTTTCCCATAGTAAATTCCGCCTTGCTGGTTTATATAGTGATATTATGGCTTTTCTTGTTTAATGCTTGCCACTGACTGTTTTTTTCCTGTTACCTTTCGAATATTATAGAACATCAACCCGACAACGGTGTGACGGGTTGTAAAGGCGCCTTTTTATTTTTTTACTAATTCGGGGGTGGGTTAGTATGCGGTATCATGATTGAGTGGGGTAAAATAAGGGGCTAATGCCGGTACAGCCCGGCTTGTCCGGGCTGCCCGGCCGCGCAAGGAGGTGCACAATAAGATGCAGCCTACCTTGGGAGCAGAACTGCCGGCGCGCTGCGTGCCGGAGGGGGAGCCTGCGCCCGCTAATTCAGCGGGCGCCCGCCGTGCTGGCGGGCGAACCCACTTCCTAGCGGCAAGCATGGGAGGCCGCGCCGCGTGGCCGACCGTGCGGCATCTCGCGGTATCATCGGGCGATCTAGGCGCTAGATCTATAGAGATTTTTCAGGAAGCGATACAGAGCAAGGCGGAATCGTCCCCACAGGTCAGCCGAATGTAATGATGTGCACAAGTCTGGCGGCCCGGCCCGCAGCGGGCAGGGCCGCTGGTTTTTCTGGTTTCTGCATTTGTTTGTATTCTGTCAGATTCGATGGGTTTGTTCTATTAAATCCTTATCACCCGGAATCAATTGCTTATCCATAAGAGGTCTCCGTTCTTGAGACCATTTTCCTGGTGTCAGGAAAATGGTTCTGGGTTAGGTAGTCTGCCACTTAGATGGAGTCATCATGGATATTATAGAACATCAACCCGACAATGGTGTGACGGGTTGTAAGCGGTTGTCAACGGCGTGTCGGGTTGCCGGGAAGATGCTTTGTGTCACTTTGAACTGATAGGGAAGGTGAGCTCATAAACGCTAGGTATATCCCCATATACATGACTATTGCTCCCGGAATACTCCAGCCCAGCCAGCGGAACGGCCGGTTGGAACTCCCAACCGGGCCCAGCATTCCTATTATCCAGCAGAGTACCGCCCACGGCAGGAAAGTCAGCCCCCGATAGAAGCCGGCGGCGACTGCCATCGCCAGTATCGAGAGCGCAGCGATGAAGAAAACAGGTAGGATCAGTGATAAATCAATTAAAGCAGCGGGTTTAGTCGCCTGCATTATTTATCTCCCTTTCTTCCGAATTTATCTCTTCAATAGCACGAACAGCCCGAGCCCTGACGAAGGTGTCGCTGTCCTCCAGCGCTTTCTTGAGAGCCGGCAAGGCCTCTTTTGCCGCCGGTCCTATCCTGCCAAGCGTAAAGGCGGCGTCCGGGCGGTCAAAACCACTCGGTGAGCGCAGCAGTTCGGTCAACGCCGGAACCGCATCTATAGCCTCCGGCCCCAGCTCTCCCAGCGCGCTGAAGGCGGCGCTGCGCACAAAGATGTAATCCACGTCCTTGAGGGCGTCCAGCAGCAGACGGATCTTTTCCTTGCCCAGCTCGCGCCTGCCTAGTTCTGATACCGCCAGATGCTTAATGCGGGGGTCCTGGTCGGCGAGGTGCTCCTTTACCACGGCCAGCGGCGGCGGTTCGATGCGCCAGAGGGCTTCCAGTATATTGAACCGGTTCCCGGCGTCGGCGTTCTTAAGGAGAATTTTCAATTCGGGTAGAGCGGCTGTCGCTGGACGGCCTATTCTCGCAAGCGCGCTCATGGCTCGAGAGCGCAGGCGCGCGTCCGCGCTATTAAGCGCTTCGGCCAGAGCCGGCACTGCCGGGCGGCCTATTTCGCCGAGGGTTTCTATGGCTCCTGTTACGCCCCAGCCACCATCATTGTCTGCGAGGAGCCTGATCATGGGCGGTGCCGCGCTCCCGCCTATCAGAACAAGAGTCCTGCCTGCAGTCTCCCTGACCTCGCGGTTCTTGTCACCCAGCGCGTCGGCCAGTTCGGCCGCGGCTCCCCCCGCCGCCGGCCCCAGATTATAAAGCGCCCAGGCGGCTTTAGCGCGCAGTTCCGGGTCAGGGTCCGTGAGAGATCCTGCCAGTGCAGGTACCGCGGCCCCGGCTTCCTGGCCCAATTTGCCCAAGGCCTCGATAGCTTTTTCGCGCACGGGTTTATCTGTGTCTTCAAGAGCTTTTATCAGTGCTGGCACGGCGTCCCTTGCGGCTGGCCCCATCTCCCCCAGTGCTTTAGCGGCATTTTCCCGCACGTAGCTGTCACCGTCGCTGAGCGCTTCGGTCAATGGCGGGATGGCTTCCCTCGCTTCGGTGCCCTTCACCCCAAGGGTCCACGCAGCCTTGGCCCGCACGCGGCTGGCATCGTTCTTGAGCGCTTCTATTAACCCGGGAACGGGAACTATATCCCAATATCTTCCCAGCAAACCGGCGGCATTCTCCCGCACGCGGCTGTCCCGGTCCTTGAGCAGTTCCATCAGCAGCGGCGCGGTTTCCTGTCTGTTCCTGGTCAGCGCGCTGACGGTTGCGTTCCGGATGCCGGCATCCGCCGAAGTGTACAATTCCGCGAGTGCCGCAAAGCCGTCTTTCCCGAAAGAAACGAGTTTGGCAATGGCTTTCTCCTTCTCTTCCGGGCTGCCTTCGGCGATGGCGGTACGGCACTCCTCGACAGTGCCGGAAGGCCGCTCGGCGACGCCGAAGGCAGCTATCAGCGCTTTTGGCTTCCCGGCCTCCTGGCCATGGAGCAAGCCTGTGAGCCCAGCGCAGATAGCAAAGCAGATAAAGAGCATTTTCTTCATATTCGTCTCGCCGTATGATGTGCGTGCCAGAGGGATAGTATTAGGTTTACCTTTTTCTCGCTAACTGATTTTATTCCAAAACAAGGTGTTTAGATCCAGGATATACTCGCCGGAATTATCTGTGTAGCTTTCTGAAACATTGTTCGAGGCCCAAACCTTGCCGCCGCGGATGCGGATCTTGTTCTCTTCGCTGTAGGTCGCTTTATGCCTGCTGATCCACCCAGGGCTGTCGCCCGAAGTTTGCACTTTCTCGATCTTAAGTGTTTCGCTGTCCAGGCGATAGACCTGGGTTCTGCCAAGCTGCCTCGCTTCCTTATAGCCGAGGCTGCCAATGATGTATATGAACTTTCCCGCGAGCGTGGCTGTGTGAAAATCAGTAGGCGGAAACACTTTCTTGGGGTACCCGAAGATGTCGAAAGTCCCGTCGGCCTGGTGCACTATCACATCGTTATAGATATAAAAATCAGGGTCATAATGGTCTTCGTGCTCGCCAGCTATCTCGACTATTCTGCCGTCGGGAAGCTCGTTGATGGATTTCCCGAACCGTCTGAAGCACCAAACGGGTTTGTCGTATATCCGTTGGCCGTCGAAGTGTGTCCTGGCCGCATACGCGGTCGCCCCGGACGTTACCATCGTCCGCCAGAACGGGAGGTTCATCTTCTCAGGATTGCTTTTTCCAAACCGCGGGTGCTTTGCCGCCTGGTATTCCTCGCGTGAGACCGGAAATAGCCCGTCCAGCGGCAGCCGGGTAAACGCCGCGCGCGTTTCATCGTTCATCTCGTTGAGGTCGGCCCCGCGGGCTACTAGAAGGCGGGCGATCTCCAGCGTGTAGGTGCTCGCAATGGCCGTGGAGCCAAGGTGGTCTTTGAGCTGAAGGTCTGCCCCGGCTTCGAGCAGAATTCTCGCGCATTCGACCGCCCCCGTCCCGGCTGCTTCCATCAGCGGTGTTTGCTTATACTCGTCAACATCGTCGGGATCAAAGCCTTCCCCCAGAAGCCAGCGCAGCATTTCTGTGTGGTTATTACAGATCGGATACATTAGGGGCACTTTGCCGCAGCGTCCCCGGTCCGCCCGGTCGGCCCCCGCTGCAAGAAGCAGTTTGGCTTTTTCCACGTCGCCTGTCTGAAGGCTTAATAGCCAGGGGGTTCTGCTCCACAGATCACGGGCGGAGAGATCGGCTCCCTGAGTAAGCTGTTGTCGCACCTCCGCCGGCGAGCCTAACGCTATGGCGCGCATCAGGGGCGTCCATTTCAGCGGGCTGGCGTCCGAGCCGGCTTCCAGCAGCGCCTGTACGACGTCGAACCTGCAGTAGGAGGCGCTCTTCAGCGCTGATTCATTGTGAATTGTCATGTCAAATCTTAAACTGCCTATTTGGCTTCACTAAAATTAAGCCTGTCTTTTCCGTCCTTGTCCACATCGGGACCTGCGAACGAGGCTATGCCTTCCGAATTAAACAGGTAAATCCCTTCGCCTGTTCCAAGTATAACGGAATCGCCCATTCTTTGAATGGCGCTGATGCCGGAGGGAACTTTATAAATGGTGGCTTCGCCGGTGGAGGGATTTACTGCCGCCAGGCCTCCGGAGCTTACAGAGCCTTCGCCGATATGCTGTAATCCCATCCAGACCGTCTTTTCTTCAGCCAACAGGGCGGAGCAGGACCACTTGGCCGTCTGGGAGGAGTAGAGAACCTCAAACACTTTGGCCTTCGTGTCGAAGAAACCGGCGGCTCCTACGCCGCATTGACCTTCACCTCCATAAAAATTCTTGCAGAACCAAATGCGGTCGCCCAGCTTTTGGAAGCGTCCCAATTTGTCGTTCAAGTCGCAGCCCTGGGTGGCTTTCTCTGGCCGGTAGCGCTTTAGAATATCGTTGTTCGGCACCGGCATGGGATAAAATTTGCAGGACTTACTTTTGATCTCGTAAATTCCCGTTGCGGGCTTGTCCTCGTATCCCAACCTAGAGTTCCAGATAAAAAATCTGCGCAAAGGGGTCTTCGAAATGTCTATTAGACGGGCGGAAAGTTGATGCCGCTCTAGAGTGTACGCATATGAATCCGGCAGCCCGGCGTATTCGCCGGGGTTCTCGGTTTCGCAGCGGCCGGTGTAACCCACCATGTCCGCGTCACCCAGCACAAGGCGCTCTTTCTCGCACTTGTCATACAATTCCTGGTATTTCACGAGATCGTCCATCGGGAGCGAGCATGGCTCCTGCGCAGGGCGGAAGTAGCGGGTGTCCGCCCCGGCGATCCTGCTCCAGGCTTTGCCGTCAAAGGTGTAGGTCTCGGCGGGTGTGTACATACGCAGCCCGTCGCTCTCGATTTTAGAAAAGGCGATCGGTGAGAGCTTCTGCCCTCCGACATTCTTTATTATCTCCCAGTCTCCGGCTGCAGGCTTTTCGTTGTTCAGTCCCAGGCGGATTATTACACCGTTCTCCCCTTCCTTTCCCGTGAAGTACAAGCTATCATTGAAGCGGGCAATAGCGTTTATCCTGACAGGTTTATAGCTCTGTGAAGTTGCGGGGGCGGTGGAAAGCTCGTCGAAGAAATACTTTCGCCTGGCAAGTTCCCCGCCGGAATCCACGTCTTCATGCACGATGGTGACATAACCGGGGCCGGCTGTTTTCAGGTCAGGCATGGCGTTGCGGGGATCGATGGAAGTTACAGCCGCGATTTTCTTAATGAGCTTGCCGGAGAGCGGGTCTACCAGGAAAAGCCCGAATGGCCCGCTCCACCACGGGAAGCCTCCGGTGCCGACCATCACCACCGCGCGGTCCGGCGATACACGGCGTATGGCTATTAGGCCGAAGCTATCCAGTTCCGGGGCTTCTTTCTTCATGGCGGCGGGGATGCCGTAGAGGTTAGTGGTGGAGATATCCGTCACATTGCCGGGGTCCCACCAGGCGTTGGCGGGCGAAATGCCGGCGATAAAAAACAGGACGGAGAATAGGTTCTTTGTGATACAGGACATGATCTAGCAACCACCGCAGGTAATATAGAATGCGCCGTAAGAGGTGCCCTTTGTTCTAAGTTTCGGGAGGATGTATTTAAGGTGCTCCTCGTATTCTTTTCCGCCCGGCAGGGAAAGCAGTTGCGCGAAATATTTTATTGCGTTAAGCCGGTGTTTCTCGGTAGTTTTCTCCAGTTCTACGCAGTAGGCGTGGGAGCAGAGATCTGTGTATTTGAATGGCGAGAGCCCCGCCGTGTATGCAGTCTCATTTGCTTTTCCCAGCAGGAACAGGACGCGCGGCAGAAAAGGCGAGTCGGGATGCGCGGCCAGGAATTCCTCCCCTTTCTTCATGACCACAGACATCTCGTCGTCGGAGCCGGTAGTCGGAAACCCCGACTCCATTTCTGTCATGAAGGCGTATTGGCCCCAGTAGATGCCCGGGTACGCCTCATAAGCCGGGAACAAGGTGTTGCCTTCGGCGGCGTAACTTTCCCCCATGTACTGGAGTTTGCAGATTATGCCGTTTTCTTTAAGAAGTTCCAGCTCCGGCGGTGGTGAAGGCTCTTCCCCCTCCTTCCTGTGGGACCAGAAAGAGAAGTTTAACTGCGTAACCATGGCGTCCACTAGATATTTGGCTAACACCAGGAACGGCGCCCCGTCAATACCCTCCGGTGTGGCCAGGCAGGCGGCCCTGGCGGCTAGCAGCTTTTCCACCGAGACTGTCTTGTTCAGGGTCGGCCCGCTCAGCAGCATCGGCTTTATTTCATTCCAGTCCTGGCCCAGCACTTTTTTTGCGCCGGTCTTCTCAAGGTCCTCTACCAGGCCGGGGATGATCTCCTGCATTTTTGTGAATTCCTTCACGGAGGGAGGCCGGACGGAGTACTTGCCGGTATCCTCGTGCTCCAGTTTAATCCTTAGCACGGTGCCCATGCCGTGCGGCTCGTAATACCACAAACCGGACAAGTCGCCTTTAGCGATCTCCATTACGCCGCTCCAGTTGCGGCCGCCGGGGCTGGAGAGGTGCTTCTCGGTGGGTTTCGGGTCAAAGCCGGAGTTTTTCAGCAGTTCCATGACTTCGGCCTGCTCGACGACCTTGAATATTTTAAGGTCGCCGGATAAGACAAGCTCTTTGGTTTCGGTCAGAGACGGGACCGTGTAGGAGTACAGGTTTATTTCCATGCCCGGCCCTTTGCGCCGGAAGGTCTTGGAATAAGCCGGCGGGTCGCAGTAGTCGGGCGGGTAGGCCAGCACCCGCCAGTTGGTCTTCTCGCTTAGTGTTTCCCCGGGCTCAGCCCCGAAGGGCGCGGTTAAAAGCGTGCGTATCACTTCAAGCGGCGGTTCCTCTTCCGTGAGCTCGAACGGCTCCCGGGATTCAACCGCTTCCTGCTGCGAGAAGCCTTGCGCGTACTGCACCATCTCTTTCGTGGCGACGCCTTTTCCGGAGGTCGCCTGTGGGGTCGCGGAGACGGAGTCGACGGGCGCTTCCGCCATAGGGGCAGCTTTCTGCGGCCTGTATTGCGTAAAAACCGCCACGGCGGCAAGTAATGTAAGGCCGCCTATTTTGAGAAGGTTGATCTTATTCATTCCCCTGATCCCCCGGTGTCATACTAGATATTACTATTTGGCCTTTTGGATGGGAAGGTCTTATTGAGTCGGGCAGTTGTGAGTGCGGTTTTCCCCTCTCCCACGGGGGCTACATAACAGTAACAGAAAAGCCCGTGCGGCATCTCGCGGTGCAGTGGAGCGGTGCGGGGCCGCGCTGCGTGGCTACGCCCGCGACAGCTTCGAGGGGACCGGGGAGCCGCATAGTGGCCGGCGAGCGGCCACCCTGCGGCGAGCGAGCGGAGCGAAAGCGCGTAGGCCGCTTGATGATCATAGCTCCTGATGCGGCACTGGCATAGCCTCGTGCCGAGCCCGCGAGCGGCTTCTCGCGGCAGCACCAGGCGATCTAGGCGCTAGATCTATAGAGATTTTTAGGAACCGATACAAAGTAAGGCGGAATCGTCCCCACAGGTCAGCCGAATGTAATAATGTGGACTTTCTTGACCGGGATATTTTACATTTTAAATCAGAGCATCGGTTGTGCTCCGAACTAATCGATGAGGAGAGAATGTAGCTGGATGAAGTTACTGTTTCAGGCTTTTAATATTCCTGAGGCCTAACATTAAAAAAAAGATAATAGCGGCCTTTACCAGGTAATGGCCGCGCGGGTCGATAAAATCCGCTGTCATAGGCGTTATATTGCCGCTGGCTAGATGAGCGGCCAGGCCGAGAGGCAGGGTTAGGTAAACCCAGTTGATGCGCGGCACCTGCAAGCCGGCCCGCCTCGCCAGGCCGGACAATAAGGGGCTAAGCAGTAGCATGCCGATGAATGACGCCGCGAAGTCGAAGACAGCGTAGCCAGATATTTTGAACTGCCTTAAATATTCGATAGGCATATCAGAACTCCCAGGTAAGTCCGACTAGCAGGTAGTGCAGCCAGGCGAAAGTATATACCTCTCCTGCTCCTGAGCCGCCCTCGAGGAAGCGGTAGCCGGCCCGCAGGCGCATGCCGGGGCGCAGCTGCCTGCTTATCGCCAGCATAAAGTCCTCGGCCCGCCCCTGAGGCGCCCCGAGGGCTTCTATATCCAGGTCCAGCAGGTAACCGGGGCTGAAAGCGTACTGCGCTGAGAAAGCGGCCAGCGGCACAAAGCCGGTGTTCTTTGATTCGGTGCTCACGGCGGGGTTGGTCAGCGTTATGCCGGCGTGGCGCAGTTTCAGCGCGCCGCCCCAGCGCAGCGACAGCAGCTCGCTCCTGTGGAATTCATAGAGATACTTTACCCGATAGGAATTGAAGCGGTAAACGGCCTCGGTGGGCGCGCCGGCAGCGAACACCTTACCGTTAAAGGCCACGGCCCGGTCAAAGGTTCCCTTGGAGCGCAGCGTCAGCGGCGCTGCCAGGAAGGATAGGTCGCTCCTGCCGTACTTCCGTCCGACGCGGACGCGCAGGTAGGGTTCCGCGCCGGACCGCAGGTCGTCCGTCAGGGAGAACCGGGTTCCTCCTTTGAGAGGGATCTTGACGGTATTGTGCCCGGCCCGGACCGAGCCGGTTTCAGCGTCCAGGTAATACTGCGCCCGGGCGGCCGAGGTTAAAAGCAGCAGGCCGGCGCATCCCGAAAATATAATTTTTATAATTCTCATACTGGTCTGAACATTAACTCGAGAGCAGGCAGTTTTTACCGGGTCGCTGCGCTTCTGCGATAGCGCTTTATTCCCGCAGCGTTAATTGCGCATCGCCTTCTTACCGCGGCTTATAGTATTTCAGCGCTTCGGGCAATTCGGCCTGGATCTTCTCTATGCGGGTTTTATCCGAAGGGTGGGTGGAAAGGAATTCAGGAGGCTTCTGGCCGCCGGCTTGCTCCATCCGCTGCCAGAACGGGACGGCGGCGCGCGGGTCGTAGCCGGCTTTAGCCATCAGGATCAGGCCTATATGGTCGGCCTCCGCTTCGTGGCTGCGGCTGAAAGGCAGCAGTACCCCTACGTTCGCGCCCAGCCCGAAAGCGGTCATCACCTGCTTCTGCACGGCCGGGTCCTTCTGGGCCATACCTGCCTGCAGGGCGGCCCCGCCCAGGCTTACCAGTTCTCCCTGACTTATGCGTTCGGCGCCGTGATGCGCCAGGGCGTGCGCCACTTCGTGCGCCATAACTACGGCGAGGCCGTCTTCATTTTCCGTAACAGGCAGGATGCCGGTATAGACCGCTACGCGCCCTCCTGGCAGGCAGAAAGCGTTGACCGACTTTGGTTCGTCTATCAGCTTGAACTGCCAGTCGAACGACGGCTGTTCCGCCGCCGCGGCGATGCGGGTGCCGATGCGCTCGACCATGGCCGAGGCCTGTGCGTCGGAGGAAAGTTTCGCTTTGGCCAGGGTCTCCTGGTAGGCCTGCAGGCCCATTTTGTTCTCCTCGGCGTCGGAGACAATATTGAACTGGCGCCTGTGCGTGTAAGGCACGGTGGAACAACCGGCCAGTACGGAGCTAAGCAGCACGATAAATATGTAGTTTCTCATATTGGTATGTTATCAAATAGGTTCTGTGTCTGTGCCGCAAAAGAGATCGTTTGTGCCCGTACGGCCAAGCAGGTCTTTGACTCCCCGGAATTTCCCGGAGGGGACATTCGGGGAGGACAGCATCAGGTACTGCTCGCGCGTCATAGGCGGGACCGGCAGGAGGGCGAACAGCGGCCCTGCAATGAATATCCTCATACCCGATAAATCTTATAACATTTGTGCGGACAGATTGCTTATGCCTTTCCCCCCCTCTCCCCACGGGCGCGACATAAACTTAACAGAAAAGCCCGCCAGGGCGAGCGAACAGCG
>JAUSCK010000019.1 GCA_030651035.1 Elusimicrobiota bacterium
AATAGGTGGTATTGTCGAATAAAGACTCAAGGATATAGGGCGAAGAGAGAACGGGGAAATAAATGATGAGGCTACCGGAGAAATTGGGAACAGTCGAGGCCTGGATCTTATAGCTGGCCCCGGGGCCGTTAAAACCGACGACCGCGGTGCCCGAGGACCATTCCACTGTCACGCTTGAGACAAACACATTGGAGATAGGCTGCCCGCTTGCCGGCATTGAGGCGACCGCCATGGTGTAGGTTGAAACAGGGGCAGACCAATCGCTTTCCACACCGCTCTGGTTCCTGGCCTTGGCTCTGAAGGTGTACTGCGTATTGGGCTTAAACCCGGCAAAGGCCGCTGTAACGCCGGGCGTGTACTCCTGGTTGGTATTGAGGTAGCTGCCGTTGTTTCCGCCGACTATGTAAAGTTTCCCGTTTATTACCCCGGCGGCGCTGCTGTACCTGGCGGTGGGGATAGCGGCTTTTACCGACCAGGTGTCGGTTGCGGGGTCGTAGGCTTCATTTGCGTCGGGATAGCCGCCGCTAAGAAACCCCGCTACCGCGTAGAGCTTGCCGCCTATAACGCCGGCAGCCAGGCTGGACCGCGCGGTGGGCATGGCTCTTTTTGGATACCACAAGTCGCTTGCGGGATCGTATTCCTCGTTCGTGGTTAAAGAGCCGGCTATCATGCCGCCTATGGCGTAAAGTTTTCCGCCTACAACACCCACAGCCAGCTTTTCCCTGGCGGTGGTCATTTGCTTTTTTATGGCCCAGCTGTCGGTTGCGGGGTCATAGGCCTCGTTGTTGTCTTTGACGCCGCTATTATAGCCGCCTATCGCATAAAGCTTGCCGCCTGTTACGCCGGCCGCCAGCCGCTCCCTGGCGGTGGGCATAGGGGCTTTTGTGCTCCAGTTATTAGTTACAGGGTCATATTCTTCGTTTGTTTTAAGGGGGCCGCCGCCTGTGTTGTTGAAGCCGCCTACCGCGTACAGCTTGCCGTTTATGGCCCCGGCGGCCAGAAGAGACCGGTTGGTGGTCATGGGGGTTTTTGTAGTCCAGGCATTAGTTACCGGGTCATACTCTTCATTTATAGCAAGGTAATTACTCCCATCGGGAGCGCCGCCCACCACGTAGAACCTGCTGCCTATGACCGCGGCCGCGGCCCCCAGCCTTAAAGCAGTCATCCCGACTTTGGTGTTCCAGTAGTTGCCGGTGGAGCCCCAGACGCCGTAAACCCCGCCCGAGTCGACATAGATCCCGGACCCCGGGCGCTCCATCCCGCTAAATTCCGGCGCATAAGCCGAGGCCACAATAGAATTCGCCCCCACCTCGTCGAAATAAACCAAGGCGGGGATTTCGATTAAAGTTACGACTGAGCCCAACGGAGTAAATGGCCCAGCCACGGAGGTTGAAACTTGAGCATAATAACTAGTGTTCGCGGTAAGCCCTGTATATGTCGTCCAAAAGTTGGCCGTCGTTGAACTTATATTGCCGATATAGTTGTTGGGAAAAACTCCGGTCGATAAATAAGTGTAATATAAAGTCCCTTGAGGGGAGTTTGCCTTCCAGTTTGCGGTTAAAGCCGATGTTGAGACATCTGTGAAGGGAGACACCAAAATTCCGCTTTTAAGAATACTGGCTTCATCAAACCAGACGCTGCCTTCCTGTGAAGTGAGGGTAATGTGATCAAAATTATCTTCTTCCGCAACTGCCGCACCGGTACTTTGGCTGATAAAGACGTCATTCAGCCAATACGATATTTTGACTATTGCAGGCACAGGCCGCTCATATTGGACCCTGACCTTATACCAGGTATTTGTCGTATAAGCGCGCGTAGAAACTGTAGCGTCGGCATTATTAAATTCCACACTTCCGTTTCCCTTGAAGTTTATGAAAGAACGGCTGGGATTCGCCAAAGTGGTGCCTTTACTTAATCCGACATAGCCACGCTCTGGTTGGCAGCCGCTTAACACCTCAGAACCGTTCCTAATATAAGTTTCAACCGTATATGGAGCCGTTGTCTGTAAGGTACGATATGCCAGGCCACTACTACACCCCCCTAACTGGCCTGTTAACTTTAATGATTGGGAACCAGCATAAGCAGTTGCCCCGTCAACCGTACCACCATTGGCGTCCGCTGTCCAATTTACGGAAGGGAATGCCCCGGGAGAATAACTCTCAAAGCCATCGTTCCAAACACTGGATATTCCATCCTGTCCATAATCCGCAAAAGCGGCTTGGGAAAGTTTAACAAGCGCCTCTTTTCCTTTTGAAGTGAAGGTGTTCTTCATTTCAATATACTGACCTGCGTGCCAAGCGCCCTCATTATTCACATAATCGAAATCCCAAAACGCGTCGCTTCCGATATAAAACAGTTTCCGTCCTCCGTAAGTGGTGTAGCCCATGGATTTATTCACCACTGAATTAACGGAATCCGTATATACTGCCGGGGAACAGACAGAACCTGAAAGGACATATTGCGCCGACCCTTGCACACGCAGATTCAAGTAGGAAACAGCGTCGGAGGGAGAATAGCTGGTTTCGCTCCAATACGTATTATTAATATCGTTCCCGTTAAAGAAATACAGATCCGAAAGCCTTGTCCCCTCGGAAAGAATGGACCCGGGCTCCGTTGTATACGCCCCGGAGCCTGACCGATCAACGCCGCAGAACGGCAGGCCCATGGAAAAAAGCCACTTATGAGAAACCCTGGCGTCAGTGGCATTGTTTGAAACGGAAGACGAAGATATTGTTTTACCGAAGCCTAATGTATATTTACCCGGAGCAGCCGAATCCTCCAACAATTTCACCGCGTCACCGACCAGGACTATTTTACCGCCACTGTTAAAATACCCCTTTAATCTGTCGGTAAAAACCTGGGAAGTAGTCTTTTCAAGCAGGTCTGGCAGGATATTTTCAACCTCGCGCGGAAAGACTCTCACATCTGTTTGGGGATCTTGCACGAAAACCACCCCATAGTCCGATGTGGTAACGGAAGGGAAAGTATCCGCCGTGTAATAATCTACCGTGTAGCCGGCTGAACTTAGGACAGCGCCTATAAAATCCTGCCTGGTTCCGAAACCAGTCCAACAGGCCGGGTTTTTTCGCCAGTTGGAGCAACTATCCGGCACTGTCCAATAGCCAATGCTGATAAAGCTGGAGACATTGGTATCGTAATCAATATAGTCCATGAGGCCAAATTTTTGAATGCGGTGGTAATCCGGGTTTACAACCGCCACTTTTTGGCTTACCGAGAAGGAAGCCACGGGAAAACCGAAAAAAAACAAAAGCACCATCGCCGGCCATTTACTACCAATGGCCGTATAAAGGTACCTGGTACCTTTTGAGGTCTTGGGGCGCGCCCCGTTAAGCTGCTTTAGCCAGTTCATTTTCCGGTTGCCACTGATCTCAACATATCGTCACGATCTCTTCTTTATTTTAAGCGACGCCAGCCGGGCCTGATAAAGACGCAGGAACTCCAGGTCTTTTTTGCGGCCGCATATTTTTTTCATTCCCAGCAGGTGCGCGAGATTCGCCACGGGCACGGATGTTCCACCGGCCCTGAACAAACGCTTCCCCGCGTACAGTTTCGCAAAGGAGTAGCCCGCTGCGCCGGTCAGGATGTCTATCTGCGCCGAATCCTTTATAGCGGTAACGGCCGCTTTGGCGCGGATAATTCTACCCGCAAGCCACGCGTCCGGTTTCCCCAGCGGTTCCCCGTTAGATTCCAGAATATAGCCGTCTGATTCAAGCACTTTCAGCGCTTTCAGCAGATTTTCAGGCGCCGGCTCAACCAGGATATCGCAATCAAGCGTGGAATAGGCCGCCCCAGGGGCGGGCGCGTAATGATTTATGCCGAACACTCCCACCAAAACAAACCGCACCCGCTTCCGGCGGAATTTCCGGAGGGCTGAAAGGTACGGGTTGGAATTAAGAGTCATTTATTCAACTCTCTGAAATAAGCGTTATATGCCGCCTGGCTTTCGTAAACGAATGTTTTGTCCGCACGGCTTTTATTACAGGGCATACTCATCACTTCTTTAGCCAGCGCATACAAATTTCGCTTATAGGGGACGCTGCTTACTTTCTTACTTGTTGTTTTTAAATTCCTCATAAGATCTTCCAGCCACAAAAAAACTTCAAGAGTTACCAGGTACCTTTTGAGGTTCTTACTTCCCCGCCTCTTTGCTTCCGTCTTCTATCTCCGCCGGGGCCAGGATGGGGTTGCCCTTTATCGGGGCCACCCAGTCGCGCAGTTCCTTGTCGTTTATTTTGCAGGGCAGCTTCCTGACGCTCTTTAAATAGTCTTCAGTGGAGAGCTTGGGGATGGTCAGCGACTCGAAATAATATTTTTTATCTGTCACGCTTATCAGCGTGATGAATTTGATGTTCAGCTCGTCTTGAATGGGCTCCGGCTTAGCCTCGCCGGGCTTCAAAGATTTGAGGTGCTCCTCTATGAAGGCGGCCTCGTACGGGGACCACCTTTTCCAGGGTTCGAGAGCGGCCGGGGCGGCGGTGTCCTCCTCTACGGAATACGCCGCGGTAGAGTAAGCTATGCCGCGCTCAAGGCCGATAGTCAGAAAGGCCTTCTTTTCTTCGATGTCTTTAAGCGTCCCGTCGCGCAGGCTATAGGCCCTGGCCTGCACCTCCGGATCATACTTTACAAATTCACGCATAAAGCGCTGGGCGAGTATAGGCCGCACAAAAACCCGCTCGTAGCGGCCCGCGCCGTCGGTGAAATACTTTTTAATGCACCCCAGAATTTCCGGGGCGCGGGTTTCAGCGTCTATGCGGGCCGCTTCTTCTATATATTCCTCACCCGTTATAGGGCGGGCCTGGCGGACCAGGATCTCCTCCAGGATAGCGGCCTCGAACATGCGCATGAAGCCGGCCTTGCGGGAGGTGATGGCGTCTTCTCCGTAGCAGCTTTGGGCGGCCTGCCAGTCGGTAATATCCTGTTCCGAAACCTCTCCGCCGCCCACAACGGCAACAGCGGCAGCCGCGTTCAGGCCCCGTGCATGGACAGAAATCGCCAAAACAGCCAAAAAAACAACCTTAAATGGGTGTTCCCCCATTCTTATGCCTCCATTAGCCAAACTGCGCCACCTTATATAGTAATAGATAAATTGTTAATTATCAATGGCAGTTTTGGCGAATGTATACACATTAACATTGCCAAAAGCCGATTACTCCGCTATAATTAAGGGGATGGGTTCGGGCTGATAGGTGAGGAGACTGAAATGAAAAGATTAAATAAGACAATGCTAGCGGTGGCGGCGGCTTTCGCGGTTACGGCGCTTCTGCCGGCCGGCTATGCGTTCAGCGCCGAAAAGATGTCGGCTGTGGTGGTGTTCGTCAGCGGGGACGTAAAACTTAAACGCGCCGCCGACAAGGACTACGCCGAACTGAAGCTCAACGAGGCGCTGCAGCCGGGCGACTCCATAATGACCGCCGCGGGCGCGAAGGCTTCGCTCGTGACCAAGACCGGGGCCGAAATCCGCATTAACGAGAATTCCACCTTCAGCATCCCCGGCAAGAGCAAGGTCCGCGAGATGTTCGACCTTAGCGTGGGCCAGGTGTGGGGCCGCATGCTGCACAAGATGGCCAAGCTGAACGTGCGCACGCCCACGGCCGTCTGCGCCGTGCGCGGCACGGAAGCCGACATAGAGCAGAAAGACACGCTTACCGTAAAAGTTTACGAGGGCCACGTGGACCTGACGAACGCGCTGGGCAAGCAGTCGCTTAAGGCCGGGCAGATAAGCACCGTCGCCGGCGGAGCCGCCCCCACGGCGCCGCGCCAGATGAGCGGCTCCGAAATGGGCAAGTGGCAGGAAAGTATTGACGTGAAGGACATCGGCAAGTACCTGACGCAGGTAGGCCTCTCCGACAAAGGGGTGAAAAAGCTGGATGTTAAAATTGAAAGCGAAACAGGGGCCAAGGACGTTGAGATAAAGCTGAAAAAGAAGTAAAACTGTAAAGAAGCCGGCCAAGACGAAGCCCCGGGCAGTTACAACTGCCCGGGGCTTTGTTATTTGCCGGCTGAGGAATTAATACCCCAGGTCCTCGTTTATCAGCATGACGAGGACGTCGTTGGGCCAGGGCTTCTTCCAGAGCAGGGTTACCGCGTTGCAGATGCGCTGCGGGGAAGCGCAGTCCTCGCATTTTCCGGTCTTCACGCAGGGATTGTCTTTTTTGAGGCGCAGGTTATTGCCCGCCGCCGCCACATTGCGCGCGCGCCAGAGCCCCTCCTCCTGGTTCCTGGCGATCTTGTTGATGCCGGCCAGCAGCACGATCTTGCGCGGGCCGCAGATAACCGCAGCGCCGCGGTTCCCGTTGGCATCCAGGAAGATAAGTTTCCCGTCGAGGGTGACCGCCTGCGGGGAGGCCAGGTAGATATCCGCAGCCTGGGCCGCCAGCCAGGTCGAGCGCCTGGCTTCGGCGTTCATGCCGGGGCTATGGGTAACTATGGTA
Source organism: Elusimicrobiota bacterium (assembly GCA_030651035.1). Classification (GTDB taxonomy): domain Bacteria; phylum Elusimicrobiota; class Elusimicrobia; order Elusimicrobiales; family UBA9959; genus UBA9959. Next base: position 6,453 of record JAUSCK010000019.1, read on the forward strand.
TTGCCCGCGGCCGCCAGGGCTTCGGGAAGGCCGAGGGCGCTGACGGTTATGGAGCCGCCCACCCCTATTTTCTTCCCGGTCCCGGCCAGGGACAGCAAGGCGGCCGCGGCTGCGGGGCCGCTTTCATAGACAGCAGCTTCGAAATTGTTCCTGCGCAGCGCCGCCGCCGTATTTTCCAGGGTCTTCAGGCTGATAGTATTTTTATATTCGTCCATGCGCCCTCCGTTCTATAAGTCTATCTTAATACAAAAGGGCGGGGCTATAATAGCCCCGCCCTTCTGCCGGCGGCAAAACCGCGGAAATGACGCCGCTATCCTTTAAAGCTGCGTCTTTGAGACCAGGCTCCGGGCGTCATTGGAAATATCGCGGACCTTCCAGGTGAAATCCCTGCCGTTGCGCGAAATTTCCATGGCCTGCCTCATCGCGTTATGTCCGATCAGTTCCGGCCTGGCGCCGCGCACGGCCCATTCAAGGCGCTGCGTTGAATTCTCGATATCGAACTGGGCGCGGTTGAGGAGGGAGCGGGCGTCCTTTTCTATATCGCGGGCTATCCTGTTAAGTCCCTGGTCCTTCTGCGCGAGGTTGAGCAGGCTCTTCAGGTTCATTCCCAGGCGCTGCGCGTCGTTGACATAGCGGCTCATGTTTATGGACATGCGCTGCAGATCGCTCAGGAAGAAAGGGTCGGAGGTGTTGTTCTGCTCTATCTGGCGGGCGTCGCTTTCAAGGCGGTCGATGTCGGAGCGCAGCCAGGTGGTATCGCTCTCGATTCTCCAGATGTCGTTCTTGACCTGGTTGAACTTGTTGACGAGGTCCTGGGGGACCTGCGGGTCCTCTTTAACCGGCTTGGCAGGCGCCGGCACTACGACGGCTGCGGCCTGAACGTTGATGTCGGCGGCTTTCAAGCCCGCTAACGAAGAGAAGTCCGCGGCGAAAGCCGAGGACGCGAAGGAAACTAGCACCAGGGCGAACATTATTTTTTTCATTATTTAGAAACTCCTCATACCTGAATTGTTTACTGCTTAATGAAAGTATACCTACAAAACACGGCCCGCCGAAAGCGGCTTAAGTCCTATGCGCGCATAGGCTAAAAGACCCATAGCAAGAGTTATGGTAATCAAAAATAATCTATAAATCATTCACATCGATGAGCAGGATAGACAGGATAAAAAGAATAAAAATCCTGTCCATCCTGTCTATCCATGTTCAATCTTTCATGCGGCTGCCAGGTCCGTTAGATCACAGGTCGAGGCGCAGCACCGAGAGCGAGAGCGGCTCCACCTCGAAGGCCCCTGAAACAGGCAGGCCCGGCTCCTTGACCAGCCCTATGGAATCAAAAGCCTCCAGCCAGCTGCCCGGGGGAAGCACGAATTTCCGCGCCGTTCTTTCGGGATTCACCAGCACCACTATGCGCCGCCAGGAGTCCCCGGCCTTGTCGCCGTAAAGCAGGTAGGCGATGGCCGGCGGCACGACCTTCAGGCCCAATTCGTCGTAGAATTTAAGGTTTTCCCGCACTTCGGCCTCGGTCTTCATGCGGAAAGCAGGGTGGGCTTTGCGCAGGGCTATCAGGTCGCGGTAGTAGGAGTACACGTCGAAGTTCTTCTTCTTGCGCGTCCAGTCCAGGCGGTTTATCTCGTCGGGCAGGTTGTAGGAATTCTCCGCGCCCTTCTTGGTGCGCAGGAACTCCTCGCCGGCGTGCAGGAAGGGTATGCCCTGCGAAGTGAACACCAGCGCGTTGGCCAGCTTGTCCATGGCCGTCTTGTTCTGCAGCGGCTCGTCCTTGACCGACAGGTCTATGCGGTCCCACAAAGTGTGGTTGTCGTGGCAGGAGACATAGTTCATGGTCTCAAGCGGCCCGTCGGTAAAATCGTCCACCGCGCCGCGTATGCCGCGCATCACGCCCTCCCGGTTTTTGGCGGCCTGCACATAGCCCAGGTCCGCCACGTCGAAGACGCTGCCCTTTATGGAGTCGCGGAAACCGTCGTTGAACAAGGCGTAGCCTTTGCCGCGCTGGCTGCCTTTCTCCACGCCCTTGACCGGGCTGGCGCCTGATTTCCACGGCTCGCCGTAGACGAAGATGTCCGGCTTCTCTTTCTTCAGCGCGAGCATCAGTTCGTCGGCGGCCCCGGTGTCTACCAGGCCCATCAGGTCAAAGCGGAAGCCGTCCACCTTGTATTCGCGCACCCAGTACAGAAGGCTGTCCAGCAGGAACTTGCGGGCCATCGGCGCCTCGGTCCTGAACTCGTTGCCGCAGCCCGAGCCGTTGGAGTAGGTGCCGTCGGCGTTGAGGCGGTAATAGTAGTCCGGCGCGACCGCGTTGAAGTTATAGGTGGTGCCGCGCGTTTCCGCCGTGTGGTTATAGACCACATCCATTATGACCTTGAGCCCCTTGCGGTGGAAGGCGTCTATCATAAGCTTCGCCTCGCGCACGCGGGAGCCGTCGGCGGGGTTCGAGGCGTAGGAGCCCTCGGGGGAGTTGAAGTTAACGGGCATATAGCCCCAGTTATAAGCCGAGGTGCTGTCGCCGTTCTCGAAGTCCTGGAAGGGCAGGATATGCACCGCGTTGACGCCGAGCTCGGCGATGTGGTCCAGGCCGGTGGCCAGGTCCGGGAACCGCGGATGGCGCGTGCCGGCTTCGGCGGCGCCGAGGTACCTGCCCTTGTTTTTCACGCCGGAGAATTCGTCCATGGTCAGGTCGCGCAGATGCACCTCGTAAACCACTGTCTCGGAGGCGTCGAACGACGGCCCGGGGTAAACGGGGGTTTCGTCCTTCAGGATCAGCGCTTTGCCCCCCTCGCCGGCGACGCAGCGCGCGTAGGGGTCCAGCCCCTCGGAAATCTGCCCGTTCTGCTCCGTGCGCAGGCGGTAGGACTTTCCTTCCAGCGACTCGGGGAATTTCTTTTCCCAGATGCCGCCCGCTTTGCTGGCCAGCGGATAGGCGTAGGGCTGCGCGGCGGGGAAATCGTAAACCAGCGCTTCGGCTTTCACCGCGTAGGGCGCGAAAACGCGCAGGACAGAGCGGCCGTTCTCGGACGTCAGCCCCAGCCCGAGCGGGCTGTAAAAGTCCGCGCCGTAAACCGCCCCGCCCAGCCGCAGCGCGACGGGCTCGAAATTGGCGGAGGCCGGCGGAAGCCCTGCCTTGTTTTCACGGGGCTGAATGCCGCCCAGTGGTTTGATCTCCAGTATATATTCACCGGCGTTAAGGGCTTTGTGATCAGGGTCGAAGCCGGCAAAGGCCAGCCGGGCCGCGCGCGAGTAGGTCCCGCCGATAGGCGCGGCGGATACGGGCGTGAAGGTTTCCGTCCCCCTGCTGACACAGAAACTCTGTTCGTCCAGGAAAGCCGCGGCCAGCGGGCGCGTGAAAGTTACGCGCACCTCGCCGGGCCCGTCCAGCCAGGCGCCGGTCACCGCGGTGGAGACCTCGGGCGGGGCGGAGTAGACCTTGCCGTCGCCCTCCAGCAGGTAAACTTCGCCCTGCCGGGCCGCGGCCAATATCTTGTCAGGGGAGTCCTTGTTGGCCCAGTTGCCCTGGCGCGGCAGGAAGCCCGTTCTCTTGCCGGACAGGCCGGAGGCGTCCAGGTCCAGCTCGTAGAACACGCCGAAGGGCCCGCTCCCCGAGGGAGACAGCTCAAAGCCGGGTTTTTTCTCCTCGTCGTTCCAGACCCAGAGGTTCCAGCCCGAATAGACTTTGTCCAGCCGGCTGTAATGGATTATAAGTTTGTCCGCGCCGAAAAGCTGAACCGGCATATGCAAAGCCCCCAATAACAATAAATTTATAAGCTTCATATCAAGTCCCCTTTACTGTCCTTAAATTGTAAAATATATGTACATGCTTCATACAGCGTTATTTTTGCTTCTGTCCGGCGAATTATTCAGCTATGCTCAAACCGCCGCCCCTCTTCCCGTTCCTCCCGAAGCGCAGGCCGCCACCGAGACAGTCAAGGTACAGATCTCCACTTCGGCCATCAAGGCGCTTATTTTGGCCGAAAAGCGGGTGCGCGGCATACACCTGACCTCCTGGGGCGCGGGCTCGGATAATAGCAGGAAGGAACTGATCAGGAAAATTTCCGGGTCGGTGATCAACACCGTGGTGATAGCGGTAAAGGAAACGGACGGCAGGGTTTACATCCCCGGCGTGGAAAAGGCGCACAAGTACGGCTCCTACCTGGGCGCGATCAGCGAGCCGGAGGCGATGATGAAGGACTTCAAGGGCGCGGGCCTTTACACCGTGGCCCGCATCGTGACCTTCAAAGATAAGGTCCTGCCAAAGGTCCGCCCCGACCTGGCTGTAAAAACGCCGGCGGGCGTGCCGTGGCGCAGCCGCAACGGGTCCACCTGGCTGGATCCCTACAGCCGGGAAGTCTGGGACTATACGCTTGACATCGCCGAACAATGCGCCAAGCTGGGCTTCGAAGAAATACAGTTCGACTACATCCGCTACCCGTCGGAGGGCAACACCTCGCTTTGCCGCTACTCTAAGCCGAACAACAGGAAGGCGGCCATAAACAACCTCGCGGAGTTCCTGGCCTACGCCGCCAAGCGCCTCGCCCCCTACAAGGTTAAGATCTCGGCGGACGTGTTCGGCCTGACCACCACGGTGAAGGACGATATGGGCATAGGCCAGGACATCAATGTCCTGGCGGCCGGCTCGGACTATATCTATCCCATGATGTACCCCTCGCATTACGCCCCGGGGGAATATCACATCAAGAACCCCAACGGCAGCCCCTTCAAGGTGATAAACCGGGGGCTTAAGGACGCCATGGCGAAGCTCGGCCCGGACTACGCCAAGCTGCGCCCCTACCTGCAGGATTTTTCGCTGGGCTGGAACTACGGCCCGTCGGAGGTGCGCGCGCAACTGATGGCCACACGCCTGAATCTGCTGGAAAGCTGGGTGCTTTGGAACCCCGCGAACAGGTATACCTGGGCCGCCCTCACCCCCCAGTCCTACCGCGCCTTCGTCGACCCGGAATACAAATAACGGTTCTCATCCCCAATAAAAAGACCGGGCCTTCCGGGTCTTTTTTATTTACATGATTCAACGATTGACGCAACTGCCAAGGGGACCGGAACGCAAAACCAGCGTCGCGCACACCGTGCGCGCGCTTCCGTGTCTCGCCCTTCGCGCTTACGCAAGCTCAGGGCTCCGACCGGTTTTGCTAACCCGGTCCCCTCGTCAATTGCGGGCCCTCAGAGTTTCACTATCTTCTTGTATTCGTCCTGCACGCCGAAGAACTGGGCGAAGACGCTGCCTATGTCGGCGAGGCCGGGCAGCTGGCCGGTCTTTAGCCCGCCGAGCTTCCTGTCGCAGCCCTTCCGGTAAGCTATGAAGGGCAGCGGCTCGTTGCTGTGGTAGCCGTAGTCCTCGCGGTGCAGCATGCCGTGGTCCGCCGTTATTCCCAGCAGGTCGCCCTTGGCCAGGTTTTTTTCCAGCAGCGGCAGCGTCCTGTCTATCTCCTCAAGCGATCTCAGCGCCCCTTTCACGTCGCGCGTGTGGCCGTAGACGCTGTCGGTATCCACGAAGTTGGCGAAGATGAAGGTGCCCTTCGGGCGGTAAACCGTATGCGCCGCCTGCAGCGCGTTTATGGTGCCCTGTATGGAGAAGGGGTTGGTGTCCTTCTTCCCGGGGTGCACGAAGCGCAGCTTCAGCGACGGGTCGATAAAGATCTCCTTGTTAAGTTTGACCTTGGCGTGGTAGGCGGTGTTCACCAGGTCGCTGGTCTTGCCCACGGCCACCGTCCACACCGCGCTGTCGTGCAGGATGTCCACCAGCGTCTTCTGCCCTATGGGCAGCACGGCGTCGTGGCGGTTGGAGGTGCGGATGATCTCCCCCTGCGCGTTCTTCACATAGGCGCGGGCTATGGCGCGGGTAATAGGGATCCCCATCTCCATGGCCAGCGCGAAGGCGGTGTCGGCTATCTTGTGCTGCTCGGCCACCGGGATCACGGCCTCGTTCATGGCCAGCTGTATCAGCGGGTCGCACTTGCTGGCGTAGACGACGGGCTTGCCGGTGCGCTCGTGCTCGGCGGCGTTAAGCTCTATGGCCTCCATGCCGCCGGCCATCTTATTGAAGAAGGTCTTGCGGCCTATGCGCCTTTCCAGCTCGGAAAGATATTCGCGGCTGAACCCGTCGTTAAAAAGCTCGTAGGTGCGGTGGTCTATGACGCCCATCATCTCGCGGTGGCCCACCAGGCTGTCCGCCGTGGCGGAAACCTGGCTGACGCGCGCGGCGTAAGCTTTGCCGGAAGCTTTGGAGGCCAGGCGCTTCCTGAATTCAGGCAGCACTATTTCCCCCAGGCCCAGCCTGCAGAGGTTCGGGAGTTTCACGCTGCCCGGGTATTTTGAGAGCAGGTATTCGAGGGTGGAAAGCCCCACGGCGTCTATCACCAGTAAAAGGGCCGTCTTCTGCGTATGTTTCATGTTCACTCCTTTTAATTTGGCCACATAAAGCACAAAAGGCACAAAAGATATGACTTTGTTGTTTATGTGCTTCCTGTGCCTTTTGTGGCTAATCGTCCGTTTCAAAAAAACCGAATAGTCTATAGTATCCGGAAAATTATAGTATATATGTAATTATGCCTAATGTAAGGGTTTCAGCTCTCCTGCTTGCCGCGCTTGTTCTTCCCCGCGCCGCCCTGTGCGCGCCGCGGGAGACGGCGGCGCACCGGCTCACGGCGGAGATCAGCCCGGCGGCCGGCGCCATAAGCGTGTCCGACCAGGTCTCGTTCGAGTCTCCCCGCTCGGAGTTCGTTTTTACGCTGCACCGCGGGCTCAGCCCCGCCGCCGAAGGCGCCGCCATAGAAGAGCTGCCGCCCGAAACCGCGCGCGAAAGATACGGGATAAACAACTCCTCGGCGGCCGGGATATACGCCGCTTACCGCCTTATCACGGCTAAACCTTCGCGGGGCTTCACGCTTAAATACGGCGGGGTGATAAGCCATCCCCCCGGCGAACAGGCGCAGGAATACTCGCGCAGTTTCTCGGAAACCCCGGGCACGATCTCGGCTGACGGCTGCTACCTGTCCGGGGCTTCGGGCTGGTACCCGCATTTCGAGGGTTCCCTCGTAACTTTCCGCCTGGAGACCGCCCTGCCGGCCCCCTACGACTCCGTCGCGGGCGGGGACAGGGTCGGCAGGAAAAGCCTCCCGGGAAAAACCGTTTCAACCTGGGAAACAGCGAAGCCGCAAGATGAGATCACCCTGACCTGCGGGAAGTACGCCGAATATTCGCGCAGCGACGGGCCCCTTAAGTACTACGCCTTCCTGCGCTCGCCGGACGAAGCCCTGGCCGGGAAATACCTGGAGGCCACCGGGAAATACGTCGGGTTTTACTCCGGCCTGATAGGCGCCTACCCTTACGGCAAGTTCGCGCTGGTGGAGAATTTCTGGGACACCGGCTACGGCATGCCGTCGTTCACCCTGCTGGGCCCGAAGGTGATACGCCTGCCATTCATAATAAATTCCTCCTACCCGCACGAGATACTCCACAACTGGTGGGGCAACGGGGTGTTCGTGGATTACGAAAAAGGCAACTGGTGCGAAGGCCTTACCGCCTACCTGGCCGATTACCTGATAGCCGAGAACCGCGGCAGGGGCCGCGATTACAGGATGACGACCCTGCAGAAATATTCGGACTATGTCTCCGCCGGCGGGGATTTCCCGCTCACGGAGTTCCGCTCGCGCCAGTCCTCGTCGTCGGAGGCGGTGGGCTACGGCAAAGCCATGATGGCCTACCATATGCTCCGCAATATGCTGGGCGATGAGAACTTCAAGAAAGGCCTGCGCGGATTTTACTCCGGGAACAGGTTCAAATACGCCTCTTTCGACAGCCTGCGCGCTGAATTTGAAAAGATCACCGGGCCGGGCCGCCTGAAGCCTTTCTTCGACCAGTGGACGCGCCGCGCCGGGGCCCCGGCGCTGGTCCTGAAAAACGCGCGGGTTACCCGCGGAGGCCTGGAGGGCTACGAGCTGGAGTTCACGCTGGCGCAGACGCAGGACGGCCCGCCCTACAGCCTAGAGATCCCTGCCGCGATCTACCTCGAGGGCTTAGTAATCCCCCGCATAAAGAGCCTGCCGATGACCTCGAAGGAGGAAACCTTCCATTACAGTTCTCCGCTGCAGCCGGTGCGCCTTGAGATAGACCCGGAATTCGATATTTTCCGCGCCCTGAGCCCGCTGGAAACCCCGCCCACCCTCTCGCGCGTCCTGGGCGCCGCGAAGCCCGCGATAATACTGCCTTCGGGCCCGGCCGGTGAACCCTGGCGCGCCCTGGCCGGAGCCTGGACCAAAGACAGGGACAACCTGCCTGAGATCTCGGACGACGCCGCGCGGTCTTCAGCCCCGGCCGGCGCCTACTGGGTCTTCGGCGCCGAGAACGGCCTGGCCGCGGATTTTGAAAAAGGGCTTGAGCTCTACGGCGCCCGGTTTACGCCTGACGCCGTCACTCTGGACAACCGCAGGTTCCCGCGCGCGGGCCACACCTTCGTCTTCGCCGCGTTCAACCCTTCGGACCCGGCTTTTTCAGGGGCCCTCGTCGTTTCCGGCTCGCCCGACAAGCTGCCGCTGCTGGCCGCAAAGCTGCCTCATTACGGCAAGTATTCCTGGCTGGTCTTTGACGGCGCGATGAGCTCCCTGGCCTCCGGCGTCTGGGCCGTGTCGCGCTCGCCGCTGGGAACGGACCTGGCCGGGACCCCGCCCCGGGAACGCGCCTACCCGGCGCGCCGCCCGCTGGCGCAGCTGCCGTCCGTCTTCTCTGCGGAGCGCATGATGGACGCGGTCGGCGGACTCGCCGCCGTTCCCGGCGGGCGCGGCCCGTCCTCGCGCGGCCTGGGGAGCGCCGCCGACACAATTGAAAAAGCTTTCAGGGACGCGGGACTTTCCGCCGGGAGCGGAACCGCCGGGCTGTCCGGCGGGAAACCTTTCACCGGGGACGCTTTCCGGTCGGCGGACGATAAACCGGGCCGCGCCAATATAGTGGGGGTGGCGGAAGGGACAAAAAAGCCGGGCGAATACCTGGTGCTCTGCGCGCATTACGACCACCTCGCCCCGGAAAGCGGCGCGATCTTCCCCGGCGCCGACGACAACGCTTCCGGCGTAGCGCTGCTCATCGAGCTGGCACGCCATTACGCAAAGAACCCCGGCGCCCGCTCCATAATATTCGCCGCGTTCGACGGCGAGGAGCGGGGGCGCCTGGGCTCAAAGGACTTCGTCTCCGGCCTTTCCCCCGCCGTGAGAGCAAAGATCAACGCGGCGCTCAACTTCGACACCGTCGGCCGCCTTGAAGCGGGGAAGATCCTCGTGCTCGGCGCGGGCTCTTCGGACAAATGGGTGCACATCTTCAGGGGAGCCGGCTTCGTGACAGGCTCCGACTACGAGCTGGTAAAAGAGGACCTGGACTCGAGCGACCAGGCCAGCTTCATAGAAGCCGGGATACCAGCCGTGCAGTTCTTCAGCGGGCCGAAGCCCGACTATCACAAAGCTTCTGACACCGCCGACAGGATCGACGCCCGGGGGCTGGTAAAGCAGGCGGAATTCGCCCTGGAGATCATAGACTACCTGGCCGGGGAGTCGGACTTCATAACTCGCCCCCCTGATTCCCCTCCGACCCTCAGCCCTCATCCTTCATCCATCATCCCTTCTTCCACCGCCCCGCGCCGCGCCTCTACCGGCCTGGTACCGGACTTCGCCTTCCAGGGGCTGGGGGTGCGCGCGCTCGAGATCACGCCGGGCTCGCCTCTCGAGGCCGCCGGAATAAAGCCGGGCGACGTGATAATAAAGCTGGCTGGAAACCCCGCCGGAGACCTGCGCGCCTATTCAATGGAGCTGAAAAAGTTCAGCCCCGGCCAGAAGATAAGCGTTACCTATCTTTCGGACGGGGTGGAGAAAACGGCCCAGATAGAGCTGGCCGCAAAATAAATTAACGCCCTTCGTGCGGACTCTTCATTAGAGATTCACATGGATGAACAGGATAGACAGGATAGTAAAGGGGCAATTAAATCCTGTATATCCTGTCTATCCATGTTAAAATTCCGGTTCCCGCTTATTTAGAATTAACCCAGGACTTTGAGGACGCCCATGAAATCGGCCGGCGGGTCGACTTCTACCGACATGGTCTTGCCGGCCATATCGGTGAATCTCAGCCGCCACGAATGCAGCATCAGGCGCGGGAACCTGGACTGCTTGGCCGCGTCGCCGTAAAGGCTGTCTCCCAGCACCGGGTTGCCGATGGAATACAGGTGCGCCCTTATCTGGTGGCGCCGGCCGGTCACGATGGAAACCTCCAGCAGCGTGGCGCCCCGCAGCCTTTCCATCACCGAGTACTTGGTCAGAGAGCGCTTGCCGTCAAAGGCCACCGACATGCGCCCGGACCCGCGCTGCTTCAGCGGCTTATCTATCTCCCCCCGCTCTTCGGCCACTTTCCCCTCCGCCACCACAAGATATTTTTTTTCTATCGCGCGCGTCTCGAAAAGCCCGGAGTAATAGCGGTGCGCCTCCGGCGTGCGGGCGAAGATTATCAGGCCGCTGGCGTCCTTGTCCAGGCGGTGCGTCACAAAAACGCCGCCGAAGCGCTGGTGCAGCAGCCCCACCAGGTGCCTCTCGGTCGCCAGGTCCCCGCGCCCGGCCATCGTAAGCAGGCCCGACGGCTTGTTTATCACCAGCAGCTCCGGAGTTTCGCGCACGACTTCATAGTTTTTCATAAAATCTCTGGCTAAACAAATTCACATTGATGAGCAGGATAAACAGGATTAAAAGATAAATAATAAATCCTGTAAATCCTGTCTATCCATGTTAAAATTCTGGTTCATGTCTTCTTAAATTACGCCTCCAGCGGGTAAGCTGGATCAGGCCCGCGCGGTTTCCCGTGAAAATCTTTTTTATACGCCTCGCCCGCCATTATGGAGGTGACCCCGCCGAAGAGGAGGTAGATCATGGCGAGGAACATGGCCACCGGCAGCCCGGAGGAATCGGAGACCACGCCCAGCAGGAACGGGGAAACGGCGTCGCCGAGGGCGTGTATAAGGAAAATATCGAACGCGAAAGCCATTGAGCGCATCGTGACCGGGACCACTTCGACGATCGCGGCGTGGTAAGGGCCGGAGTAGGCGAAGATGAAGAACTCGGCGAAGAACATCATCGCCAAACACATATTAAGGCTGCCGGCCGTCACCGCCGAGACGCCGAAAGGGACGCTGAGGAAAAAGCTCATATAGCCTACGACGAAGTAGGCCCGCTTGGTCCGCTTCTGCAGCCAGTCCGCGGCCCAGCCACCGGCGAAATTGCCGGTGAGGCCGGCCAGCACGGTGACGAGGCCGAAGAGGAAGCCCGCTTTAGCCACGGAGATCCCGAAGGTCCTTACGAAATAGGACGGCATCCAGGCCGCCAGCCCTCCCACGGAGAACGTGCCTATCGACTGGGAGAGGCAGATCAGCAGGAAGGTGCGGTTCTTGAGCAGGGCCGCGTAGCCCTTGAACGGGATATGCTCGGAGCGCAGCTTTTTTTCCGGGGTTTCCGTCAGAAACAGCGCCATGACGCCCAGCAGCATGCCGGGTATCGCGACTATAAAGAAAGCGTTGCGCCAGCCGAACTGCTGGCCGAGGAAGCCGCCGAGCAGGTAGCCTACGGCGCTGCCTGCCGGAATGCCCAGGGCGTAAAGCGCCATCACGCGTCCCCGGCGCTCCTTGGGGAACCACTCTGCCAGGTATGACGGGGAGACGGTGCCGTAGCCGGCCTCGCCTATGCCCACCGCCGAGCGCGTAACAAGGAGCTGCCCGTAGCTCCGTATCAGGCCGCTGAAAAGCGTTGAGAGGCTCCAGAAAATAGCGCTTACGCCTATTATCAGCGGGCGGCGCACCCTGTCCCCGAAATAGCCCACGAACGGCGCGAAGCACATGTAAACTATCATGAACGACGAGGCCAGGAAGCCGAGCTCGGCGTCGCTCAGCCGCAGGTCGGTTTTGATAAGGGGAAAGACCGCGTAGAGGACCTGCCGGTCTATGTAATTGAAAAGGCTGAGGCAGAAGATCAGCAGCAGGACTTTACGCGGGTATGGGAGGCTCTTCATTATCTGATGTAATGATAGCAAAAGCTAAGCTAGTGCCGTATCGGGAGCTATGCTCATCAGACGGCCAAAATGCTAATATATGAAAAATCGGGCCCGCCCCGTTTCAAGGGATAGCCTCTGGAGAAAAAAATGAAAAAGACCGCCAAATCCAAAATTTCAGACCTCACCTACGCCAGGAAGAACGGCTACGAAAGGATCTCCCGCTCCGACCTTAAGCATTCGGACGAGATCAATAAGCTTTACATGGATTTCATAGGCAAGGCCAAGACCGAGCGCGAGTCGCACGACGAGGCGGTGGCCATGCTGGAGGCGGCGGGCTTCAGGAACATGTCGGCTCACGAAAAGAGCGGCGCGCGCCTCAACCCCGGCGACAAGGTCTACCGCTCCTGCGAAGGAAAGACGCTGATGGCCGTCACGGTGGGCAGGAAACCGCTGGAGGCCGGCCTGCACATAGTCGGCGGCCACACCGATTCCCCCCGCATAGACCTCAAGCAGAACCCCCTTTACGAGAACAGCGGCCTGGCGCTGCTGGACACCCACTACTACGGCGGCATAAAGAAATACCAGTGGGTGACCATCCCCCTTGCGCTGCACGGCGTTTTCATCAAGCCCGACGGCAGGAAGGTGACCGTCAGCATAGGCGAAGACCCCTCCGACCCGGTGTTCTGCATAACCGACCTGCTGCCGCACCTGGCGGCCGACCAGTATAAGAAAACCATAGGCGAAGCCATCCCCGGCGAGGGGCTGGACGTGGTGGCAGGCTCGATCCCTGTCGCTGAAAAGGACCGCAAGGAAAAATTCAAATACAACGTGCTCAAGATACTGAAAGCAAAATACGGAGTGACGGAAGAAGATTTCCTGTCCGCCGAGCTGGAGATAGTGCCCGCCGGCAAGCCGCGCGAGGCGGGCCTGGACCGCTCGATGATACTGGCCTACGGCCACGACGACCGCGTCTGCGCCTACACCGGCCTGAAAGCCCTGCTGGACCTTAAGGCGGTCCCGGAATACACTTCCTGCGTGCTGCTCTGCGACAAGGAAGAGATAGGCTCCGTCGGATCCACCGGCATGGCCGCAAACTTCTTCGAGAACACCGCGGCTGAGCTCCTCAACCTCACCACTGATTCCTACAGCGAACTGACGCTTAAACGCGCTCTTAGCAATTCCTGGATGCTCTCGGCCGACGTGAACGCCCTGTTCGACCCGATGTTCCCCTCCGTCTCTGAAAAGCGGAACTCCGCCTTCCTCAACCACGGCGTCTGCGTGACCAAGTACTGCGGTTCCCGCGGAAAGTCAGGCTCCTCCGACGCCAGCGCCGAGTTCATGGCGCATATCCGCCGCATTTTCGACAGGAACGGCGTGATCTGGCAGACCGGCGAGCTGGGAAAGGTGGACCAGGGCGGCGGCGGCACGATCGCCTATCTGATGGCCCGCTACGGCATGCAGGTGATAGACTGCGGCGTGGGGCTCTTCTCCATGCACGCCCCGATGGAACTGGCCGGCAAGCTGGATATCTTCATGGCCTATAAGGGCTACCTGGCTTTCCTGAAGGACGGCAGGAAGTGACCATTAAATTATTTATCACCGGCGGGACTTTCGACAAGGAGTACGACGAGCTGAACGGGGAACTGTTCTTCCGCGGGACGCACCTTCATGAGATGCTGAAACTCGGCCGCTCCCGCGTGCCGGTAAATATCAAAACCCTGATGATGATAGACAGCCTTTTCATGACCGCCGCGCACCGCCGCAAGGTGCTGGCGGAATGCCTGGCCTCAAAAGAAAAGCGCATAGTCATCACCCACGGCACGGATACGATGCCGGAGACGGCCAGGCTGCTGGGGCGGAGCATCAAAGACAAGACCGTGGTGCTGACCGGCGCCATGGTGCCCTACAAGTTCGGCTCCTCCGACGGGATGTTCAACCTCGGGTCGGCCCTCTCCTTCGCGCAGACGCTCCCCCCCGGCGTTTACCTGGCCATGAACGGCAGGTACTTCAACTGGGATAATGTGCGCAAGAACAAGACCAAAGGCGAGTTCGAAGAAGTGAAACAGCAACGCTAATTCAGAACAGCTTCCTGGATTTTTGCCACCGGGCGCCGCTGGCGCCGTTAATCAGCACGCTTTCCTTATCGGAGCCGTCTATCCAGACGGCGGCTGTGCCTTTCATTTTTGAAAGCAGGCTGAAAGCCTTTTCTTTCCCCATCACCGCGAGCACCGCGGAGGCCAGGAAATTTTCGCTCTCAAGGCGCGGGAAATACACCACCAGGCTTGAGAAGTCATCGAGCGGGTAGCCGGTCTTAAGGTCCAGGATATGGGAGTACAGCTTTCCCTCTATCTGCACAAAGTGCTCCCGCCCGGAGGAAGACATCACGACGCCCTCGTCAAAGAAGAAACTACCGAAGACCTTATCCGGGGCAAAAGGGTCCGTCACATCGTACTTCCAGTTCTTTTTGCCGTAGGCCAGCACATTGCTGCCCAGGCGCAGCTCGACCGGGTAGCCCGGGGCTTTTACCCTGAACATCTGAGCGGCGCGCAGGAAACAATAGCCCCGCAGTATCCCGCCCATGTTTATCTGCACGGGCTTCAGGAAACGCACCATTTTGCGCGCCTGGTCCACCTGCACGTAATTGGAGCCCATATTGGTGAGCGCCCTGGCTATCTCCTCTTTGGCCGGCATCTTCTTCGTGGAGGCGGCGTCCTTCCAGATAGGCCAAAGCGGGGCGAAGGTTATGTCGAAAGCCCCGCCGGTAAGCCGGTAATAATCCAGCGACAGCATGAGCAGGCGCAGGAACTCGTCGTCGACCTTGACCCACTCGCCGTAAGCTTTTTTATTTACCACCGAGAGCTGGCTGGAAGGTTCGCTGAACCCGAACTCGCCGGAGATCCGGTTCCATTCGGTGAGGATGGCGTCGGCGATCTCCTTCCCGGCGGCCTCGGGCGCGCCGTAAACCTTGACCAGGGCCGGCACGCTCATGATAACGGCGGACTGCTGGTAGGCCGGCTCTTCTTTTTGGCCGCAGCCGGCCGCGGCGGCAGCGAGCAAAAGGACCAGCGGCAGTTTTAAGTTCATTCCGGGCACGAGATTGCACCTCATAAGCTATATTAAACTACATAATTTTCGCGTAAAACATCAATAGCGGCTTTCGGCCGTCTGACGCGCATAGCGCTTGTTACGGCAGCAGCATAGCTTAGCTTTGCCTTTCTTTTGTATCCTTGTTGCTACAGGGAAGCTTTAAGGGAGATTTAAACATGAAAACCTTTATACTGAACATTTTTATACTTACTGCCTTCTGCGGCGGCGCCTGGGCGCAGTCGCTTGACAAGCTGGCCGGGAAGCTGGCCGCGGGCCTGAAAGACCGGCCTTCCATCAAGCTGGCCGTGCTGGAATTCCCCTACACCGGCGGGAAAGCCTCCGAAGGGCCCGTCGTAGTGCAGGAGCGGCTTACGACGGCCCTTGCCCAGAACAAAAAGATAACCCTGATAGAGCGGGGGCTGCTTAAGAAAGTCATGGGC
>JAUSCK010000020.1 GCA_030651035.1 Elusimicrobiota bacterium
CGGGCTGGTGGTGGAGGAGCTGCAGAAAGGCTTCTACTACGGCGAGAAGATCCTGCGCCCGGCGCGCGTGAAGATAGCCAGGATGAAAGCCGCCCTTGAGCCTGCACCCGCCGAAGAAAAACCGGCGGTTGAAGAGGGGAAAGAGGATTTGTAAAACACTCGGCAGACAGAAGACTTAACATGGATATACAGGATGTACAGGATTTTGCATTACCATTTTTATCCTGTCTATCCTGTTCATCAATGTGAATGATTTAAATCAAGTAGTCCGGAGGAATTAATATGGCAAAAATAATAGGCATAGACCTTGGAACCTCGAACACGGCCGCGGCGGTGATGGAGGGCGGAAAAGTCACGATCATCCCGTCCGCCGAAGGCACAACGCTCGGCGGCAAGGCGTTTCCGTCTTACGTGGCTTTCGCCAAGGACGGCCAGATGCTGGTGGGCGAGCCCGCCCGCAGGCAGGCGGTGGCGAACCCCGAAGGCACCATTTCAGCCTTCAAGCGCAAGATGGGAACCGACCACAAGTATTCCATAGTCGGCAAGGAGTTCACTCCCCAGCAGCTGTCGGCTTTCCTGCTGCAGAAAGTTAAGCGCGACGCCGAGGCTTTCCTGGGAGAGAAAATAGAGAAAGCCGTCATAACAGTGCCGGCCTACTTCAACGACAACCAGCGCCAGGCCACCAAGGACGCGGGCACCATTGCCGGCCTTGAGGTTATCCGCCTGGTAAACGAGCCCACCGCGGCGGCGCTCGCCTACGGCCTTGAAAAAGAAGGGCGCGACCAGAAGATCATGGTGTTCGACCTGGGCGGCGGCACGCTCGACGTCACCATCATGGAAATGGGCAAAGAGGGGACCTTCGACGTTATCTCCACTTCCGGCGACACCCAGCTGGGCGGTACCGATATGGACAAGGCCCTGGTGGACTTCATAGCCGGGGAATTCCGCAAGGATACCGGGATAGACCTCACTAAGGACGCCACTTCCACGCAGCGCATAAAGGAAGCCGCCGAGAAAGCCAAGATAGAGCTTTCGACCGTGATGGAAACGGAGATAAACCTCCCGTTCATCTCGGCCGACGCCACCGGCCCCAAGCACATGGCCCTGAAGCTTTCCCGCGCCCGCCTGGAATCCCTGGTGGACAGCATCGTAAAGCGCTGCCAGAAATCCATAGACACGGCGCTCGCCGACGCCAAGATGAAGAGCTCGGACATCAGCCGCATCATCCTGGTGGGCGGACCCACCCGCATGCCCATCGTGCAGAAATTCATCGAGGAATACGCGGGCAAGAAGATAGAGCACGGTATCGACCCCATGGAATGCGTGGCCTCCGGCGCCGCCGTGCAGGCCGCGGTGCTGACCGGCGACGTTAAGGACGTGCTGCTGCTGGACGTCACCCCGCTGTCGCTGGGTATAGAGACGCTGGGTTCCGTGATGACCCGGCTTATAGACAAGAACACCACCCTCCCCGTGGGAAAAAAGCAGGTGTTCTCCACCGCCTCCGACAACCAGCCCGCCGTCACGATACACGTGCTGCAGGGCGAGCGCGCGATGGCCGGCGACAACGTGTCGCTAGGTAAGTTCGACCTGGACGGCATACCCCCGGCGCCGCGCGGCGTGCCGCAGATAGAGGTGGCGTTCGACATCGACGCCAACGGCATACTGCAGGTGCACGCCAAGGACCTCGGCACCAGCAAGGCGCAGCATATCACCATCAGCGCGCCCACCAAGCTGTCCAAGGACGAGATAGACAAGTTCGTCAAGCAGGCGGAGCAGTTCGCCGACGACGACAAGAAATACAAGGAAAAAGTTGAGACCAAGAACGAGGCCGACACCGTGCTTTACACCACGGAGAAAGCCCTGCGCGACTACGGAGACAAGATCTCCCAGGACGAGCGCCTGGCCGTGGACCGCGCTATCGGCGAAATGAAGGACGCGCTGAAAGGCGACGACATGGAGAAGGTGAAGAAAGCGAAGGACTCCCTTATCCAGGTTTCCCAGAAACTGGGAGAAGCGGTTTATAAGGACGCCCAGGCCAAGGCCGGTAAAACCGGCGAGGCGGGCGCCGGGCCGGTTCCCGAGGGCGCCAAGGCGTCAGCGGGCGCCAAGGACGACGTGGTGGACGCCGAAGTCGTAGACGAAAAGAAGAAATAAGCTAAGTCGAGAGTCGGGAGTCGGGGGTCGTGGGTCGCGAAAAGCGATTCCGCCCTCGGCTCCCGGTTTCGACTTACGGTTCCTGACTCACGACCCTTGACCCTCGACTCTCAGACTTATTTTATGGCATCAAACGATTATTACCGTACACTGGGCGTGGCCCGCAACGCCGGTCACGACGAGATAAAGACCGCCTACCGGAAACTTGCGATGAAGCATCACCCTGACCGTAACCCGGGCAACAATGACTCCGAGTCCGCCTTTAAGGAAATAAACGAGGCTTACGAGGTGCTTTCCACGCCCGAAAAACGCCAGATCTACGACCAGTACGGCGTCGACGGGCTTAAGGCGGGCGCTGGCGGGGGGCGGGGCGGCTTCGGCGGCTTCCAGGGAGCGGACCTGGGCGACATGTTCGGCGACCTTTTCGAGAACCTGTTCACGCAGGGTCAGGGCGGGGGGCGCGGCAAGCCCCGCACCAGGCGCGGGGCGGACCTCAAGTACGGGGCCTCCATAACCCTTGAGGAGGCGTTCAGCGGCGTCAAGGTGCCGGTCAATTTCGAGCGCACCGAGGTCTGCCAGGAATGCGACGGCACCGGCGCGCGCGGCAAGACCGGCATACGCAAATGTCCCGCCTGCCAGGGAGCGGGCCGGGTTCAGTATTCACAGGGCTTTTTCTCCTTCAGCCAGGCCTGCCCCGACTGCGGCGGCCAGGGCGAGGTTATCTCCACCCCGTGCAGGGCCTGCGGCGGCGCGGGCCGGCAGAAGAAGAGCGCAATCATAAATATTAAGATCCCGGCCGGCGTCGAGGATGGCGCCGTGCTGCGCGTCTCGGGCGGCGGTGACGCCGGGCTGCGCGGCGGGGATTCGGGAGACCTCTACATACAGGTGAGTTTGAAGCACCACCCGCATTTCGAGCGGCAGGGCCCCGACCTGGCTTATGAGTGCCCGGTGGCCGTATGGCAGGCCGCTCTTGGCGGCGAGACGGATGTCCCGGTCATAGAGGGAGGCCGGGTCAAGATCAAGATCCCGCAGGGCACGCAGCACGGCAAGGTTTTTCGCGTGCCCAAACAAGGCATGCCTGCGGCCGGCGGCAGGGACCGCGGCGACCTGCTGGTGAAGGTCAAACTGGAGGTGCCGCATGACCTTACACCCCGGCAGCGCGAGCTTTTTGAGGAACTCGCGAAAATAGCCGGCCACGAAACCCCGGCCGAAGAGAAAGAAAAGAGCTTCTTTAAAAAAATATTAGGGTAGCGGTAAGTTGTAAGGATTAAGCAGCAGGTTTTAATCCTTAATCCCTAATCCTTAATCCTTTCCCCTATGCCTCAATATTTAATTCCCGCTGAAAATATGCGCAACGGCGAATTCTTCGCCGGGCCCGACGAAGCAAGCCACATCGCCCGGGCGGCCCGCGCCCGCGCGGGGGACGAGATAGAGATCTTCGACGGGAAGGGCAACCGCTATCGCGCGGTTATTAAGACCGTCGCGGGCGGCAGGGTAAGCGGCTCGGTCGGGGAAAAACTTCCCAGCCCGGAATATAAAACAAAGCTTACGCTCTGCTTCGCCGTGGTCGCGCGCCCCGCACTGGAGAGCATACTTGAACACTGCACCGAGGCGGGCGCGGATGTTTTTCAGCCGGTGCTGGCCTCCAGGGTGCAGTTCGACCTTTTCAGCGGCTGGGACAGGCGCGCGGGCCGGCTGGCCCAGATAGTGACGGCGGCCGCCAAGCAATGCGGACGCGGCGCTCTGCCGGCGGTGCGCAAGCCCGCGAAGCTTGACGATCTTTTGACGGCGGGGGAGGGGGCTGTCTTTGCCTCCGCCGATGGCCTGGCCCCGGGCGAGGCGGCCAAGGGGCTTGAGGGGAAAACCGATATAAAGCTTTTTGTGGGGCCGGAGGGCGGCTTTACTAAGGGGGAGCTCGAATTCGCGCGCTCGAAGGGCGCGGTGTTCATGAGACTGGGGCTATACACTTTAAGGGCGGAAACGGCCTGTCTCGCGGCGGTCTCAGCCCTGCTTACCCGCCTGGGCTAGTTATCCAGTCTTGTTCTCAGGGAATTCCGCAGCAGCAGTTTCTTCTTTGCGGACTTCTCAAACGTCATCGCGACGGCTTTTTTCAGGTCCTCAATGCTGATCGGCTTGTTGAGAAAAAGGTCAGCGCTGGCGTCGAGGTTGCCTTCTATCCTGGCCACGTTCGAGTTGTTGCCGGTCAATATTATTATGGGCATGGTCCTGGTTTTGGGATCGTCTTTTATTTTCCGGCATATTTCCAGGCCGGGGATATCGGGCAGGCCCAGGTCTATTATGGCCAGGTCCAAGCGGATTTCTTTTATCCAGTTCAGGGCCGTCTGCCCGTTCGCGGCGGTAATGACGAGGTGGCCCTCCCCCTCGAGGCAGTGCCTAAGCATCGCACAGATGGATTCTTCGTCTTCTACTACCAATATCTTGTTCATTCCATTTTCCCCTAATGCTGTGCAACAAATATACCATAATCCCATACGGTTCAGGCTTGATTTTGGTTAATGTAACCAATGTTACATTGGGCTCGTAAATTGCCCGCAGGCATCAGGAAATAGAGAGCGACTTTCTTAAGAATCAGGTAAAGTTTGGCTTGCTATGTGGACGGGCATTTGGTAGAAGATTAGGTAAGGGTTTAAAAGGCAGGCTGAACTTATGATAGATCTGAAACCTATTTTTATGAGAAAAGTGAAGGGCATCCTTGCCGGGCATGTGCCGGAATTCGACGTGCTGGTTTACGGCTCGCGGGCCAAGGGCACCGCCAAGAAGTATTCCTACCTGGACCTGGCCGTGATCACCGAGAAGCCGCTTGTGCTGCCGCGGCTGGAGAAGATGGCGGCCGCTTTTAAGGCGGCGGACTTCCCTTTCCTCGTGGAGACGATAGACTGGGCGGCCACGGGCAGCGGCTTCCGCAAGGTTATCAAAAAAACCGGCATCCTGATACAGCAATCTCCGAAGAAATAAGGCGGCCGGCGCCGCGCGGCGCCCCCGCATTGCAATTAAGAAATAGCGGGCTATTCCTGTTTCTCCAGCGGGGAAAGGCGGAACGTATTTATGATAGATCTGAAGCCGGCTTTCTTGAAAAAAGTGAAGGGGATCCTCGCCCTTAATGTGCCGGAATTCGACGTGCTGGTTTACGGCGCGCGGGCCGGCGGCGTGAACAAGAAGCATTCCTACCTGGACCTGGTGGTAATGTCGGATAAGCCGCTCGCGGCGTCGCGGTCAGAGAAGCTTTCGGCCGCGTTCAAAGCGGCCGGGCTTCCTTTCCGCGTTGAAACCATATGCTGGGCGTCCACCGGCCCGTCCTACCGCAAAGAAATGAAAAAAACCGGTGTCCTCATCCAGAAAGCCCTCAAAAAATAGGGTGACCGGCGCTCCGCGCAGGGCAACAGACCCCGGCTTAACGCCTCGCGTACTTTCCATTTAACAAAGCTTATAAAGGGCAGCCCCTATAATTGTTAAAATATAGGTGTGAAGATTTATTTCAAGACCGTCGGGTGCCGGGTGAACCAGGTCGAGACCGAGAGCCTCCGCGAGAAGTTCATGGGGCTGGGGCATACCGCGGCCGATAGTCCCGAGGAGGCCGACCTCGTCGT
Organism: Elusimicrobiota bacterium; assembly: GCA_030651035.1. Lineage (GTDB taxonomy): Bacteria > Elusimicrobiota > Elusimicrobia > Elusimicrobiales > UBA9959 > UBA9959. The sequence continues at coordinate 5,763 of JAUSCK010000020.1, forward strand.
GGTCAACACCTGCTCAGTGACCGAAAAGGCCGACCGGGACTGCGTAACCTTTCTCAGGAAAACAGCCGCCGCCAATCCAAAGGCCGCCATCGCCGTAACCGGCTGCCTTGCCACGCTGGAGCCCCGGAAAATACTGGCGGCCGCCCCCGGCGCCACTCTCTTCACCAACAAGGAGAAAGGGAATATCCCCGCGCAGCTTTGCGGCACGCGCCCGTCAGGCGACTTCTTCTCCGTCACCAAATTCCACGGCAGAGCCCGGGCCTTCATAATAGTGCAGGACGGCTGCAATCTGAAATGCGCCTACTGCCTGGTAAACCTCGCGCGCAGCGAGCTGAAGTCCAAACCCCTCGAAGCCGCCGTCGCAGAAGTGAAAAAACTCGTGGATTCCGGCTTCGCCGAGATAGTGCTCTGCGGCACCCGGCTCGGCATATACAACTGCGAACAGACCGGCGCGACGCTCGCCGGCCTGATGAGCCGCCTGTTCGCTCTCGACGGCAATTTCCGCATCCGCTTTTCCTCCATAGAATCCGAAGAGCTCACGCCCGGACTCCTCAAGGTCCTGAAGGCCGCCGGCCCCAGGTTCTGCGATTACTTCCACCTGCCGCTGCAGGCCGGCGCCGACCCGGTCCTTAAGGCCATGGGCCGCCTCTATAACACCGGGCAATATAAAGCCAGGCTGGAGGAGCTCCGCTCCCTCTTCCCCGGCGCGGGACTATACGCCGACATTATTGCCGGCTACCCGACCGAGACGGAAGAGGATTTCAGCGCCGCCCTCAGGTTCGTCCGGGACTGCGCCCTTTCCGGCCTTCACGTCTTCAGTTTCTCCGCCAGGCCGGGCACAAAAGCGGCCGCCCTCAAAGCCCTGCCGCAGAAAACAGTAGCCGCCCGCTCGGCCGCCCTGCGCGCCCTCGACGGGGAACTGCGCGCCGCGTTCGCCGCCTCGATGCTGGGCAAAGAGATGACCGTCCTCGCGCTGAAAAATAAGGAGGGCCGCGCGCTGGCCCTGGCCTCCAATTTCGTCAACGTCGAGCTTCCCGGCCCGCAGAAGCCCGGTGCGCTCCTGCGCTGCCGCGTCACCGCCGCGCGCTCCGGCTCCTGCCTGGCGGAGGCCTTATAAAACCCTGCCCCTCCTGCGGCTACGGCAACCCTGACGGGAGCGTGAAATGCGGCATCTGCTCCGGCGACATAACCAATGTCCCGGTAAAGGCCGAGCCGGTCCCGGAAACAGGATCCGGCCGGCCAGACCCGATGGCCCTCGCCGGCCTGCTCCTCCTGGCCTGCGGCGCGCTGTTTTTTTTTATGCAGAATTCCCCGTGGAAAAAGGAGGCGCCCCCTGAAAGCGGCATGAATGCCGTCACCGACGAAAACTCTTTCACCTACGAAGGCGTGCTTTACGGCGTGGATAAGATGTCGGCCCTGCGCTTCCTGCCGGAGGCGGACAGGCGCCGCGTGCCGCCGCTGCTTTCAAGCCCCGACGACAAGGTGGCTTACGCCGCCGCTAAACTGATAGGCGCCTGGGCGCGCGACGAGAATGACGGGGCGCTCGCGCGGCTCTGGTTTGAAACGCTTCTTGAAGCCGCCTCCTCGGGGCGGCCCATTGTCCGAAGGCAGGCCGCGCTGGAGGTGGATCGCCTGCTGCTTTCCTCCTCAAAGGACGCTTTTGACGAAGTCTCCGCCAAAGCCGCAAAAAGAGGGTTATTATTGCGTAAACAACTTGCTATAATTAAAAAGTAACGCGCGTATATATTTATATAAAGCACGGGGGCGGTTTTTTATGGGCGAAAAACACGACAAAAAGAAAGAGTCTATAGACGAGATACTTTCGGACCTGAACGGCCTGCTGAATAAAATGCCGTCCATACTCGACGGCATCAAGATGCCGGAGATGCAGCCGGCGGATTTTTCGAAGCCCGCTAAGGCGCCCGAACCCCTCCCGCCCGCCGCGCCCGCCCCCATCCCCGCCGCGCCCTTTGACGCCGACAAAACGGTCGTCCTTGAATCTTTTTCAGGCCTTTCAGAGGGCTCCCTGGTCCCCGGAGAGGTCTTCTCCGTGCCAATGCCCATGGAGCCGTTCCCGGCCGAGCCCGCCCCCATCCCCGTCGGGCCCGATGACGTGGACACTTCGGCTGTCCTGGATTCCTTCGACGGCCTCACCGGGGGCTCGCAGGCCCCCCAGGAAATCACCGCCGCGCCCGCGCCCATGGAGCCGTTCCCGGCCGAGCCCTTTGACGCCGATAAAACGGTGGTCCTTGAATCTTTCTCCGGCCTTTCTGATGGCTCGCAGGTCCCCGGTGAAATTGTCTCTTTCCAGGCCGCCGGACCCGCTTCACCGCAGCCTGGATCCGCTTCGCCCGAAGAAGCGGAGAAGCCTGCCGTTTCAGGATCTTCTTCCGGGCCGCAGGAAGGCGCTGCCGCCCCGGCGCCGGAAAAACTGGCCGTGCAAAGCCTCGGAGATTTTATGTTCGGGCAGGACGCGCAGCAGGAGGTTCAGCCCGAGCCGGAAAAGCCCGCGGCCGCCGCGCCTGTAAAGCTTTCGGGTTCTCCGCTTGAACCTCCGCTGGAGAAGCCCGCCCGGGAGGCCGTGCGCGGGCCGTCGCTTTTAGTTTCTGAATTTACCCCGCCCGCTGAAAAAGCCGGTGCGCCCGCCCCGGCGCCCCAGGACGCCGCTGAAACTTTTTCCGCCGCCGCCCCCGAGGCTGACCTGCCGGGGATACCGGAAGCGCCGCCCGACCAGATGGTTTTTAACCAGGGACAGAGCGAGGAGGCGCAAGCCTCTGGCCCGCAGAACGGCCAGCTCAGTGAACAGGCGCCGGCCTCGTTTTATGCCGATGAAGCCGAGCCTGAAAAGCCGGCGGAGGCCCCTATATATGACAGCACGCGCGATTTCGGCGTGCCGGATATAGACGCGCTTATGCAGATGTCTGAGGATGCAAAGCCGGCGGCGGAACAGCCTGCCCAGTCCCTGCCCGAGGCGGGCATGATCCCGGAGTCCGTGCAGGCTATCGAGGAGCAGAAAGACGGACCGTCATTCCCGGAATTAGCCGGCAGCCGGCCCGAGCTGAACGCTGCGGCACAAGTCGATGAACCGCCCGTTGATACGGCGCCTGCGCAGGAATTGGCGGAATTTGAGCTGCAGTTTCCTGCGGCGGCTCCACAGGGGGATATCGTGGAAGGCAATAAACCTGAAGAAGAGGAAAGTAATATCCGGCAGCCGGAAGAGGCCTCGCCTGTGCCGGAGCCCGAGGGGGTAATAGTAAAGCCGGAAGTGAAACCGGATGATTCTTTCGATGCTTTCACTATTATGCCTTCGTCTCCCGAGCCCGAGTCCCAGCCCGGACAGGACGGCGGCGAGACTTTGCGGCTTGAGCCGTCTCCTGAGCCCCAGCCCGCGCAGGGCGGGGGGGAAGCTTTAAGTCAGGAGCCCGCCCCTGAAGCCATTGGCGGCGCGGCTCAGGAGCCGCAGCCCGCTGAACCGCTGGATATTCAGTTCGGCGCGTTCGCCGAGCCCGCGGCTGAGCCTAAGCTCGAGCCGGCCCAGGGCATAGAATCGGGGTCCGGTGCCGAACCGGAGGCAGCTTCCGGTCAAGGTATACAGGAATCCGGCTCCAAACCGGCGGCCGGTATAGAGCTGGCCCCCGGTATAGAACTGAGCGTGGGCAGCCCCGCCCAGTCTGTCAGCTTTGACGAGACGCTCCCGGGCGGTCCCGGCCTGGAGCTGGGCGGGCCCGCTTCCCAGTCCCCGTCGGCAGACGCGACGATCACGCTGGCGCCCCCGGCCGGCTCTTCCGGGGAGGATGAAGCCATCGTTTTCCAGGCCAGCCCGTCTATAACTTCCAGGGCGCAGGCAGGAGACCTTTCCTCCCTGTCCGCCAGGGAGGTTCCGGAAGGCATCCCCGCAGAGCGCGTTCGCTCCATGGCGTTCCTCTATTCTCCCGGAGACGAGGCCCTCTGCGCCACCGTGCTCGCAGAGCTGGATGCCATCTGCCTCAAGTCGGCCGACAAGCCGATGTTCATAAAACGCGCCTATGTGAAGGAGTGCGAAATCGACGCTAACGCCAACTTTATCCACCAGTCCGTCTCCGACTCCGGCGCGGCCGGGCTTGTCTGCCTGGGAGCCATACCGCAGGAAAAGATCTACGAGATGGAGAACGCGTTCGTCTCCTCGGGCGGATTCTTCAGGTATTATGACGCCGCCGCCTTCACCCATTCGTCGGCGCTTGACCTGGTGGCGGACCTGATACTCCGTTAGCGCCGTATCGCCGTGATCGTTTTATCTTAGCGTGTAATCTCTCTATGAACTATGCTTAAAAAGTGGGACGTCGCCCCGGCGCCCAGCGATAAAAACCCCGGCCGCCATAAGCTCCTGATCAAAGGGGAGATGAAAGACATCTTCCTGATCGTTAAGACGCTGGGGAGCCTCTGTTCCCGCCCGGAAAAAACTTCCGGCGAATTTAACTTCATTATCTACATTTCCAAACTGGAAATGGATACGCTGAAGAAACTGAAATCCATCACCTCCGAGCTCAGCGTTTCCGCGCAGGCCGCCGAAGAAGAGGAACCGTTTGGCGAGGAACCTGCCCCGTTCTTTTCCCCAAAACCTAAACTTAAAACCGAGCCGGTCCCGGCGACGGAGCAGCCCAGGCCGGCGCCGCAGCCCGCGCCCCCCGTGGCGCAGCCCAGGCCGGCGCCGCAGCCCATACCCCCAGCGGAGCGGCCCAGGCCCGCGCCTAAACCCGTGGAGCAGCCGGCACTGAAGCTTCCTGTCATCGCGGCCCAGGCGCAGCCCCCGGCGGACTCTCCGGCTGTTTCCAGGCCAAGCGGAAATTTTGTTCCTTCGATCACCGGCCGCATGAAAATGGAAGCTGCCACCAAGGCGGAGGCGCCAGCCGCTGCTCCGGCTTCAGGCCCTGCTCCAGCCCCGGCCCGGGCCGCTGGCCCGCCCGCAGGCTCTACCGCAAGGACAAAGGCAAAGTGGGCCATGGAGCTGCCGCTTATCCCCACTTACAGCTTCCAGACCCTGGTGGCCGGCTCGCACAACCGCTTCGCGCACGCGGCCGCCATGGCCGTGGTGGAAAACCCCGGCGTCATCTACAACCCGCTCCTGCTTTTCGGCGTGCCCGGCACCGGGAAAACCCATTTTATAAACTCTATCTCATACGGCCTTTCCGCCTCCATCGGGCAGAGCAATATCTTCGTCACCGACGGCATAAAATTATCAAAAGGAGTCGAGCTGGCCATAAAGGAGGGCGGCATAGGCCGCCTGGAGGAGCTCTTTGCCAAGGTGAAGGTGCTGATCATAGACGACGTGCACCTGCTGATGGTCTCGGAGGGCAATAAGAAATATATTTCAAAGTGGCTCAACGATTTCGTGACCCAGAACAAGCAGATAGTGGCAACTTCGGTTTTCCCTCCTAAATCCCTGTCGGGCCTGGAGGACGCCGTCGGATTCCAGTTCACCCAGGGCTGGATGGTGGACCTTAAAATGCCGGCGCCCCAGGCCTATAAGGCAATCCTCAACCAGCTTATGCAGGGGCTGGATATCAAGCTGTCCGATGAGGAAGTGAACGGCATTTTCATGGGCAACCTTATGCCGTTCAGCGAGGTGGTTAAGATACTGGAGAACATGAAGAAGCTGGAAAAATTCATGAGCAGCGCCCTGGGCGCCGTATCCCACGCCCAGCTGCTGGAGACCCTTCTCGGGTTCGGCGAAACTACGGCGGATGCGGTCTTAACCGAAGAGGATGTCCACCACGCCTCCCCCTGGAAGCCCGTCCGGCAGGACTCCGCCTGGAACAAGTGGGGCATCTTCTTCCCCAAGGGCATGCGCTGGGAGGCTGAGTTCGCGCTTTACAGCATGCACGAAAGGGCGCTGGAGCTGGGGCTCAACCCGGAGTGGAGCCAGGTTTTTATAGAGGAGTACAACTCCGACGAGCTTTACGGGATCCCTTTCAAAATAGGCATTTACGCCAGCGAGCAGAACGTGAACGGCGTCATAATAATGGGCCCGCAGCCCACCTCGGCGCTCGGCGGGCAGGCGTCGGAATTCCGGCAGATAGCTTTTAAGATACTGGACAGCTTCCTGGTGAAGAGCGCGTGGCTGCCCTGCGAGAAGCTGAAATCCAAAGCGGCTTACACAAAGATCCTTATGGACCTGTTATGATCGGAGAACTTGCCGGTGCGGGAATGCTGGGCGCCGCGGGCGCTTTCGGCGCTTACTGGTACCTGAAATTCCGCGATGTCCTCCCGATGGAAAGCTCGCTGCGTTCCTCGCAGAAAGACTTCGCGGACTTTACGCTCTTTGCCAGGGAAACTATGGAGCGGGTTTTCGCCCCTGAGCAGCCTGAGCATTACGGCGACATCATCAACTATTATCTGATAAAGCTGAACAAGTCGTTCCCGGACAGCTCCATCCTGCTCTTTGAGAAGGGGGCGGGGCAATGGCTCCTGGTCAACTACCTGAAGCATTTCAAGGCCGAGCCCAAGTTGCTGACCTCTTACAAGTGGAGCGCGTTCGACCGCAGCTCCGCCGAGGGGGAGCTGCTGCGCTTCGACGACGTGCGCGCCGGCGACTACCAGGGAGTTGAGGAGCTGTTCTCCGTCTTCGGGATAAAGTCCGCGCTGATGTGCACTTTCAGGCCGGCGGCGGGCGCCCCGGAGCGGCTTATTCTTTTCGGCGCCGCGGGCCAATCCTCTTTTAACGCCGCCCAGCCTTACCTGCGCTTCGTGGCCTCGCAGCTTTCCTCCATCTCCAGGGTTTCTGACAAGGTCTTTTCCCTTAAAAAAGAGGTGGATCAGCTGAATAGCGAGGTCAACGCCGTGGTTAAGGAGCTGGACGTGGCGGGCTCGCGCCTGATACAGCGCGCCCGCGAGCGCAAGGCGCTTTACGAGGTGGTCACAAAGGTCACCGGCCCCGATAGCGACGCGCAGGGCGGCTGCTCCGCCATACTGAACATCGTCGCCAAGATGGTCGAGGCCGACGTTGTGGCGAACCTGCTTTATGACGAGGCGAAGGGCGAGCTGGTGGTAAGCCCCGGCGCCTACGGCATCGCGGACGATGAGCGCATGGTTTACAGTATCCCGGTCAATAACCAGTCCTCCTCTTCGGTACGCACCTTCCTTACCCGGAAGCCGTTCATAAGCGCGGACGCGCAGAGCGACCCCGACGTGCTCGCCCGCTACGCCAAGCTCTGGGAAATACACTCGCTGATGATAGTGCCCATCTCGCTGCACGGCCGCATAATCGGCGTGATGCGCGTGGGCAGCCGCCGCAAGGACTTCTTTACACCGGACCAGCTGGAGTTCCTGACCATCATAGCCGACGAGCTGGCTATCATAATAGAGATGGTCACTCTCTACGATAACCTCTCGAAGACCGCCGACGAGCTGGCCCAGCTCAACAAGCTCAAGGACGAGTTCCTGGCCACGGTCAGCCACGAGCTGAAGACGCCGCTGACCACCATAAAGGGCTTCGTGTCGGTGATACTGAGCGGCGAAGTGGGGCCGCTTAACGAGCAGCAGATAAATTTCCTTTCCATCACTGACCAGTCGGTGAACCGCCTCACGCACCTTATCTCCGACCTGCTGGACCTCTCGCGGCTCAACGGCAAAGTGGAGATGGAGTTCCAGAAGATAGACCTCTCGGAGCTGGTGCGCAGCTCCGTCTCCTCCATGCTGCTCAAGGCCGCGGAAAATAACGTCGAGATCTCCAATGAAACCCCGAAAGACCTGCCGCAGGTGAGAGCCGATACCAGGTGGATAGCCCAGGTAGTGGACAACCTCCTGATAAACGCGATAAAATACGCCGGCGCGGGCGCCAATGTCAAGGTCACGGGCACCGACAAGGGCGAGGCGGTCGTTATCTGCGTTGAGGACGACGGCCCGGGCATACCGCTGGAAGAGCACAGGATGGTTTTTGATAAGTTTTACCGCTGCAAGGCCAGCGCCAGGCAGGTGTCGGGCACCGGCCTGGGCCTCGCGATCTCGAAGTCGGTCGTAGAAAAACACGGCGGGAAGATCTGGCTGGAAGAAAAAGCCGGCAGAGGCGCGAAGTTCTGCTTCGCCCTGCCGGTGGCCAAGCAGCAAAGCGACGAATGAGGGAAGGGGATTCAATGAAGACTTTCATGGAACGAATATTGCCGGTTCTGCTTATCGCGGCCGCCGCCTGCGCGCATGCCCCGGCCCCGGGTTCTTTCAGGGCCGCTCCGGAACCGCTGACGGCCGGGGGCTCCGCCGCTTTTGACGCGCGCGATCCGGGCGCCGCGCGCGAGAGCGCCGCGCTGGACGCCGAGAGGAACGCTGTGCGCCGCGCCGCCGAACTTTTCATGGACGAGACCGCGAGGGCAGAGAATTACTCCGTGCTTGAGATAGGCCTCCTTAAAACCCCCCAGCTTTATGTGGCAAAGCGCAAGATACTTTCGGAGGGGCAGGACGGGGCCTCGTACCGCGTGGTGGTTAAAGCCTGGGTTTACCACGACAAGATAGCCTCCGCCCTGCGCGGCATGAATCTTGCCGGCGCCGACCCCGCCGGGACCGTGGCCGCTTTTGCGCAGCGCGGTCAGCCCGACGCGGCTTTTGCCCGCGCGTTCACGGAGGTTTTCTCCAGGCGCTCGGCCATAAGCCTGAAAGATTTTCCGTTCGCCTCCGACCGGGCCCTGCTTTCCGGGCCGGAGCCGCGGCTGCTTGAGGCGGCCGCCGCTTCCGGAGCGGACCTGCTTTTTTCCGTTTCGGCCTCGGCTGCTTCTTCGGGCGCCGGGCTTAATACCGGCTTTTACCCCTCGCGCGCCGAGGCGTCGGTAAAAATTTACGATGTTAAAACCGGGCAGGAACTGCTCGCGCTTTCCAGCCAGGCCAACGCCATAGACTCCTCCGAAGCGGCTTCTTTTTCCAAAGCGCTGGCCTCGGCGGGGGAGCTGCTGGCGGTCGAGGCCGCCGGCAAAGCCTACCGCCTGGCAAAGCCGGACACCCCGGTAAAAGTGAAAGTCCTGGGCCTTTACGGCCTTGAGGTTCTTGAAAAGCTTAAGGCGCAGTTCCTGCGCATGGACCTTAAAGGCCTGCGCCTGGAGAGCTACTCCGAAGGCGCGGCGCTTTTTTCAGCGGTGCCGCGCCGGCCCGATCCGCAGGAATTCGCCAGCGCGGTCCTGCGCGGCGACTCCCTGGGGCTCGAGCTTGACGGTGTAGGGGCGCAGGAAGTGGCGTTTTCCATGCCCAGGTAGCGCCGGGCAGCAGGGAACAGCAGTCAACTTATGCCCTTACGACTTTTTCGGCAGCGTCCTGCGGTCTGCGCGGTTTTTTTGGCGGTCGCCTGCGCCTGTGCCACCGGCGGGGCTTACCTGGTTTCGCCGTCGCTGCGCGCGTCGGCCGACCCGCGGGTGGCGGTGCTGCCGTTCGACAACCAGAGCACCGACATCAGCGCGGCCGACATCATGCGGCGGCTTGCCGCCGAGGGTTTTGTAAAGAGGGGCTATACGCACCTGGCGCTCGCCGAAGTGGACGAGAAGCTGTCCGGCCTGGGGATTTCGGAGGGAGGGCAGCTGCCCGGGGTTAAGCCCGCGGACATAGGCAAGGCCCTCGGCGCGGACCTGCTGTGCTACGGGGACGTGGAAGATTTCACTTTCCAGAACCTGGGCTTCGTGGTGCGCAAGTCGGCGGCCCTGCGCGTCAAGCTGGTTTCTGCTTCCACCGGCGAAACGCTTTACGAAGGCTCGGGCTCCGGCAAGGACCTGAAGGTGTATTTTAATAAGGACGAGGCCAAGGCGGCCTTCGTTGAGCAGCTGGCGGTGAAGCTGGTGCAGAATATCCTGAAGACCCCGCTTAAGCGCGAGGCGGAAGCCGCGGCTTGGAAGGCGCTGGACCGCCTGCCCCGCAGGTGAATCAGCGCCGAAGTTCCGATGCTTTACGCCTCGGCGCTTCAGGTTTAAAACACGGAGGAACACATATGGATAAAATAAAATTACTGGCGGTCGCCGTTGTTTTCATGTCGGCTTGCGCGCCCTCGAAAACGGTCAAGCAGCAGCAGGCCCTCAGCGCGAACGAGACCGAGGAGGTGGAATCAAAATATACGGGGCCAAAGCGCCGCATAGGCGTGGTTGAATTTGAGAACAAGTCGGCTTACGGCCAGGGCCGGCTGGGCGGGGCCGCCTCCGACATCCTGGTGACGGAGCTCGTTAAGTCCGGGAAGTTCATCGTGGTGGAGCGCGACCGCCTGAGCAAGATAATGGAAGAGCAGAAGTTCCAGTCGCAGGGCATGACCGATCCGCAGACCGCCGCAAAGATCGGCCAGGTAATGGGGCTCGAAGCTATAGTGTCCGGCTCAGTGTCCCAGTTCGGCGTCAAGAAAGAGGGCTCGGACTACCTGCTGACGCAGTCCAAACGCCAGGTGGCCGACGTGACGGTGGATATCAGGCTGATAGACGTGCAGAGCGGCCAGGTGATACTGGCCGACTCCGGCAAAGGCATGGCCAAATCGACCAAGGCGTCTTTCCTCGGCATGGGCACCAAGGGCGGTTACGACGAGACGCTGGAGGGCGAGGCCCTGCGCGCCGCGCTGGTCCAGTTCGTGGCCAACATAGCGAGCCAGCTTAACAAGAAGCCCTGGTCCTGCATGGTAGCTGCTGTCGCCTCCGAGCAGCTTTACCTTAACGCGGGCCCGGATTCCGGAGTGATGCCCGGCATGAAGCTTAACTGCTTCCACCAGGGCGCCGAGATACGCGACCCCCGCTCCAACCTGGTCATAGGCCATGTGGAGGAATTGCTCGGCAGGGCCGAAGTGACCGGCCCCTGCGGCGACTCAGGCGACTGTGCCAAGGCGCAGTTCACCAAGTCCACCGGCGCGTCCGCCAAGTCCGGCGACATCTGCCGGCTGGCAAAGTGAATTCCGCAGGGCGTTGATTTAATAAGGATTTTAAACATGGATAAACAGGATGGACAGGATTTTTATTTCCCTTTCTTATCCTGTATATCCTGTTCATCAATGTGAATAATTTATATGTTATCCAAGCTGAACACATTGTGCCTTAAGGGCATAGACGGGCGGGAAGTCAGCGCCGAGGTTTACATCGCCTCGGGCCTGCCCGCCTATTCAGTGGTGGGCCTCCCCGACGCGGCCGTGAAAGAGGCCAAGGACCGCGTCGTGGCCGCCGTGCGCAACTCCGGCTTCGACTTCCCCTCAAAGCGCATAACCGTTAACCTCGCCCCCGCGGAAATAAAAAAAGCCGGCACCCATTTCGACCTTCCCATAGCCCTGGGCGTTATAGCAGCCTCGGGCAGGCTGGGCAAAAAGCCGCCCGCCCGCCTTGAAAACGCTTTTTTTATCGGCGAGCTGGCCCTGGACGGCGCGCTCCGCCCGGTGGCCGGCGTGCTGCCTATGCTGCTGGCGCTGAAGGGCCGGGATGTAACGGCCGTGGTGCCTGCCGGCAACTCGGCCGAAGCCGCGATCTCGGGCATAAACTGCCTCTCAGCCTCCAGCCTTAAAGAGGTGGCCGCCTGGCTGTCAGGCGAAGCGGAACTTAAAGCCTGCTCCATGCCGGAGGCCGCTAAGGCCCCCGCCGGGGCCGGCACGGACTTCTCCGAGGTGAAGGGCCAGCCCTTTGCCAAACGCGCGCTTGAAATAGCCGCAGCCGGCTTTCACAACGCTCTGCTTGTGGGGCCGCCGGGCTCCGGCAAGAGCATGCTGGCCCGCCGCTTCGGGGCCCTGCTGCCGCCGATGACTTTTGAAGAGTCCCTTGAAACCACGAAGCTTTACTCGGTCAGCGGCCTGGGGGCCGCCGGCCGCCTTATCAGCGAGCGCCCTTTCAGGGAGCCCCACCATACCATCTCCGACGCCGCCCTTATCGGCGGCGGCTCAAGCCCGAGGCCCGGCGAGGTTTCGCTGGCGCACAACGGCGTGCTTTTTCTCGACGAGTTCCCCGAATTCTCCCGCCCGGCCATAGAGGCCCTGCGCGAGCCGCTCGAGGCCTGGAAGGTGACCGTCTCAAGGGTTAAGGAAAGCGTGACTTACCCGGCCCGCTTCCTGATGGTGGCGGCGATGAATCCCTGCCCCTGCGGCTACCTGGGCCACCCCACGCGGGAGTGCGCCTGCACCCCGCTGCAGGTGCACAAGTACCGCGCGAAGATCTCCGGCCCCATACTGGACCGCATTGACCTGCAGGTGCAGCTCTCGGCCGTCAAATACGCGGACTGGGAAGCTCTCCCCAGGGGGGAATCCTCGGCTGAAATAGCGGCGCGCGTGCTGAAGGCGATTGAGATACAGCGCCGGCGCTTTAAAGGCGGGGCGAAAGCGAACGCTTTCATGGCCGGAGCCGATCTGCGCAGGCACTGCGCGCTGCCGGAGGGTGCGTCGGCCGTGCTTGAGACCGCCATGAACAAGCTGGGTTTCTCGGCGCGGTCGCTGGATAAAATTTTGAAGATTTCCCGCACAATAGCCGATCTGGAAGGGTCTCCCGGCATAAAGCGGGAGCACATTATTGAAGCTGTGCAGTACAGGATGCTTGATAAGGCCGCCGCGCTGGCGGTCGGATTTTAAAAGCGAATAGGACGAATTACAGGCAAATAATACAAATTGGAATCAGTCCCATTCGTGTTATACGGAGTTGTTCGTCTTATTCGCAACTGGAGGAAGAATGAGAAAAATTGCTTTGACTATACTGGCTTGCGTCATACCGGCGGTGCTTTGCGCCGAGCAGCCTAAGCTGCTTGGGACGGAAAAGGGGGCCGCGGCCCCGGCGCCTGAAAAGCAGTCAGCTGAAATAATACCAGTGATAGAGCCGGGCCCGGCAAAGGTTAAAAAACCGGCGGCTGTAAAAACAGCGCCGCAGGTAAAAGCCCCGCGGACGCCCGCGAAAAATGGCGCGCTGGTAGTGCTGCCGAAAGAGAACTCTTCTTCCACATTCCTGCCAAGCGAGCTGGTGAAGGAGGCCGGGATCTCTCCGCAGGCTATACGGGCGGGAGGCTTTGTTGTGGGCAAAAAACACAAGATCCATAAGGGCGATACTCTTTGGGACCTTTCCGGGAAATATTACAATGATCCTTTTCAGTGGGGCAGGATATACAGCGCCAATTTTAAGACCGTGCCCAACCCGGACCTCATACATCCTAAAGAGGAGCTCATTATTCCCGATCTGGGCGAGCTCCTGATACCGTACCGCAGGGCCGAGGCGGGAAGCGGCGCCGCCGAAGGGGGCGCGACCTCCCTGAAGGACCTCGTCCCGGTTTCGGCACAAGCCGGTGTCCCGGGGACAAGTGCGCAGTCATTGGCCGCCGGCGGCTACGCCTCCGCGTCGCGGAAAAGCGCACAGCCTGAACCGGGTGAAACAATGTCTGATTTTGACCGCGGCTTTCTTTCAGAGGAGATGCCGGAGCACCAGACGGAATGGTCGGACGGCATGAAGGTGGTTACTGACAGCTGGAGCGAGGATGGGGAGATTACCGCCAAGCTGAAAGGAGGCAACGACAGCATGGATGACAGCTTCTCCCTTTCCGGCGAGGCGATAGAGATTTCGATGGACAGGTCCGGCATAGTGAAGCCCGGCGACTACCTGACCGTTTATCTTAAAGGGGGCGACGCCTACGACAAGTCCGGCAAAAGGCTGGGCCGCGAGCTGCAGCCGGCCGGGATGGCGGAAGTGGTGAGCGTAGACGGCACCCGCGTGAAAGCCCGCGTGATAGACGCCACCACGGCTATTTTAAAAGGCTACATTGTCAAAAAGAAATGAGTAACATTGATGAACAGGATGGAGAGGATACGGATAAAAAGAAAAATCCTGTTCATCCTGTCTATCCATGTTAAATAATAAGGCAAGGGTGTGCGGCAGGGGGAGAAATGTCGGCGAAAACTGAAACTGAAAAGCTGGCGCGGGTGCGGCTTAACTTTTTTGCCTGCCACAAGAGCGACTGGCTTCTGCGCCTGATGGACCTGTACGGCGGGGCGGCCGAGCTTTTAAAGCGGCCCGCCGCGGAGATAGCCGCCGAGGGCGGCGTGATGTCTGAGACGGCGGAGAGGCTGGCCGCGCAGACCAGGGACGTCGACCCGGAAAAGGAACTTCTGGCCGCCGAAAAAGCCGGCGCAGCGGTCCTCACCGTCCTGGACGAGGGCTATCCTGAACTGCTTAAAAAAATTTACGACCCGCCGCTGGTGCTTTATGTGCGCGGCGGATTGAAGCCTGTCCCGGCCGCGGCTATAGTGGGTACGCGTAAGGCCACGCCCTACGGCCTGCGCACCGCCGCGCGCCTGGCGCGCGAGCTTGCCGCCTCAGGGGTGGCGGTGGTAAGCGGGCTCGCCCGCGGGGTAGACACGGCCGCTCACCAGGCGGCGGTAGAGGCCGGCGGCGTCACCTGGGCGGCGCTCGGCTCCGGGCTTAACGATATTTATCCCTGGGAAAATAAAAAACTGGCGGAGAAGATAATTGAAAAAGGGGGGGCGCTGATCTCCGAGTTCCCCATGGATAAGGGGCCGTTCCCGGCGAATTTCCCCAGGCGCAACCGGATAATTTCAGGGCTTTCCCTTGCCACCGTGGTGGTTGAGGGGGGTTTTGAGTCAGGGGCGCTTATCACCGCTAAATTCGCGCTTGACCAGGGGCGGGAGGTCCTGGCTGTGCCGGGGCCGGTGGACTCCGCTATGAGCCGCGGGCCCAACCACTTTATAAAGAACGGGGCTTACCTGGCTGAGAACGCGGGGGATATTGTGGCCTGCTTCCCTCCGGAGTACCTGTTCGGGCTTAAGCTTTGCGGCCCTGAAGCCGTCAAAAGTCCTTCCGAGGCGGTGCTCAGGGCCGTTTCTCCCGACGCGCTTGAGGCTTACCGGGCTATCGCGGCGGAGGAGGGGGGGCTTAGCGCCGACGAGCTTACGTCGAAATTGGCCTGGCCGGTGCAGCGGGCCGCGGCGGCGCTGTTCGAGCTTGAGACTTCCTCGCTGCTGGTGTCGCGCGGCGGCCGCTACTGCCGCGCGCTGTAACCCAGCTTCCAAATGTTTTGCCTTATAAGGATAAAATATAATATTATAGATATCTATTATGGCTAAAAAACCTACGAAAGCTGCGGCTGCAGAAACGCCCAAAGTTATAGCTGAGGAAACTCCCAAGGCTATGGCTGAAAAAAAACCTAAAGCCGCCAGGCACGGCACGAAGCACCTTGTTATCGTCGAGTCTCCCACCAAGGAGAAGACGATAAGCCGCTTCCTGGATTCCGATTATATCGTGCGCAGCTCTTTCGGGCATGTGCGCGACCTGCCAAAGGACGAGCTGGGTGTGGACGTGAAGGATAATTTCACCGCGAAATACGTGCCGGTGGAGCGCGCCAAGAAAATAATTGCCGAACTTAACGCGATCGCCAAGAACGTGGACGTGGTATACCTGGCTACCGACCCCGATCGCGAAGGGGAGGCCATCAGCTGGCACCTGAAAGAGGTGATCAAGGCCGGCGACGCCCCCTTCAAGCGCATCAGCTTCCACGAGATCACCAAGACCGCCATCGCCGAATCCCTGAAGAACCCGCGCGACCTGGACATGGCGCTGGTGAACGCCCAGCAGTCCCGCCGCATTATAGACCGCATAGTGGGCTACAAGCTTTCCCCGCTGCTCTGGAACAAGATAAAGAGCGGCCTTTCCGCCGGGCGCGTGCAGTCCGTCACCGTGCGCCTGATAGCGGAGCGCGCCAAGGAAATAGCCGCCTTCAAGGAAGAGGACTATTATACCGTCGACACCAAGCTGGCTAAGGGCGACGGGGTCGCCCTTAATCAGAGTAGGGACTTCGACTCCAAGCTGGTGCGCTGGGAGGGCGCCGCGATAGAGCAGACCATCCTGCTGAAACTTTTCGCCGAGGACTACCGCTACAAGACCTCGGTCTTCAAGAAGATAGAGGATACCGTGGAGGCCGCCACGCATCTGCGCAATTCCACGCTGACGGTCTCGAAGGTGGACGCCAAGGCCGTCCGCCAGAAGCCCAAGCCGCCTTTCATCACCAGCACGCTGCAGCAGGACGCCTACAACAAGCTGGGCTTCTCGTCGGACCGCACGATGAAGGTGGCACAGAGCCTCTACGAAGGCGTGGAGCTGGACGGCGAGCGCTCCGGCCTCATCACCTACATGCGCACGGACTCTTTTAACGTCAGCGCCGACATGCAGAAAGAGACCGCCAAGTTCATCACCGAGACCTACGGCAAGGATTTCTGCCCGGCCACTCCGCCCATGTACCTTAAGAAGGTGAAGGGCGCGCAGGAAGCCCACGAGGCCATCCACCCGACTTCGGCCTACAAGCGGCCGGAGGAGGTCAGCAAGTTCCTGAACGGGGACCAGGCCAAGCTTTACGACCTTATCTGGCGCCGCTTCATGGCCAGCCAGATGGAAGAGGCCATCTTCGACTCCCTCAGCGTGGAATTCTCCGACGAGAAGGGCCGCGCCGTGCTGCGGACCAGCGGGCGCACGGTGAAGTTCGAGGGCTACCTGAAGATCTATATGGAGGAGAAGGAGGAGGAAGTCGCCGGCGAGGAAGAGGAGGGCTCCGCCGCCCTGCCCCCGCTCAAGGAGGGGGATATCGTCACCCTCAAGGACGTCACCACCAAGGCGCACAAGACCAGCTCGCCGCCGAACTATAACGAAGCCAGCATCATCAAGACGCTGGAAAAGCACGGCATAGGCCGGCCTTCCACCTACGCGGTCATCATCAAGAACGTCGTGGAGCGCGGCTATATCAACCGGGAGAAGGACCGCAAGCTCCTGATCACCGAGCTGGGCGCCCTGGTCACGGAGAAGCTGAAGGATTTCTTCAAGGAGATCATGGAGATCTCCTACACGGCGTCCATCGAGGACAAGCTGGACGATATAGCCGACGGCAACATGGACTGGGTGAAGTTCATGGGCGATTTCTACACTCCGTTCGCCGCGGACCTCGCCACGGCCGAAAAGGACATGAGCAAGTCGCGCCCGAACGTGATCAAGACCGACGAGAAGTGCCCGCTCTGCCTCAGCCCCATGGTGCAGCGCGAAAGCCGCTTCGGCAAATATCTGTCCTGCTCGCGCTTTCCCAAATGCAAAGGCAAGGTGCCGCTGGACAAGGAAGGCAACAAGCAGGAGTACTTCTCGCCGATAAAGACGGAGAAGACCTGCACGAAGTGCAACAAGAACGCGATGCTGCTGCGTAAAAGCGCGCGCGGCTACTTCCTGGCTTGCTCGGGCTTTCCGAAGTGCCGCAACATAGAGCAGCCCACGCCGGAAGAGGTTGAGAGGCTGGTTAACTCCAGGCCCAAGCCGGTTTAAAGAGGGGATTTCACCGCGGAGGCGCAGAGGTCGCAGAGAACAGAGTGAGTTGGAGTAGAAATACGAATTAGTATTTTCTTCTTCTGAACTCTGCGACCTCTGCGCCTCTGCGGTGAATATAAAGAAATCCGTCCTGAGACGTTACTTTAAGTCGTAATAACTTTAAAATGAAACTGCTGGTGGACCAATTCCTGCTGCACCTTAAGGCGCAGCGCAACTTCGCCCGCAACACCACAAAGGCCTACCAGTTCGACCTGGGTGAATTCCTGGCTTACGCCGGGGCTATGGCCGGCCCGCCCGCCGCGCTGGACCGCCTGCTGATGCGCGGCTACATAGCCTTTATAAGCGGCCGGAAGGTTTCCCGCAATACGCTGCTGCGCAAGATCTCGGCCGTGCGCTCGTTCATCCATTACCTGCTGGAGACGGGTCAGCTGGAGACGGACCCCTTCGACCTGATCACCATTCCCAAGAAGGAGAAACGCCTGCCCCGGTTCCTGACCGAGGGCGAGGTCGGCAGGCTGCAGGACCATAACCGCCCCGAGGAAGTGAACGCCAGGGAAAATAACTACTACTTCGCACTGCGGGACTACGCCATTTTCGAATTGGTCTACTCCAGCGGCCTGCGCCGCTCGGAGGCGGCCGGCCTTAACATAGGCGACCTGGACCTGTTTTCCGGCTTCGCCCGCGTGATGGGCAAAGGCTCGCGCGAGCGGCTTGTGCCGGTGGGTGACAAGGCCCTGGCCGCCATAAGGGAATACCTGGGGACCAGGCCCAAGCCGCTGGCCCACGGGCTGCCGCTTTTTTTAAACTATAAGAACACGCGCCTGACCGGGGCCGGCATAGCGCTTATCTTCAAGAGGATGGCCAGGCGGGCCAGGTTCGCCAGGCCGATGAACCCGCATTCGGTGCGGCATTCCTTCGCCACTCACCTGCTGGACCACGGCTGCGACCTGAAGTCCGTGCAGGAGATGCTGGGCCACAAGAATCTGCAGACCACGGAGATCTACACGCATGTTTCGCTCGAGCGCCTGAAGGAAGTCTACGACAAGGCGCATCCGAGGTCAAAAAAATAATGCCTTTTGACCCTGAACTCGACAATGCCCCCCGGCTGCTGGCCCGCGCCGCCCGCGCGGCCGGCTCGCGCCCCGACCTTACGCAGGGGGGCGGGGGCAATGTTTCCATTAAACTCGGCGCCGAGCGCATGCTGGTGAAGGCCTCCGGAGTGCAGCTGAAGGACGTCACCCCCGCCGGCGGCTACGCGCTGGTGAATTACGGCAATATACGCCGCCGCATAGCTTCGGGCCCCGGCGGGGAGAACGAGTTCTCCGAATTTATCTGCGCGCAGGCCCTGCCGGTGAAAGGCGTGAAGCCGGCCAGGCCCTCGGTAGAGACCGGCTTTCACGCGCTGCTGAACACCGTGGTCATACACACGCACTCTGTTTACGCCAATATCCTCAATATGAGCGCCGAGGGGCACGCCCTGGGGCGGGAAATGTTCCCGGGCGCGGAGTTCATCCCGTACAAGTCCCCCGGGCCGCAGCTCTGCTCGGCTATAAACGACAGGGCGCGGGCCTCCGGGCCGCAGGTTTTTTTCCTCGCCAACCACGGCCTCGCGGCGGCGCACGCCGGGACGGAGGGGGCGCTGGAGCTTAACGAGCGCGTCAACGAGACCATACGCCGCGGGCTTTCCCTGCCTCCCTATCCCGGCGTGAAGCCTTCGGCGGGGCTCTCGGCGCATAACGCCGGCCGCCTGGCCCATTACGGCGAGAATTTTATTCTGGAGAATATCCTGTCGCCTGACCAGGCCCTTTACTGCGGGCCCGCTGCTTTGGGCGGGAGGGGGGAGATGGGGGCGGTCAACGAAGTGCTTACCGCCCTGTTCTATATCCTGGACTGCATCAGGGCGCTTAACTTCACCCCCCGTTTCCTGACCGGGCCGGAGGTCGCTTACTTTGATACAATGAAGAGCGGGCGCTACAGCGGGAGATAGTCGCAACTCTGCGGCATTGAGATATGCATACTGACCCCGGAATTATCGAGGACGGACTGATATGAGCAGCATGGCGCGGCCGGCTGATGAAAAAGCGAACCTGGCGACGCACGGCTTCGGGCTCCTCCTGAGCCTTGCCGCGGCGCCTTTTCTGCTGCGCTCCGTCCTCGCGGCCGGCAATCAGCGCATCTCCCTGGCCTGCGGCGTTTACTGCCTGACCCTGGTAACGCTGTATGCCGCGTCCACGCTGTCGCACGCTTTCCACGACATTAACCGGCGGCGCTTTTTCCGGACTTTTGACCAGGTCAGTATTTTCTTCATGATAGCCGGCTCCTTTACCCCGTTCGCGGTCGGGTTTTTAAGCCGCGGCTGGTGGTGGGCGCTGCTTCCCGCGATGTGGATAATGGCTTTTGCCGGAGCCGCTTTCGTTCTGCGCCGCCGGGACCTGTCCCGCCGGGCCAAGTTCGCCTACGCCGCCCTGGGCATCCTGGCCGTGATCTCGTTCCGCGAACTGTACCAGGTCGCGCCGCTGAACATGCTGCGCCTCCTCGTCGCGGGGCTGCTGTTCTACTCGGCCGGGACCATCTTCCTCGCACTGGGGAAAACCACCAGGTATTTCCACTCCCTGTGGCACCTGTTCGTCCTGGCCGGAAGCGCCTGCCACTACGCCGCCATCGCGGTGTACATCGCGGCCCGCTGAGCGCGGATAAAAAGCCCTGCGGTCTTTCCCTATAAGCTGTCACCGGTATTTCCAGTAAAATGACTTTATGGCAATTAAAATACTCGCGATAAACGGCAGCTACAGGCGCGGCGGCATCATAGACCAGGCGGTCGAGGCGGCCTGCGCCGGGGCCCGCGCCGCCGGGGCCGAAACCTCTACGGTCTTCCTCTCGGAAAAGCCCGTGGAGTTCTGTCTCAACTGCCGCTCCTGCACCCAGGAGCCGGGTGAAAAGCGCGGCGCCTGCGTCCAGGACGACGGGATGGCCGGCCTGCTGGACCTGGCCGAGGGGGCCGACGGGCTGATAATAGCCGCCCCGGTCAATTTCTTTAATGTGACCGCCGTTACCAGGCGCTTCATGGAGAGGCTTGTGCCTTACGCCTACTGGCCCTGGGGCGCTAAAACCCCGGCGATGCGCCTGAAAAAACAGGCTAAAAAAGCCGTCCTGATAACTTCTTCGGCTATGCCCTCGCTGCTCGGCCGCGCTGCTACCGGGGCGCTGCGCGCCCTTAAGGGCATAGCCGGGACTTTCGGGGCGGCGTCCGCCGGAACGCTTTATATAGGGCTGGCGGCGACGGAGGAAAAACAGCGGCTCCCGGCCTGGGACGCCAGCCTGGCGGAAAAGCTGGGAAGGAAGCTAGGCTCCGGTGCATAGGCCTTTTGGCCCAGTAAATTTGTTACCTAAAGTCTCATGCGCTGCGGCGGGTTTTGCGCTATAATTTACTTATCACTAACTGTCGCAGGAGGTTATAAGTAATGAAACAAATTCTACTCGCCGCGGTGTTCATAGCCCTCTCTTCATCCTCATACGCCTTTGAGCTCCAGACCCTTGGCTCAGCTGACATTAAAGCCGCGGAAATAACAGTTCCGGCGGCCGCTCCGGCTGTCTCCGCTGAAAAGCAGTACCAGAACCTCTGGATGAGCGTGTTCTCCAACCCTTCCTGGAAGGAAGCCCAGGCCAACGATTACTCAGCCGGGATAGAGGTGCGCGTGCGCAAAGTATTCGACACCATGTTCAACGCGGATGTCCGCGTGGACATGAAGAGCGAATGGCTCAGCATCAACAAGTTCGGCAGCGGCTTCAGCCTTTCCGGCTCAGGAACGAACCTCAATATGAACGAGTGGGGCGGAAATTTTAATATCTCCGGCAGCGTCACCGGGGATGACAACCAGACCAAGTTCATAAACCTCACCCTTTTCAAGGTGTTTGATGGCTATTCCTACAATGTGAGCGGCATGGGTATGAACATGAGCGTCAGCTGCACCAGCATCAACGGCAGCTACGACGACAAAGAATACTCCAAGAAAGCCATGGCGGCCATAGTTACGCTGGCGCTGACCGCGCAGGTGGACAAGATGCCCGCCCAGAAAAGCGCCAGCAGGGACGTTCAGCGAATATGGCTTTCGATACGCCCCTCCATGGGCTGGAACACCGTGGAAGCCTCCGACCCGTTCTCGGGCATAAAAGTGGGGCTGCGCAAGGCTTTCAACGACTACTTCGACGCGGAAATAGAAGTCGACAACGACAGGGAAAACGGCAGCATCAGCCATTTCTTCTCCGATACCTATGAATACCGCTCGTCCCGCTCCAACCTCAAGCTGGAAGAATGGGGCGGCACCTACACGCTGGAAGGCGAGGTCTATGTAAAGGGGAACACCCCGGAAATGGTCAAGGTAAAGCTGGATATGCGCGACACCTTCGGCGGCGGCGCCTTTTCGGTGAGCGAGCAGGGCCTGCGCCTTATGATAGACCGCCGCGGGATCAACGGCGAAGTGGATACCAAGGTTTACCCCAAGAAACTGGTGGCCATCATAGCCGCGCTGGCGATGTCGGTACAGCAGCAATTTCCGCAGAACGGAAATTAAGCGAAGCATCGCGGATAAAAAATCCCCGGCATAGCCGGGGATTTTTTTGACTAAGTATGGGGGGGATGGGCTTATTTCAGCGAGGCTGACCAGCCGTACGAACTGTTTACCACCATGGAGCGGGACCCGGCGTCGAGCGCTCCCAGCTGCCCGAGGTAATGGCAGCTTTCACAGTTCTCA